>NZ_JBFTQL010000033.1:0-74910 GCF_056398985.1 Microbacterium sp. 01T413_2
GCACGGGGAGGGAAAGACGACACGGGGAGGGAAACGCGCACCTGGGCGCACGGGCGCACCTGGGCGCACTGGAGCACCGGGGTGCCCGGGGCGCCCAGGCGCCCAGACCCAGGCGCCGGGGCTCAGGCGATGCCGCCGCCGTCGACGACGAGGGCGGAACCGCGACGCTCATCCCGAGAACGCAGAAACCACCAAGTTGATGGTGGTGGCGAGGATCACGGTCCCGAACAAGTACGACAGCATGGTGTGCCGGAGCACGACGGCGCGGATCGCGCGGCTTGAGACCGTGGTATCGGAGACCTGGTAAGTCATGCCGAGGTTGTAGCTGAAATAGAAGAAGTCCTGGAACGACGGCGTCGCGCTGTTGTTGAAGTCGATGCCGCCGTTCTCCGCGAAGAAGACCCGGGCGTAACGGCTCGCGTACATCAGATGCAGGCTCGCCCAGGCGAGGAACGCGCCGAGGAACGCAAGCAGCGACTTCAGCGCGTGCGCAGAGCCACTGCCGAACAGCAGCAGCACCACGATGCTGATCAGCCCGGCGATCGCAAATCCCACCACAGCGATCTCGTCCGTCCGCGCATGCGCGGCGTCCCGCTGCGAGGTGCTCGCTGTCGCGGCGGAGTCCATGCGCCAGAGCAGGATCCAGCCGATCACCACGAAGAGCGCCTCGGTGGCCACCACCCCGAGCAGAAGCCCGAGGCCGGGATCGGTCAGCGCGCCGAATGCGATGCCGATCACGAGGCCGATCGCCACGGACAGCGCGAGCCGCGTCGCAGCGCCCGCAAGCGCAGGCGACGTGCCGGTGCTATTCACAGTCCTCGCTCCGATCTCCTCCATGGACGACGTGCTGTCAGGATATGGCCCGCGCAGGCTGGCTCGAATCCCTCGTACTCCACGCACGGTCGACTGGTCTGCCGAGGCGCACGGTCGGGCCTACGCTCGAGGGGTGAGCCTGCTCGTGACCGTCCCCACCGCCGAACTCGCCGCTGACATCGCCGCCCAGGGCCCGCTGCCCGACGGCGTGGAGGTCCAGGTCTGGGACATGACCGCACCCCCACCCGCGCCTCGGATCGACATCGTCGTGCCGTCGTACCTCGGCCGGCAGCGTTTCTCCGCGCTGGACGGCGTCGAGGTGGGCCTCGTGCAGGGGCAGATGATCGGCTACGAGGCCGTGATCGACAAGGTGCCCGCGGGCGTGCCGTTCGCGAACGCCGCCAGCGTGCACGAGCCGGCGACCGCCGAGCTCGCCCTCGCGCTGACCCTCGCGGCGCAGCGCGAGCTGCCGCGGTTCGTGCGCGCCCAGGACGCGGGTGTGTGGGACCGGGCGTTCACCTCGAGCCTCGCGGATCGCCGCGTGCTGCTGGTCGGCATCGGCGGCGTCGGAAAGGCCGTGGCCCGACGTCTCGCCGGGTTCGAGACCTCGATCACCGCGGTCGCGCAGACCGCCCGCACCGAGCATGTCGAGGGCGTCGGCGAGATCGCCGTGCACGCGCTCGCCGACCTGCCCGCGCTCCTGCCCGACGCGGAGATCGTCATCCTGTCGCTGCCGGGCGGATCCGCCACGCACCAGCTGTTCGACGCGGACATGCTGGCACGTATGGCCGACGGAGCGCTGCTCGTCAACGTCGGCCGCGGCACACTCGTCGACACGGACGCCCTGGTCGCCGAGAACGGCCGGATTCGCGCAGCCCTGGACGTCATGGATCCGGAGCCGCTGCCCGAGGGCCACCCACTGTGGACCACCCCCGGCGTGCTGTTCACCCCGCACGTCGGCGGTGCCTCGACCGCGATGAACCCGCGTATCGCTGCGCTGGTGCGCACCCAGATCGACCGCATGCTCGCCGGCGAGGAGCCGGCGAACCTCATCCCCCGGTGACATGGCGGCACACTCCCGCTCGAACCGATTCGATCCGCGCGTTTCCGGGATCCGCCGCCCTCCCGGTACCCTGATCGCATGGCCGAGATCGAGCAGCAGTCCGCCCCCGGATCCGAGTGGTGGCGCACCGCCGTCATCTATCAGATCTACCCGCGCTCCTTCGCCGACGCGAACGGCGACGGCATCGGCGATCTGCCCGGTATCACCTCCCGGCTGGATGCGCTGCAGGAGCTCGGCGTCGACGCGATCTGGCTGAGCCCGTTCATGCCGAGTCCGCAGAAAGATGCGGGCTACGACGTCTCGGACTACCGCGGAGTGGATCCGCTGTTCGGCACGCTCGAGGACTTCGACGCGATGCTCGCCGCAGCGCACGCCCGCAGCATCCGCGTGATCGTCGACCTCGTGCCGAACCACTCSTCCGACCAGCACCGCTGGTTCCAGGAGGCGCTGAAGGCCGCCCCGGGCAGCCCCGAGCGCGCCCGCTACATCTTCCGCGACGGCAAGGGCGAGCACGGCGAGCTGCCGCCCAACAACTGGCAGAGCGTGTTCGGCGGCGGCATGTGGACCCGCGTGACCGAGGCCGACGGCACCCCCGGCCAGTGGTACCTGCACATCTTCGACACCAGCCAGCCCGACTTCGACTGGACGAACGAGGAGGTGCGCGAGGAGTTCCGCGGCGTGCTGCGGTTCTGGCTCGACCGCGGTGTCGACGGCTTCCGGGTGGATGTCGCGCACGGCATGATCAAGAAGGCGGGGCTGCCCGACTACACGCCCGACGAGGGCGCCGACTCCATGGGCGGCGACCAGGAGGACGTGCCGTACTGGGGCCAGCCCGGCGTGCACGAGATCTACCGCGACTGGCACGATGTGCTCGCCGCCTACGACGGCGACCGCGCCCTGTGCGCCGAGGCATGGATGCCCACGCTCGAGCAGATCGCGCTCTGGGTGCGCCCCGATGAGATGAACCAGGCGTTCAACTTCAACTACCTGATGACGCCGTGGAACGCCGACGAGCTGCGCACCGTGATCCGCGACTCCCTCGACGCGTTCGGCGCGGTCGGCGCGCCGAGCACCTGGGTGCTGTCCAACCACGACGTGGTGCGCCACGCCTCGCGCCTGGCGCTCACATGGGACAACCCGCAGGGCGACGGCATCGGTCCGCGGGACGAGCCCAAGCCCGGCCGCGCGGTCGGACTCGCCCGTGCCCGCGCCGCGAGCACGGTGATGCTGTCGCTGCCCGGATCCGCCTACCTGTACCAGGGCGAGGAGCTGGGCCTGCCGGAGGCCATGGAGATCCCCGACGAGTTCCGGCAGGATCCGACCTGGTTCCGCACGAGCGGCGAGCGCTACGGGCGCGACGGCTGCCGGGTGCCGCTGCCGTGGAGCGGCACCGCACCGTCGTACGGCTTCAACGACACCGGCGCTTCGTGGCTGCCGCAGCCGGCGGAGTGGGCGGAGCACGCGCGCGCCGCCGAGGAGGGCGATGACGGCTCCACGCTGGAGCTGTACAAGACGCTGCTCGGACTGCGCAATGAGCGCGGGCTCGGATCCGGATCCCTCGTGTGGGAGGACCTCGGATCCGACGCGGTCGCGTTCCGGCGCGGCGACCTGCACGTCGTGGCGAACCTCGGCGAGGCACCCCTGCCGCTCCCCGCGGGTGCCGCGGTCGTGGTGCACAGCGCACCGGGCTCCGGGACCGTGCTGCCGCCGAACGCGGCGGCCTGGTACACGATCGGCTGAGCCCGCTCCTTGCGGCGGACCGCCCTTATGGCACGCCCCTGTGGCCGACTCCGGAGCCGGCCCCGGGCCGTTCCCGACCGCGAGACTGCAACCCTGTTGCGAGACTGCACGATTGTCGCGCAGTCTCGCGACTCAGTTGCAGTCTCGCGGATGCGCGCTCCCGGCCTCGGTCACGGCGCCGCAGACCTGCACCCTCAGGCGGGCTCGACCGCGCCCATCGGCGGCTCGGCGGGGCCGACCGGCCCCGAGCCGATCGGGCCGACCTCGACGAGCACGCGGGAGCGGCGCCGGTGCGCCACCGCCGTGATGAGCTGCACCCCGAGCGTCACCGCGAGCACGATGCCCGACAGCAGCAGGAGCTGATCCGGCACGGCGCCCTCGGCGAGCGCGAGTCCGCCGAGCGCGCTGCCCAGCGCGCTGCCCAGCATCATGGCGCTGTTGTTGAGTGCGAGCACGAGGGCGGCGACCGCCGGCGGCACCATCGTGGCGAGCCTGGTCTGCGCCGCCACACCGGATCCGCCGTTGAAGAACGCGCAGACCAGGAACCAGGCGAGCCCGGCGACGGCGCCGGCGATGCCGGGCAGCATGAGCCCCGCCCAGCCGAGCAGCGCGGCGGCGAGTACGGTGGCGACGATGACGGTGAGCACGGCGACCGGACCCCGGCGGTCGGTCACGCGCCCGGAGACGATGTTGCCGACCAGGCTCACGATGCCGTAGCCGAACAGCGCGCCGATGATCGGGTACCCCTCGCCGATCCGCGGACCCAGGATGAGCGTGGCGTAGGTGAAGCAGAGATAGCTCGCGCACATGAGGCCCATCGGCACCAGCAGCACGGCCAGGATCGCCGGGCGCGTAAGAGGGCTCAGCGCCTGGCGCAGCGACAGCGGCGGCAGATGCAGCGGTTGCACCTTGATGAGGATCCCCACGAGCGCGGCGGCCCCGACGCCGACCACGAGGAACAGCGGGATCCGCCAGTCGGTCTGTCCGATCACCAGCCCGACGGGCACGCCGAGGGCGGTCGCGAACAGGAACCCGCCCATCACGAGCGAGAGTGCGCGGCCACGGTACTGCTCGGGAGTGCGCGCGATGACGTAGGAGCCGATCACGGCGTTCAGCAGCGCACCGCCGAGCGCGGAGATCACCCGGCCGCTCATCGCCCAGAAGTAGGTCGGTGCGAGCCCCACCATCAGGTTGCCGAGCACGAAGACGCCGAGGGACAGCACGATCGTCGCCTTGCGCTCCCACCGCCCGGTGAGTGCGCCGAGCACGGGCCCGGCGATCGCGCCGGTCGCCGCGAACACGCTCATGAGCTGACCGGCGGCGGCCGCGTCCACGTCGAGATCGGTCGCGATCTGAGGCAGCAGACCCGCCAGCACGTAGCCGTCGATCCCCATCGAGAAGGTCGCGACGGCGAGCCAGATCAGCGCTCCGGGCCGGAAGCCGGTGTCGTCAGCAGTCGTTCGCACCAGGTCATCCAATCAGAGCGGATCCGCTCCGCGCTCCCTTTTTGTGAGGATTCCGGACGAATCGTCGGATGCGCCGTCAGGGCACCACCTCGAACGCGGCTGCCAGCAGCGTCTCGTCGCGCGACGAGGGCCCCACCAGCAGCTCGAAGGCGCCGGGCTCGACCCGGCGGATCCCCGCGGCGTCGACGATCGTGCAGTCGGCGACCGGCAGTTCCAGCCGCACCCGGGCGGACTCCCCCGGCGCGAGCTGCACCTGGCGATACGCCTTGAGCTCCTTGTCGGTCCAGCTCGCGCTCGTGACGACGTCGCGCACGTACACCTGCACCGTCTCGCGCACCGGACGGGATCCGGTGTTGGCCACGGTGACGTCGGCGACGATCGTGTCGTCCGCACCGAGCGTCGACGACATCAGCTCGAGTGCGGAGTACTCCACGGTCGTGAACGAGAGCCCGTCGCCGAACGCCCAGGCAGGCGCCTGGGTGAGGTCGGCGTAGCGCGTGCCGTGCTGACCGCGGATCTGGTTGTAGTACGTCGGCTGCTGCCCGGCGTGCCGGGCGAAGGAGATCGGCAGGCGCCCGGACGGCTCGATGGCGCCGGTGATGAGCTCGGCGATCGCCGTGCCGCCTCGCATGCCGGGGTTCGCGGCCCAGAGCACGGCGGCGGCCTTCGCCGTCGAGGCGGGCAGCACGAGCGGCTTGGAGGCGAGGAGCACGACCACCACGGGCGTGCCCGTCGCGATCAGCGCGTCCAGCAGGGCGTTCTGGCCGCCCACGAGCTCCAGGGTCGCGGTGGAGCGTCCCTCGCCGACGAGCTCGATCCGATCCCCGACCACCGCCACCACGACGTCCGCGGCCTCCGCAGCCTGCACCGCCTCGGCGAGGAGGTCCGGATCAGGCGCGGCCGGCGCCACCACCGCCGGTCGGGGCTGCCCGTCCGGGAAGGTCGCGCCGAGCGGGTCCTCCGCGAGCGTGAGGATATCGGCGCCCTGCGCGTACCGCACGGCAAGGCCGTCGACGGCACGGAGACCGTCGAGCACGGTGGTGATCATCTCCCGCGGCTGGCCGTCGAGCCAGCCCGCCTGGCCGGATCCGCCGGCCCAGTCGCCGAGCTGCGTCTGCGCGTCGTCGGCGAGAGGGCCGATCACGGCGACGCGGACCGGATCCGCCGCCGCGGCCGCGGCCGCGGTCGCAGGGATCAGAGGCAGTACCCCGTCGTTCTCCAGCAGCACGAGAGAGCGGCGGGCCACCTCGAGGTTGAGGTCGGCGTGCGCGGCAGCGCCGATGACGGCGCCGAGGTTCTGCGCGGGCAGGCGGGGATCCTCGAAGAGTCCGAGGTCGAACTTCAGGGTCAGGATCCGCGCGACGGCGGCATCGAAGGCGTCGGGTGCGAGCATGCCGTTCTGCACGGCCTCGAGAGCACCCTCGTAGAAGCCCGGCGTGGTCATCACCATGTCGTTCCCGGCGCGCACCGCGGCCGCGGCGGCGTGCGCGTGGTCGGGCTGCACCTTCTGCTCCCACACCATCCGGCCGACGTTGTCCCAGTCCGTGATGAGCGTGCCCGTGTACCCCCACTCGCCGCGCAGCACGTCCGACAGCAGCCAGTCATTGACGGTGATCGGCACCCCGTCCATGCTCTGGTACCCGAGCATGAACGTCCGGCACCCCTCCCTGGCGACCCGCTCGAACGGCGGCAGGAACCAGGACCGGAGCTTGCGGCGCGAGATGTCCGCCTCGGACGCATCCCGCCCGCCCTGGGTCTCCGAGTACCCCGCGAAGTGCTTCGCCGTCGCCAGGATCGCCGTCGGATCCGAAAGCCCCGCCCCCTGATAACCGCGGACCATCGCGCTCGCGAGCTCGCCGATCAGGAACGGATCCTCGCCGAACGTTTCGCCCACCCTCCCCCAGCGCAGGTCCCGCGCGATGCACAGCACCGGGGAGAACGTCCAGTGGATCCCGGTCGCCGAGACCTCCACCGCCGTCGCCCGCGCCACCTGCTCCACCAGGGCCGGATCCCAGGTCGCGGCCATCCCCAGCTGCGTCGGATAGATGGTCGCGCCCTCCCAGAACGAGTGGCCGTGGATGCAGTCCTCCCCGACCAGCAGGGGGATTCGCAACCGCGTCTCGGCCGTCAGCCGGTTCGCCTCCAGGATCCGCTCGGGCGAGGTGTGCAGGATCGACCCGGCATGGCGTCGCAGCACGTGATCGTGCAGATCGTCGCGCGCATCCAGCTGCAGCATCTGACCCGCCTTCTCCTCCACCGACATCCGGCTGAGGAGATCCGCCACACGCGCGGCGGTGCTGAGTCGGGGGTCGCGGAAGGGCAGGGCGTCGCTCATGCGGTGGTGCTCTCTGGGTCGGCGGCTGCTCGGGCCGCGGGGAAGGAGGTCGGGGATGCGGTCGTGCGCACCGCGGTCACGGCGGCGTTCGCATCGATGCCGCGCTTCTTCAGGGCGCGGGCCCGCTCTCCGGCGGAACGCAGCCGCGGGTTCACATACTCGTCGATGCCGAAGTTGATCAGTGCGAGCGCGACGCCGAGCAGCGCGATGCAGAGGCCCGCCGGCACGTACCACCACCAGTAGTCGGGGAAGGCGCTGTTCTGCTGGGCCCAGAACAAGATGGTCCCCCAGTTCAGGTTCGATACCGGGATGACGCCGATGAAGGCGAGGGTCGTGAGGCCGAGCACCGCGGCGGTCATGGTGCCGACGAAGCTCGACGCGATGATCGCCATGAGGTTCGGCAGCATCTCGACCAGGATGATCCGGTGCAGCGGCTCGCCGTTCGCGCGCGCCGCCTGGATGAAGTCTCGGTTGCGCAGTGACATCGTCTGCGCCCGCAGCACCCGCGCTCCCCACGCCCAGCCGGTCAGTCCCAGCACCGCGGCGATGATCCACAGCGGCGGATCCTGGAATTGCGAGGCGATGATGATCATCAGCGGCAACCCCGGGAGCACGAGGAACACGTTCGACAGCGCGGACAGCGACTCGCTCTTCCAGCCGCGCAGATAGCCGGCGGTCACGCCGACCAGGATCGCCACCACGGTCGCCATGATCGTCGCGAGGAAGCCGACCACGAGCACGCCGCGCGTGCCGTAGACGAGCTGGCTGAACACGTCCTCGCCGATGTGCGTCGTGCCGAGCAGGTGCTGCCAGGACGGCGGCTGCAGCGTCGCGTCGAGGTGCTGCGCGGTCGGGCTGTACGGCGCGATCCACGGCGCGACGACCGCCACGAGCGTGAACACGCCGAGGATGATCAGGCCCGCGGCGGACTTGCGGTTGCCGAACATCGCCAGCGACGCCTTGAGCTGGGTCCAGAAGGTGCGCCGGGGCGCGGGACGCCGCTCGGCGGTGAGCAGAGCCGCGGTCTCGGGCGCGCCGGCGGCCGGCTGCGCGACCTCGGGGGGAACGGGAATCGACATGATCAGGCCTCCGTCTGCCGGGTGCGCGGGTCGAGGATGGCGTAGGCGATGTCGGCGATGATGTTCGCGACGAGCACTGCCATCACGAGCACCAGGAAGATGCCCTGCATGAGCGCGTAGTCCTTCGCGTTGGTCGCGCCGAGCAGCAGCAACCCGATGCCGGGATAGGAGAACACCATCTCCATGACGATTGTGCCGCCGACGATGAAGCCGAGCGACAGGGCGAAGCTCTGGATCTGCGGCAGCACCGCGTTGCGCGCCGCGTAGCGCCAGAGCACGCGTCGGTTCGGCATGCCCTTGGCCTGGGCGACGGTGATGTAGTCCTCGTCCAGCACGGTGAGCATCATGTTGCGCATCCCGAGCACCCAGCCGCCGAGCGAGGCGATCACGATCGTGATCACCGGCAGCGCGGCGTGCGAGAGCACCTGCCCGACGAACTCGGCGTTCCAGCCCGGATCCACGCCGACCTCGTAGGCGTGCCCGGCGGGGAACCAGCCCAGCACCGACGAGAACGCGGCGATGAAGATCAGGCCGAGCCAGAAGTAGGGGATCGTGCCGAGGAACGTCGTCACCGGCACGAGCACGTCCAGCCGGCCGCCGCGCCGCCATCCGATCACGGCGCCCAGCACGGTGCCGACCAGGAAGGAGACGATCGTGGCGAATCCGACCAGCCCCAGGGTCCAGGGCAGCGCGGCCGCGATCGCGTCCCCGACCGGGGCCATGCCTGTCGAGATGGAGACGCCGAGGTCGCCGCGCAGCAGCATGCCCCAGTAGTCGAGGTACTGCTGCCACAGCGGCACCGAGTGGTCCAGGCCGAACATGAGGCGCAGTGCCTTCTCGGCGTCGGGGGTGAGCTGGCCCTGGCTGCGCGCCATGTAGGCGTCCACCGCATCCCCCTTCATCAGTCGCGGGATGAAGAAGTTGATGGTGATCGCGGCCCAGGCCGTGAACAGGTAGAAGGCCGCCCTGCCGCCGATGAAGCGCCAGGGCACGCGCATGCGGCCTCGCTCGGCCCGGGTCGCGGTGGTGCCGACGAGCGTCGGATCCACCGGCTCGGGTGCGGCGGGCGACGCCTGGGTCGCGGGTGCGGACGTGTCGGCGCTCATCGCGCACCTCCCGTGGTCTGTGCCGCCCGGCGGCGGAAGAACTCCTCCGGATCGGGCGACGCGGCGCGCAGCTCCCGCGTGTACGGGTCGCGAGGGCGCAGGATGACGTCGTCCGCGGGCCCGCGCTCCACGACCCTGCCCTGGTTGAGCACCATGATCTCGTCGCTGAAGTGGCGCGCGGTCGCCAGGTCGTGGGTGATGTAGAGCACGCCGAGCCCCTCCTCGCGCTGCAGATCGGCGAGAAGGTTGAGCACTCCGAGGCGGATCGACACGTCCAGCATCGACACCGGCTCGTCGGCGACGAGCAGCGCGGGCCGCGAGGCGAGCGCCCGAGCGATGGCGACGCGCTGGCGCTGACCGCCGGAGAGCTCGTGCGGGCGCCGCTCCATCACGGCGTCCGGATCCAGCCGCACCCGCTCGAGCAGGCGGCGCACCTCGGCGTCGACCTGGTCGCGCGGGACGACGCGGTCCAGGCGCAGCGGGCGCTCCACGTGATGGCGGATCGAGTGGTACGGGTTCAGCGAGGCGAACGGATCCTGGAACACCATGCGCAGCTGCTGCCGGTAGGTGCGCAGGCCCTTGCCCCGCCGCGGGATCGGCGCCCCGTCGAGCAGCACGTCTCCGTGCGTGGGGGTCTCGAGCTGGGTGAGGATCTTGGCGATCGTGGACTTGCCGCTGCCGGACTGGCCGACCAGTCCGATCGTCTGGCGGGAGTTCAGGGTGAAGCTGACGTCGTCCAGGGCCTTCAACTGGCCGGAACCGCGGACGTTGTAGATCTTCGTGACGCCGCGGAACTCGAGCGTGGTCATCGCACCACCACCCCCCGCTCGCCGGTCAGGCGCGGGAACGAGCGCAGCAGATCGCGCGTGTACTCGTGCTGCGGATCCGTCCACAGCCGCTCGGCGTCGGCGAGCTCGACGATCTCGCCCTCGCGCATCACCGCGATGCGGTCGCTGATCTCCAGCAGCAGCGGCAGGTCGTGGGTGATGAAAACGACCGAGAAGCCGAACTCGTGGCGCAGCTGGGAGATCTGCTTCAGGATCTCGCGCTGCACCAGCACGTCGAGCGCGGTGGTGGGCTCGTCCATGACCATGAGCTGCGGCCGCAAGGCGAGCGCCATCGCGATCATCACGCGCTGACGCATGCCTCCGGACAGCTCGTGCGGGTAGGACCGGATCCGCTGGCCGCCGACCTTCACGATCTCGAGCAGGTCGATCACCTCCGCACGACGCTGCGCGCGGCTCATGCCTGGGCGGTGCACACGGAACACGTCGTCGAGCTGCGCGCCGATCGTCGCCACGGGGTTCAGGGCGTTCATCGCGCCCTGGAACACCATCGACACCTTGTCCCAGCGGAACCGGCGCATCTGCTCGGTGTCGAGGGCGTGCAGGTCGACGTCCGTGCCGTCGGCGTCGTGGAAGACCACGCTGCCGCCGGTGATCACAGCCGGCGGCTTGAGCAGCCGCTGCACGCCGTACGCGAGCGTGGTCTTGCCACTGCCGCTCTCGCCGGCGAGACCGACGATCTCACCGCGGCGGATGTCGATCGTGACGTTCTTCACCGCTCGGACGGGCGGATCCACGTCGTACACGACCGAGAAGTCGCGCACGGAGAGAAGGGTGTCTGTCATGAGGTTCCTCGTGTGGGGACGCCGGTCGTTGAGCGAGCCGCAGGCGAGACGAAACGCGGTGCCGTTCTCGAAGAACGTCACGACGTTTCGTCTCGCGGAGACCCGCACTGAGCGAGCGCAGCGAGTCGAAGTGTCGCTCAACGACCGATCAGTGCTACTTGCCGGCCGGCTTCAGCTTCATGATGACCTGGACGGCGGAGGGCTGCGTCGGGTCGGCGGTGGCGTACTGGTCCTTCTCGCTCGGCCAGCCCGTGAAGGTGCGGGTGTTGTACTCGCCCAGCTGCGGGTGCGTGCCGATCGGGATGGCGGGGACGTCCTCGACGAAGATCTTCTGGATCTTGTTGAGCGCTTCGGTGCGGGTGGCGTCGTCGGAGGCCTGCGCGTACTGCTTGAGCAGCGCGGTCGCCTCCGGGTTGTTGTAGCGGCCGAAGTTGTCCGAGACCTTGCCGTCGGCGGCCTGCTCCAGGTACGCCCCGTTCATGACGTCGTCATAGATGTGCCACGGGTTGGAGCCGGAGCCCGACCAGTGCAGCGCCGCGTCGAAGTTCCCGGTCGCCATGTTCGTGAACCAGGTGTCGGCGTCCGGCGTAGCCACCTTGGCGTCCGCGCCCAGCGTGCTCTTGATCTGCGTCGCCACGAGCTGGATCCCGGTGACGTAGTCGTTCCAGCCCTGCGGATCCTGCAGCGTGAACGAGACGGGGTTGCCGGAGGGATCGATCAGCGCGCCGTCCTTCCAGGTGTAGCCCGCGCCGGTGAGCACCTTCTTGGCGCCGTCGACGTCGATCGAGAAGGTCTTGTCCTTGTACTCGGGCGCGATGTACTGGTCGCCCGTGGGCTGCGGGATGCCGGTGACGCTGGTGAGCTCGGGGCCGGCGTTGCTGCGCGCCTTTTCTGCGTGCGCCTTGCGGTCGAYGACCATGTTCACGGCCTTGCGGAASGCSRSGTCGTTGAACGGCGCCTTSGTSGTGTTGACCASGAYCATGTCGGGGCTCAGCACGTTCGCGCCCCAGAACACGTTGTGCTTCGGATCCTTGTCGACGTAGTTCTTCTGATAGTCGGTGATGAAGATCTGCGCCCAGTCGGCCTCCTTGCTCTGCAGCGCGCGCAGGAGTCCCGTGTTGTCGTTGTACTCGAGGTACTTGAGCTGGCCGACCGGCACCTTGCCGCCCCAGTAATCGGTGCGCGCCTTCAGCACCACGCCCTGCGAGGAGAAGCTCTTGATCGTGTACGGGCCGGTGCCGACCGCGTCCTTGACCGGGTCCTTCGACGGGTCGGAGATCCCCTTCCACTGGTGCTCGGGGACGATGGCGACCTGCAGCACGTCGCCCTGCTTCACGAACTTCGACTCGCTGAAGGAGAGCACCACGTTCCCGCCGTCCTTCTTGACGTCGGCGAGCTTGAGGCCGGCCAGGTCGAGGGCCGGCGTGTTCTTGATCATCGTGTACGTGAAGACGATGTCGTCGGCGGTGAACGGCTTGCCGTCGCTCCACTTCACGTCGGCGCGCGGAGTGACGGTGAGCTGGGTGTAGTCGGCGTTCCACTCCACTTTGGAGGCCAGCCACGGCGTCGTCTCGTTCTTGCCGACGGGGTTCACGATCGCGAGGGGCTCGTAGATCATCCGGTCGTATCCGAGCGACATCCCCGAGCCGGTGGAGATGAACGGGTTGTTGGTCTGGGTCGACAGGATCGCGGCGCCGTCCGGCTTGGCGACGGTGAGCGAGCCGCCGCCGGACGCGCCGGCGGTGGAGCCCGACGAGCAGCCGGTCAGCGCGACGGCGCTGAGGGCCGCGATCGCCGAGACGACGAGCAGGGTCTTGGTGAGCCTCATTGCTTCTCCTTCTGGGGCACGGCCATCGTGCGCCCACCTGGTGCGGGGTCTCGCTTCCGGGGAACTTTACTTACTAGCGAGAAAGTAAGTAGAAGTGAGGTTACCGACGAGTAAGCTGGATGACAAGCGGCGAAGGGGACGAAATGGTCACGACGACGTCGGCGCGCGTGAAATCGCGGCCCGAGACCGAGCGCAAGCGCACCGAGATCCTGGACGCGGCGATCGAGATCTTCGGCGCGAAAGGATCCACCAACGGCACCCTCGCCGACATCGCCGAGCAGGTCGGCATGACGCACGCCGGGGTGCTGCACCATTTCGGGTCGAAGCAGAAGCTCCTGCTCGAAGTGCTCGACTACCGGGACAAGAGCGATGTCGCCCAGCTCGCCGATCAGCACATCCCCGACGGCCCCGAGCTGTTCCTGCACCTGGTGAAGACGGCGTTCGCGAACGAGCACCGTCCGGGCATCGTGCAGACCTACACCGTGCTGTCCAACGAGTCGGTGACGGACGGCCATCCCGCGCGCGGCTTCTTCGAGCACCGCTACGAGAAGCTCCGCACCGAGGTGTCCGCGGCGTTCCGCGAGCTGTGCACGCAGGAGGGCGTGACGGACACCGCCGCGATCGGCAAGGCCTCGGCGTCGATCCTCGCGGTCATGGACGGCCTGCAGCTGCAATGGCTGCTGGATCCCTCCGCCGTCGGGCTCGCCGAGACCAGCTCCTTCGCGATCCGGGCGATCGTGAACGGCGTGCTGCACCCCGGGCCCGCGCTGGAGACCTACGCGGGACGCTGATCGCGGATCCGGTCGGCACCGGGATCCGCGTAGGCTCGGGGCCATGACGATCGACCTCGAAGCGCTCTTCATCGACCTGCACCGCAACCCCGAGCTCTCGTTCCAGGAGGTGCGCACCGCCGGCATCGCCGCCGGGCACCTGCGCGACCTGGGACTGGAGGTCACCGAGGGCGTCGGGCGCACCGGCGTCATCGGAGTGCTCCGCAACGGCGAGGGCCCTGTCGTGTGGGCGCGCGCCGACATGGATGCGCTGCCCGTCGTCGAGGAGTCGGGGCTGCCCTACGCCAGCACCGCCAAGGGCGTCGACGCCGAGGGCCACGAGGTCGGCATCATGCACGCGTGCGGCCACGACATGCACGTGACCGCGATGATCGGCGCGGTGGAGGAGCTCGTCCGCACCAGGGACGAGTGGTCGGGCACCCTGGTCGTCGTGATCCAGCCCGCGGAGGAGTTCGGCGCCGGAGCTCGCGCGATGCTCGACGACGGCGCCCTGGACCGCTTCCCGCGGCCCGATGTCGTCATCGGCCAGCACGTGACCCCGTTCCCGGCCGGCGTGATCGGCGTGCGCCCAGGACCCCAGATGTCGGCGTCCGACGGCCTGCACGTGGTGCTGCACGGCCGCGGCGGACACGGCTCGCGTCCGCATTCCACGATCGACCCCGTCGTCATGGCCGCCGCCACCGTGATGCGCCTGCAGACCGTGGTCTCGCGCGAGGTGGACCCGCACGACCTCGCCGTGGTCACGGTGGGCGCCATCCACGCCGGCACCAAGAACAACATCATCCCCGCCGAGGCCACGCTCGACCTCAGCCTGCGCTACCCCGACGACGCGCTGCGCACCAGGGTGCTGGCCAAGGTCGAGCGCGTGATCAAGGCCGAGGCGATGGCGAGCGGGGCGACGCAGGATCCGACGATCGAGACGCTGCATACGCTGCCCGCCACGATCAACGACGACGCGGCGACCGAGCGCGCGACCGCGGCCTTCCGCGCCGCGTTCGGCGAGGAGAACGTGATCGATCCCGGCCTCTTCACCGGCAGCGAGGACGTGTCGTGGTTCGCCCGGGACGCCGGCGTGCCGCTGGTGTTCTGGTTCTGGGGCGGCATCGCTCCGGCCCGCTACGCCGCGGCCGTCGCGCAGGGCACCGTCGACAGCGAGATCGCCACGAACCACTCCCCGTACTTCGCCGTGGAGATCCACCCCACGATCGAGGTCGGCGTCAAGGCCCTCACCGTCGCGGCGCGCGAGTTCCTAGGCTGACGGGCGGCACGACGGGGGCGTCCGCCTCGCGCGGAGCCTCACGACGGGGGCGCCCTGCGGCCGTGACGACGCCGGCCAGCACGAGGAACGCCGCACCGATCACGACCGTCCACCAGGGGAAGCCCGGGATGTCCGGCGCCGCACCGGCGGCGTCCAGGTCCTTCTGCGGAGTCGGCGTCACGCGCTCGCCCGTGACCAGGATCCGGTGCGTGTTGATGCCGAGCGGGGTGCAGGTCACGAGGGTGACGAGGTCCTCCCCCGGCTGCGCACTCAGCGCCTTCGTCTCCTCGGGCAGAACGACCTTGGTGTCGCGCACCCGATAGGTCAGCACCTCGCCGAACACCTCGACGGTGAACGTGTCGCCGATCTTCAGCTGGTCGAGGTTGTCGAACAGGGTCGCACCGGCGAGACCGCGGTGGGCCGTGAGCACCGAATGCTGGTCGACGCCGCCGATGGGGAGGGACGTGCCCTCGAGGTGTCCGACACCCTTGGTGAGGGTGGTGTCGGAGGTGCCGTGATAGATCGGCAGGTCCACGCCGATCGTGGGGATGCGCAGCCGGGCCATGACTCCATCCGCATCCGCCCTGAGCATGCGGGAGTAGTCGAAACCGGGCGCAGCCGCGGTGCTCGTGGGGATGCGGGATCCTGGTGCGAGGAGCGCCCCGCCGACCAGTGCCCTGTTGTACGCCGTCGCCTGATCGAGCGCCTGCTGTCGCGCATCGGCTGCGGATCCTCCGACCTCGGAGTCGACCTTCACGATCAACTGCGACTGGTTGTACTGCGACCACCAGCTCGCCACCGTCGGGTACATCAGCACGAGGACGCCGACGAAGGCGACAGCCGCAAGGATGGCCGTCGCCCAGGGCATCCGCCATCGCGGGCGGGGTGCGGGCCTCACGTCGCGACGGCGCAGCGGCACGGTCTGTGTCACGACGGCTCCTCTCGGTCTGGATGTGCGGGGTGAAGGGATCCCGGCTCCGGATGCCGGCAGGCGCCGGGCAGGGCGGGAAAGAGAAGAGGAGGGCAGGGGTTCTGGGGCCCCCTGCCCTCCTCGGGTCCGTCAGCGATCCTCGACGGGATCGCTCACGGACGTCGGATCATCAGTGGCGACGGGCGCGCACGCGGCGCACCAGGATCGCGCTGATGCCGGCCACGACGAGCAGGCCGCCGATGACGGCGAACAGCGTGCTGCCCGCACCACCGGTCAGCGGCAGGTTCGGGCCGAACTGCTGGGTGTTGGAGATGGTGATGCTGGTCGGGCTGGCCTGACCGTTGGCGGTCACGGTGACCTGGGTCCACGGGTCGGCGGGGAGCACGTAGCCGGCCGGGGCCTGGACCTCCTTGAGCCAGTAGTCCTTGCTCTTCACGTCGTTGTTTCCGACCCACAGACCGTCGACCAGGATCTGGCCGTTGGCGTCGGTGGTGACGGGACCGGCGACCTTGGTGCCGTTCTTGGCATCGTAGACCTCGAAGATCGCGCCCTGCAGCGTGTTCTTCGTGTTGCCGTCCTGCTTGACGACCTTCAGCGGACCCCAGTTGGTCTGCGGCGTGTTGGTGGTGCGGTCGGAGCCGTTGGTGTTGACGACGGCCGTGTTCAGGATCTGGCCGTCGGCACCGAGCGAGGTCACCGTCGTGGTGATGTCCGCGGTCACCGCGGTCTTGCCTRCGAGCTTGCCGAGGCCGGTCSCGGTGAACGTGATCACGGYGTTGCCGGAGACGGTGTAGTCCGTGCCCTCGGTSAGSGTGGTGCCGTCGACCTTGACCACGGCGCCGACGTAGGTCAGGCGCGGGTCGAGGGTGTCGGTGATCGAGAAGCTGCGGTAGGTGTCACCGGCGGCCAGGGCGGGGATCGGGGCGTTGACCGTCCACACGATCTGCGAGCCCAGCACCGGCGCCTTCGGGTCGGCGACGGTCTTGGTCGGCTGCGTGTTGTTCAGCTTGTTCTTCGGGTAGACGTGCACGTTGTAGAGCCAGGTGCCCTGGTTCGGGTACGGCACGGACACCAGGAACGGCTGCACCGGCGAGACGATGGGGTTCGCGCCGGGGCTGGTCTCCGTCACCAGGTACAGGCCGTACGGCAGGTTCGACACCACGGCCTGGCCGGAGGCATCGGTGGTCGCGGTGGTGCCGGTGCCGAGCGAGAACGGCGCCGACGACACGTTCGCGGGCGTCGCGGTCTTCGCCTGGTCCCAGCCGGCAGCGGTGGTGAGGTCGATCGGGGTGCCGTTCGCGCTCACGCGCTGGACGCTGAACTGAACGCCCTGCAGACCCTGACCGAGCGCGGCGATCTTCGCCGGGTCGGTGATCTGGGTGCCGTCACCCGCGGCGCCGGGGTCACCGGCGTGCTTGTGGATGGTGAGGGTGCCCGTGGTGCCCGTGATGTTCGACGGGCTCAGGGTGTCGGCGGCGTTGGCGGCCGGCGACACCGCGAGGGCGCCGAGGGCGGCGAGAGCCGCGACTCCGAGCCCGGCTGCAAGCTTGCGCAGCCCGAGAGACCTGCTGGTCATTTCCGTTCCTGCTTTCTTTGTGGTTCGTCGACCGACACCCGTCGGCCGACAGTTGTCGTGCTGTCGGTTGAGGTGGGTGAGGGGTCAGGAGGTGCGGCGCGCGGTGCGGCGCAGGCGGAGGAATCCGAGGAGCGCGAGTGCGGCGAACACGATCGCGCCGCCCGCGAGGAGGAATGCGTCGCTTCCGATGCCGCCGGTCAGCGGGAGCACCGCGCCGGGCTGCTGCTCGTTCGGCTGGGCGCCGATGTCGAGCGTCGTGCCGGCGTTGGCCGCGCTCACCGTGAAGGTGAACGATCCGGCCGCGATGTAGCCGGCGGGAGCCAGCGTCTCCTTCGCCGAGTAGGTCCCCCAGACGAGCTTGCCGAGGCGGAAGGCGCCGGGTGCCGGGTCGAGGTCGGGGCCGGTGCAGGGAGCTGCGGTGCAGTCCTTGACGACGAGTCCCTGGGCGGGCAGGCCGGGGCCGGTGAGCGTCCACTCGGATCCGGCAAGCTGGCCGCCGGTCGCCTTGGACGTCTTGGTCCAGACGACGGATCCGGGCTTGCTCGCATTGGTGATCGTGCAGACCGCCTTCGCGTTCGCCGCGATGATGACGGAGGACCCGCTCACGGTCGCGCCGGTGCAGGTCCACGCACCCGCGGCGTAGCCCGCGGGGCTGCCGCTCTCGGAGAGCGCGTAGGTCCCGGGGGCCACGATCGCGCCCGTCACGCTCGCGTCGCCGGTCTTGCCGGTGATCGTCTGCGTGCCCGTCGCGGTGAGCGTCCAATCGGAGATCGTGGACGTGCCGCCGTAGGTGTTGTCGACCTGCTTCTTGAGGGTCAGGTTCGCCGCGGAGGGCTTGTTCGTGAGGGTGCAGGCGACCGCGTCACCGGGAGCCACGCCGGTGACGTCCGCACCGGCGGCGCCGGGCAGAGTCACGGAGCGCTGCGCGCCGCCGAGCGAGGTGACCGTGCAGCTGCCGCTGACGAAGTCCCATCCGCTCTTCTGCGTCTCGGAGACCCGCACGGTCRCCCGCGAGGTCGTCTTGTCGAACGCGACGGTCCAGTTCACATCGCCCGAAGCCGGGGTCGTCTGCGTGGACGCGGACGGCGTCGAGGTGGCGGTCCCGGTGGTCGCGGTGGTCGCCGCGCCGAGGGTCCAGCCGGCACCCGGCCCCGGGTTGTTGCCGGCGATGTCGAGCACGGTCTTGTGCGCCGCAACGGTCGCCAGCAGCGGCGCGTTCGTGATGGTGCAGACGACGCTGGCGCCCGAGCGGTTCGGGATCGTGAGCTGGCCGGCGGCGTTGGTCGGCACGGTCGCACCGAGGTCGTCGACGCAGGCGAGCGAGCTCGCGTAGTCGGAGAGCGTGCCGGGCGATCCGGCGGCGATCGCCTCGGACACCGTGTAGGCGTTGTTCTGGATCACCGGCAGCGGGCCGATCTGCGCGGTCTGGATCCCGGTGGCGGCGCCGGTCGTCGTCGCGGTCGCGGACTCGGTCGTACCGCTCTTGACGGACAGGCGGAACTGGTCGCCGACGTGGGCGCGGGCGACAACATTCTTCTTGACCGTGAGGTTCGCGGGCGAATTGCAGCTCGCCAGATCCGTGCTGGAGAGGCTGTTGGTGACGTCGCCGCCGATCTGGGCGCCAGTCGACGCGTTGTACTCACGGACGGTCGAGGCGTTGCCGAGGTACATCGACCCGGTCGTGTTGAACGCCATGCCGTTGATGCTGGAGAACCCGGCCGGTGTGAAGGAGAACGACGGCGACGACGCGAGCTGCCCGCCGGTGCCCGTGGCGAGCGCGGCGGCGGTGACGGAGTAGACGGTCGTCGTGGACGCGCTGCCGACCACGTACAGGTTGCCGTTCGCGTCGAAGGCCATGTCGCCGTTGGTGCCGCCCGCGGCCGAGGTGTCGATCGTGCCGACGAGCGAGAAGGCGCCGGTGCTCAGCACGTACTTGTAGATGTAGAAGCTGCCGGACGCGAATCCGCCGAAGAAGTAGTCACCCGTCTTCAGGTCGATCGCACCCGCGATGAGCGATGCGGACGTGGTGTAGCTGTCCCCCGTGGGCTTCCACGTGGATCCGTCGAAGTACCAGATGGTCGCGGTGCGGTTGTTGTTGGTGCGCTCGTACGCGACCGCGGTGGAGCCGTTCGCGCCGATGCCGAGACCGTTGAACGACGAGACCCCGACGGCCGGCGTGCCGACTGACGTGACGGCGCCGTTCGCGACGCGCTGCAGTTGGCCGGTGCCCGACAGCGCGTAGAAGGTTCCGGTCGCGCAGACCAGGCCAGCGCTGGTCGCCGGTGCGGTGCGCGCCGCCAGCGGGCCCAGCGCGGCAGAGTGCACCGAGTTCGTCGCCGGCGAGCCGCTCAGCGAGAGCGAGGCGGGTGCGGCCTGCGCGGCGGGCGTTGCGACGAATGCCAGCGCGATGCTCGCCCCCAGCGCCACGACGGCGCGCGCAAAGTGGTCCCCAAGCTTCATTGTGCTCCCCAGCCACAGAAGAAGGCCGTCCGCTCCCCGCGGATCGTCCTTCACGAGAGCCGATCGCTCGGCTCTCTCCTCCCCATCGGACCATCCCCTGGCCCGCTGTCGGGAACCCATTTCCCGTGAGTCCCCTACGGCCGCCAATCCCCTGACGACCTTCGACACCCTCCACGCCCGCATCCGACCCCAGGGTTGGATATATGACTGCGCGTGAACGGTGAGTCTTCTCGAAACGCTACGACACGTTCGGGGGATTCACAAAATCGCCCCTGGATGGCACGTCGCAACGCCCGCTGACGCAGCCGTGGCCTGACGCGGCGCTTCGCACCGGCATGCCAGGCGCCTGCCCGAGTGAGCGGGCAATCGATTTCAGCCGCGACCGGGGGTTCTCCTGCCGGACATCTCAGACGTCGACGCGCACCGGCGGGAGCGCGGCGAGAGGGGCGTGCGCCTCATGGTGCAGCCGCTCCATGCGCTCGTCGAGCTCGCTCGCGGCGTCGGCCGCCGCGGTCAGGTCGTCGACGAGGCGGGCGGGCACCTGGCCCTGGAACTTGTAGTGGATCTTGTGCTCCAGGCTCGCCCAGAAGTCCATCGCGATCGTGCGGAACTGCACCTCGACGGGCACCATGATCGGGCCGGAGGAGAGGAACACCGGCACCTCGAGGATCGCATGCAGACTGCGGTAGCCGTTGGCCTTCGGCGTCGCGATGTAGTCCTTCACGATGCGCACGGTGATGTCGTCCTGCGCGGTGAGCAGATCGAACAGGCGGTACACGTCGGCGACGAAGCTGCAGGTCACGCGCACGCCCGCAATGTCGGTGATGTGCTCGCGGATCGTGTCGAAGTCGGGCTCGATCCCCCGTCGGGCCACCTTCTCGACGATGCTGTCGGGCGACTTCACCCGGCTCTTCACGTGCTCGATCGGGTTGTAGGAGTGATGGTGGGTGAACTCGTCGCGCAGGATCGAGATCTTCGTCTCGATCTCGCGCATCCCGAACTCGTACTCGTGCAGGAAGCGCTGGAACTCGTCTCGCAGCTCTCGCGCCTCGGACAGGGTCTGGTTCAGCGCGTCGTCATCGAGGGGGACCGTGCTCATGCCTGCGACGCTACGCAACAGGTGTTCGGATCTCCTGTGTGTTCGTTCTGAGCGGACCTCTCGAAGCAGCCGCTTCGAGAGGTCCGTGTTCGACATTTCACGCGGGGATCGTCGAGATCCTGCCCGTTCCGTAGGGCAGCACGCGCCCGCGACGACGATGGCTGCGATCGATGCTGAACGAGGTGGCGGCCAGCACAGCCCCGCCGGCCGTGAGGACGATTCCTACCCAGGTGGGGGCGAGCAGACCCATCCCCGACGCGATGACGATTCCGCCGAGGGCGGCGCCGAGGCCGTTGGCGACGTTGAAGGCGGAATGGTTCAGCGCTGCGACCAACGTCTGCCCCTCGTGGGCCACATCCATCAGGCGCGTCTGTATCGTCGGCCCGAGAGCGGCCGCGCCCGCTCCGATGAGGAAGGCACTCGCGAAGAGCCCGACGGGCCAGCGCGCGGTGAGCGCCAGACAGATCAGACCGACCGAAAGCAGCCCGAGCGCCGCGTAGCTAGTGCGCCGCACACTGCGGTCTGCGGCCCAGCCCCCGGCGAAGTTGCCCGTCGTCATGCCGACGCCCACGGTGGCGAGCAAGAACGGGAGCAGGTTCGGCGCCAGTCCTGTGATCTCACGCGATAGCGGGCTGATGAACGAGTAGACCGCGAAAAGCCCTCCGAAGCCCACGGCTCCCATGCCCAGCGCGAGCCACACCTGCGGCCGACGCAGCGCACGGATCTCGCTGCGCACGGTCGCCCGAGGGTCGGCCGGCAGCGCAGGCACGAAGACGAAGACGAGCGCGAGCGCCACCGCGAACAGCCCCGAGATCACGATGTAGGCGCTGGCCCACCCGAAACGCTGGCCGAGGCCGGTCACGACAGGGATCCCGACGATGTTCGAGATGGTGAGGCCGCCGATGACGGCTGCGGCGCCGAGCCCGCGGCGAGCCTCACCCAGGAGCCGTCTCGCGGCGAGAACGGCGAGACCGAAGTACGCCCCATGGGGCAGGCCGGCCAGGAACCTCGCACCGACGAGCATCGGCAATGTCGTCGACGTCGCAGACAGCACGCTTCCCAGCACGAACATCGCGAGCAGCGCGATGAGCACGCGCCGCACGGGGAGCCGTGCAGTGAGTGAGGCGATCGCCGGCGCGCCGACCACGACGCCGGTGGCGTACGCCGTCGTCACCCACGCCGTAGCCGCCAACGCGCGCGCAGGTTCGCTCTCATAGAGAGTCGGCAGGAGAGCCTGGGCGAGATTCGAAACGAGTCCCATCCCCGTGAACTCGCTGGCGCCGATCGCGAAACCGCCCAGGGCGAGCGCCGCGACGGCGAACAAGGGGATGCTGCGCACTCGAGTCAGTGCGTCCATTTCGTACTCCTTCGGGTATAAGCGGATGCCCACACCATCGGGAGCGCGATTTACACGGAGCCCAGGTATTGCTCCGTGCATGCTTCACGCTAGGAATCGACTGTTTCTCAGGGATTACACAATGTGCCTTCAGAAGTAAAACTCATCTACGAATGCTCTTCGCACCGACATCATCCGGAAACAAGAAGGCGATGTCAGCGTGCGCACCTCAGTCCGGCACGACGTCGAAGCCCGCCCCACTGTCGAGCCGGCGGTATTCGATCCCCGGCAGAAGTTGCTCCGTGATCCAGTTGGTCAGCTGAGCGCCAGCCTCGCTGAGCGTGCCGTCATGGATCGGCACGACGACCTCGGGGTTGACGGCGCGGGCGTACTCGACGGCGGACTCGAGATTCAGCCACGGCGCGGCGATCGGCAGGAAGAGCACTCGGACTCGGGTGTCGGTCGGTGCGGGCGTGAGAGAGTCACCCGGATGCAGAAGCGTCCCGTCGATGAGGAAGGCGAGGTTCTCCTCGTCCGGGAGGTCCGGGTGGATCACGGCGTGAGCGCCCCCCAAGGCGACGACGTCGAATCCGGCCGCCGAGAAGTGCTCTCCCGGCGCGACGACATGTAGGCGGCTGCCGTCAGCGCCCGCCTTCCGCAACATCGCCGCAACGGCTCCCGTCGTCCACACCGGCGCCCCGCTGTCCACCACCGCGGCGGCATCAACGTGGTCCTGGTGATCGTGGGTGATCAGCACGGCGGAGGCGTTCCGCAACGCCTGCAGGTCGCTGTAGACGCCCGGGTCGATCACGAGCCTGCTTCCCCTCTTCTCCAGCGAGACCGCCGAATGCCGCCAGGTAGAGATCGTCGTCATGTCCTGCTCCTTCGTCACGATGAACGGCCCCACTCCGTGAGTGCGAACCGCTGAGTCGACCGCCTCTTCACGCCGGTCTCGAGGCGCGACGGTCGTTCTTCAACCGAGTTCATCTATCGCTTGCTCACAGTGAACCCGATATTTCATAATGCCCTTTAGCATCTCCGATGTAAACGCAGGCCGCGCCCCCGTGATTCCCGCTCCGAGGCACGGCCCGCTCCGATTTAGCGATATTCGAGGGGGTTCTGCAATGCATGATGAACAAGCCCGGAGGTTGTCCCGTCCACAACGATCCCGCTGGCCCAGTCACACCGGGTGGCGGGCTTTGGCACGCTCGGTCGCCGGCGGTGTGGCGATGGCCGCCCTGGTCATCACGGGGTTCGCCGCTTCCGCGTCGGCTCAGACGTTCGGAGGCAATGTCAGCGTCACGTGGTCGATTCCGGGGGCGCCCTCGACAGGGCTTCCCGACGTGACGTTCTACGAGACGATCGGAAGCGACACGGTGCAGCAGGCAGGCACCTACTTCGCCCAGCAATTCGGCTTCGCGAAGGCCGCGGACGTCGGCTATACCGGACTCCAGCCCCGTGCTCCGCTCAACGGCGCACCCAGACTCCACGGCGTCTTCTCGAGCTTCATCAGCGGCACGACCAGCACGGACGCGAACTGCACCGACGGGGCCGACGGGGGCGCGGGCGTCAGTTGCGGCGTCGACTTCGATGGCGCATATGGCCACCGGTATGCGCTCACGGTGAAGCGGATCGCCGCTGACACTTGGAGCGGAACCGCCACCGACACGGCGACGGGGAGAAGCACCCACATCGGCARCTACCGGCTGCCGTCGGGGAGTGGCGACCTGGTCGGCGGCCAGGCCGGATTCGTCGAGTACTACGACGCCCCGGCGTCCTGCAGCGAGCTGCCCCCGGTGCACGTGACCTTCGGCGGGCCGACATCCACCGCAGGCGGCGGGCTGAGCGGGCAAGTGAGCAGCCCCTACGAGTACGGGGCTTGCCTCGGACAGGCGAACTATCAGGCTCGGCTGGTCGGGACGGGCGTGGAGATCACGCGCGGGTGGGGAGCCACGTCCTCTCCCGCCCCTCTGTCGGACGGATCGACCTACCAGATCCGCGACACGTCCACGAACCAGGTGATCGACGACCCCGCATGGTCCACGACGACCGGCACGCAGATCGCCGTCTGGACCGTCAACGGCGGTGCCAACCAACTGTGGACGGCCCACGCCAACAGCGACGGCAGCTACGCGCTGGTGAATCAGCACTCGGGCCTGTGCCTCGACGATGCTGCGTCGTCGACCACGGCAGGCAGCGCGATCATCCAGTGGGATTGCACCGGCGGTGCCAACCAGAAGTGGACGCTCCGTGCCGCGACCGCGGGATACCAATTGCTCAACCAGTGGAGCGGCCTCGCGGTCGGCCCGAGGGGGACGTCTGCGGGATCCGGACTCGTACAGCAGAGCGGGCCGGGTGCTACCTGGAGCTTCACCACGACCGGGTGACATCCGTCGCAACGGGCGCCGGAGAGTGCAACACCACGACGTCACCACGGAGGGTCTCCTCGTCACAATCGGGGCGACCCTCCGCGGGGCGTTCGGTCACAGCCGTCTGTCGGACCTTCGCGGACCCGCCTGATAGCTCGCGGTGAGCGACCTGGACCCCGTGGAGTCAAACGGCGATTCCTGACACCAACGCGGCCACATGCTCGGCATGCTGTTCGGCCGTCAGGGGCTGACCTTCGACCTCGGGACGTCTTTGCCAGGGCAGCGGCCCCGTCGGACGCCGATACTCGACTCCCAGCGCGTCAAGCCTGCGCAGATGATCATCCAACCGAGCGGAGAACGCCTCGAAGGTCGCGCGTCGCCGACTCCACAGCACCTCCGCGATCGCGCACAACCGGGGGTAGGCGTAGTAGTCGACCGTGCGCGGGGAATCCATGTGCTCGGTCCAGAGGTTCGCCTGTCCGCCGAGGACCCGTCGGGCTTCCTCGGGCGTGGCATCCGCCGGGATCGGCTCGAACGAATAGGTGTCGCGCAACGACAGCAGCGCTCCGAAGGGAATCGGCTCGTCAGGATCGTCAGACTGGCGATAGTCGAGATACGCCTTGTCGTCGGGGCAGGCGACCACGTCATAGCCTCGTCGCACGCCGGCAAGCGCGCCTCTCATGCCCCTCCAGGAGGCGACGACCGTCCCAGGAGGCGGGGTTCCCTCCAGCAGCTCATCCCACCCATAGGGCCGACGTCCGCGGGCGATGATGTGCTCCGCGATCTGCTCGACGAACCACTCCCGGGCTCCGTCTTCCGACGCGATGCCGCGAGCCCGCATGAGTTCCTGGGTTCGCGCGTCCTCGCGCCACAGGTCGGTCGGGCACTCGTCGCCGCCGAGCCCGATATAGGCACTCGGGAACAGATCCATGATCTCCGTGAAGACGTCACGGAAGAACTGCACGGTGGAGTCCTCGAGGTTCAGCACCTCAGGATGAACGCCCCACGTGGTCGCGACGGCGGGCGCTGGCGTTGCCGATGCATCGTCGCCCACACCTATGCCCAACTCAGGATATGCGGCGATGGCTGCACGGGAGTGCCCCGGGATATCGATCTCGGGCACGATCTCGATGAAGCGCTGCCGAGCGTAGGCCACGATCTCACGGATGTCGTCCTGGGTGTAGAAGCCGCCGTGCGGGCGTCCGTTCACCGGCGAGTGCGGCGGCGGTCCGACCTGCGATTCAGCCCTCCAACCGCCGATCTCGGTCAACCCCGGACGCGAGACGATCTCTACCCGCCATCCCTGATCGTCGGTGAGATGGAGATGGAGCAGGTTGAGTCGATGCATCGCCATCAGGTCGATGAAGCGAAGAAGATCATGCTTCGGCATGAAGTGTCGAGCGACATCGAGGAGCACACCCCTCCAGCCGAAACGCGGTTCGTCGCGGATCTGCGAGAAAGGGACCGACATCGATTCCACATCAGCGACAGCAGCCGAGCGAAAGACGCGTTCCGGCAGCAGCTGCAGCAAGGCCTGAGCGCCGTAGAAGACCCCTGCCTCGTCACCTCCAGAAATGCCGATGCCGTTCGCATCGACATCGAGCCGGTAGGCCTCGGCCGGAAGATCTTCCGCGACTGTCAAGCGAACACCGACAGCCCGATTCGCCCGGGATTCCTCTCCGGCGCTCACAGGGGTCAAAGGCACGCCCGCTCGCCCCACAGCGGTCGTGAGCCAGGTCGCGACGCGCTCCAACTCCGTACATGCCTCGACAGCCATCCCGGCACGGAGCACGAACAACCCGTCGGAGAACGATACCGACTGAGGCAAGGGCAAGAGAGAGATCATCGGGTTCCTAAAGCAGTGATGGCGGCGCTCGGCGGTATGAGAGACGAGGGCCGGAGGAATTGCGTCTGTCGTCAGAAGTACGGCCCTGCTACGTCACGCCCAGCTCGGCCGACAGCACCATGGCGGCGGCACCGAGCAGGACGAGATCCTCTCCTCCTGGCGCGGAGACCACTCTGAGCCCGGCATTCACAGCGGGGATGGACCGCTGAACGATCGTCTCCTCGACCGCGCGCAGGAAGTGGTCGCTGACGAGATCCACGGGCCCCGCGATCACGACATCCTTCACCCCTGTCAGCGCGATCATCGGCGTGAGAGCTCGCCCTAGAGCGAGCGCTGCATCAGAGAGGATCCGGTCGCGATCGCTCGGGTCGCGCTCCAGCCTGAGGCGCAGATTGGGAGCGGACGCCGCGAGATCGAGGCACCCCCGCAGTCCGCACGAGCACCTGTCGCCATCATCGTCGACGACGATGTGTCCGATCTCACCCGCCGCGAACTGCGGCCCTTCGACAAGAGATCCGCCGATGATCAGCCCCGCCCCGATGCCGTGCTCGAGGGTGACCAGAAGAAGAGAAGAACGCTCGGCACCCCGGTACGCGTACATTCCGAGCACAGCGGCATTCGCATCGTTGGCGACATGGATGGCACCTTCGTAGTCACCGCGGACGCCCGCCGCCAGGTCCACGTTCTCCCAGCGAAGCGAAGACGCTAGCCGAACGACCCGCTTGCTTTCGACGATTCCCGGGGTTCCGATACCCACGCCGAGCAACGGTGCCGTCGACAGCTGGATCAGGCGACCCAGGAGGTCAGCGACGAGGTCGAGCGCTGCCTCACCCGCTCTCCCCGCCACTGCGCCCTCGGCCCGGTGCAGCACCTTCCCACGAAGGTTGGTCACCACACCGGTGAAACGCTTCTCATCCGACAGATCGAGCGCGATGATCTGGAACGAGTCGTCGCGAACGGCGAGCATCGTCGCCGGCTTTCCGGCGCTCGTACGGCGGCGGGTGCCGATCTGCTCGATGACCCCCTTGTCGAGAAGCTCCCCGACGAGATCGGAAACCAGGGGCTTGGAGAGGCTGGACTGTCGCGCCAGGTCCGCTCGGCTGAGCGGACCATGCTGGATCAGCGCCTGCAACAGCAGCGTCCGGTTGGTCTTGCGACTGCGCTCGGGGGATGCATTCTCTGTGACACGCAGCGCGCGCAGAGGCGAAGGGTGTTCGGTGTTCGCCATTGTGGCTGCGTCCTTCCCGCCGAACGAACGTCGGCGCGATCCAAATAAAGCAGACAAGATTACAAATATCAAACAAGACGAAACGAGAGCTCGAGCCGAGCCCCAGGGAGCAAGGTCAGCAACGAGAACGAGTCCGAGATCGCGGCCACCCGGCATTAGTAATGAGTTTTAAGATATCTCTGAACGCCCAGGCGTTCTCGGGTCGTCCTCGCGCATTCCGGCAGGCAGCGCAGTGCATCAGCATGCTCTACGCGCTGCGCTGCCCGCCGGTGATCATTCAGCGCACGATGTCACGGACGCACTTCAAGGCCGTCGAAGGTGACTTTCGATCCACTCGAACGCGGGTCCGACGCCGGGCTCACCGAGAGTGTGACCGTGTGCGAACCCGAGAGTAGCTGCGGGCTCGTGTACACGCGCGTCCCCGGGGCTGCGGACACCGCGTAGAGCGACGCGTCGGCCACCACGGTGCCGTCGATCACCACTCGGATCAGGCCCCCGTCCGGTGCCTGCGTGGCCCAGATGGAGAGATGACGTCCGCTGAACGAGAACGCCGCCGTGGCCGTGGTCGAACCGGCGACGTGATCAGATCCGTTGCGGGACGCCACCACATTCTCCGTGGTCCATGTACCGGAGTAGCTGATGCTGCTCGACGAATCGTCCGTGAACGTCGTCGCGCCCAGCGGGCTACCGCCGAACGCCCCCCTGTTCGGAACAGTGGTTGAGATCACGTTGCCCCAGTAGTCCACTGCCGGCGGGTTCGCCACGGCGATCCCGTTGTTGGCGCCGGAGGAACCGGAGGCGATCTGGTATCCGCCCACCGTCTGATAGCCCGTGGCCGCCGTACCCTGAGCGATGATCTTCGGGTCTGCTGTGGACGCGAACAGGTCGCTCGGCGGCGTGAAGCCGCGATAGACGTTGTTCGAGTAGTACGCGTTGTTCGGCATCGACGCGCCTGACGGACCGATGAGGATGTTGTTCGCAAGATACGTGAGGCTGGCGAATCCCAGATCCGGCGAAGCCGAACCGCAGTCGATCGTGTTGTTGTAGAACGCGAAGTCCGTCAGATTGCCGGGGTTGTCGACGACGCGGCAATCACCCACGGAGACGTTGTACCGGTACACGATCGACGTCGGCTTTCCTCCGCCGCAACCGACGCAATCCAGCAGGATCCCACCGTAGTTGTTGTGGTCGTAGTTGTACTGATAGGTGCACCGGCCGGTCATGTAGCCGTCGCAGTCCCACGCCTCACTGTCGAACGTGTGCGCCACGAGGTTCATCGCCTCGTTGTACTGGAAGGTGGGGTTGTCGTCGTTCCATCCCCAGATCGCCGCGATGTTCTGCGGGTTGATCGCATTCGTCCCCGCGCCGTCGGAGATGTTGTGATCGATCAGGGGCGAGTCGGTTCCGCAGACCACGATGCCGTCGTTGCTGTTGCGCACCACCTTGTTGCCCTGGACGAGCACGTAGCGGTTCTTCACGACATTCGTGTTGGAGCCGTCGGTGCCGTACAGACCGATACCGTTGCCGCGCATGTCATGGACATAGTTGTCCGAGATCGTCAGACCCGCCATGAGCGCGCCATCGAGCGGAACGTTGAGCCCGATCCCGTGCGACATGTAGAAGCCGTTGGCGTCAGCACCACGATCGGAGACACCCATCACGTCGTGGACGTCGTTGTTGCGAATGGTGATACCCGAGTAGGTGGCAGCGCTGTTGATCGTGACCAGGATGCCGGATCGACGCGCCTCGGTCGCCGAGGAGTTCGTGACCTCGAGTCCGTCCACGATCCAATAGGACTGGTTCTGCAGGAGCACCGCGCTTTCCGCGACTGCACCGCCGGCAATGATCGGCTTGGCGCCCGACCCGTAGCCGGTGATCGTGATCGGAGCGCTGGCGCTGCCGTTGCCTTGCGGGAAGAGCCGGCCGGAGCAAGTGACCCCGCGCTTGAGGAGAAGTTGATCTCCCGGCGAGAACGTGTTGCCGTTAGGACCACTCAAGGAATTCCACGGGCTGGTGCTCGTCCCCGATCCGTTGCTCGCAGCACTGCAGTCGACGTACCACGCCGTGCCGACGGCGGCCGCCTGAACCGTCCACGTGAACGTGATGCTCGATGCGTGCAGGCGCGAATCGGTTGCCGTGAGCGTCGTGGTCCACGAGCCCGCTTTCCGCGGGGTTCCCATGACCATCCCCGTCGCGTAATTGATGAGCAGGCCGTCGGGCAGGTTCGTGGCCGTCCAATCGACGCGCCCCACCCCTCCAGTTGCCGAGGGCGTCAGGCCGGTGGCCACGCCGATGGTGGATGTCTGCGTCGAGATCGCCGCGATCGCGGGCGGATCGGTCGCCGGAACCGTCCACTGCTGAAAGGCCGCGCTGGGCTGGCAGGGTTGAAGCTCCAGCCGCGCCCCGTCGACGATCGCCTGTCCGGTCACGCTCAGGCACTTGCCCGACTTGAGGTTCGAGATCGTACCGTTCGGGAGTGCCACCCATTTCTGGTCGCTGCCGCTGCTGACACAGCTCCACAGCTCCACGACCGTGCCGTTCGCCACTGCCTGACCGCTGATGCTCAAACACTTGCCGAGCACGCGGACCGTGCCGTCGGAGGAGAGCGTCCAGGACTGCGCGGAAGCGCCGTTGCACGAGAACAGCTGGATGATGTTGCCGTCCTGAGTGCTCGAGTTTCTGTCGTCGAGGCACTTTGCGCCGATCGTGATCTGACCGGGTGTCGCCGCGGATGCGGGCTGAGCGCTGATCAGCAGCCCGAAGACCACGGCGATGATCACCGCTATCACGGCCCAGGGCCGTCGTTGTAGCACGTGAGGGGTTGTCATCTTCGTCTCCTCCTGTTTGTGGTGCATGTGATGGATTCCCGCTGCGGTTCGTGTGCGTGACGTATGTGCGTTCTCTGCGGGTGACGGTCTGCGTAGCGCTTGAGAGGGGATAGTGCGTGACGCGAAAGGTGTCGCCTCTGGGGAGGACACCTTTCCTGCGCTGTTCACGATGCCGACGTGCACGACGACCGCCGCGCGCTCAGCTCAGGAAGATCTCGATGACCGGCACAAGCACGTCCGGGCGCTGAACAGGCAGCTCCAGCGTGAGTGTTCCGGCCGGCTGCCCACCGGGTACCGTGTTGAACGCCTCGGCTTCCGGCGGTCGGATGACCATGCGCACTTCGGACGCATCGTGCAGGAACTGCGCATAGGTCGCCTGGTCCGCCAGGTCAGGCAGATGCAGTGCACCGAACGGCCAGGCGAACAGATGCACATACAAGCGCCGACCGCGCTGGGTGTAACGCACATCGGTCGGCGCCGCCCAGGACGCCGGCCCCGCGCCGTAGACGGCGCGCGAGTGCACACCGACCCAGGACCCGACCGTGTCGATGACGCGCCCCGATTCCGGGTCCACCCGGCCCCGCCCGTCCGGGCCGACGTTCAGCAACATGTTCCCGTTCATCGCGACGGTGTCTATGAGCATGCGCGCAACGAGTTCCGGAGACTTCATGTCATGGTTGTCCCGGTCGTAGCCCCATGATCCGTTCATCGTCTGGCAGGCTTCCCAGGTGACGAGCTGTCCATCCTTCTCCATGGGCGAAGTCGGCTGATACTGCTCCGGGGTCGTGACATCGCCCGGGATACCGAGGCGATCGTTCACGACGATGCCCGGCTGCAGCCCGCGAACCATCGTGAGGAGCTGCTCGGACTGCCACTCCGCGGCACCCTTTCCACCCCACACCGGCGGTATGGCGCCTTCCGCGTAGGAGTAGTCGAAGAAGAGATAGTCGATCGTGCCGTACGAGGTGAGCAGCTCCCGCACCTGGGCGTGGAGGTAGTCCGCATAGAGACGGATGCGACGCTCCTCGTTGATCGCGCGGACCTTCTCCGCCGGTTCGTCACGCAGCGGATGGATCCCGTCGATCGGGAACTGCTCGTGATGCCAGTCGATCAGCGAGTAGTACAGCCCCACGCGCAAGCCGGCGGCACGTGCGGCATCGACGAACTCCCGCACCAGATCGCGCCCGCACGGTGCGTTCACCGAGGTGTAGTCGGTCACCTTCGAATCCCAGAGGCAGAATCCCTCGTGATGCTTCGTCGTGAGCACGACGTATCGCATACCACCGCGCACCGCCCGATCTACCAGCTCGGCCGCGTCGAACAGATCGGGATCGAAGTGCTCGAAGTAACGCCGGTAGTCGCTGGCGCTGATCTTCTCCCGTGTCATGACCCATTCGTGCCGCGCAGCGATCGAGTACAGCCCGAAGTGCACGAACATCCCGAAGCGGTCATGGACGAACCAGCCCGTGTCCGCGTTCGACGCCGCCGTGTCGACGGTACTCATTTTCCGGCGCCCACCGTCATGCCGGCGACGATGCGGCGACCGAGCCAGGTGTAAACGATGAGCAGCGGCAGCACCATGAGCGTCATGCCTGCGAAGATCGATCCCCAGTCGGCTCCGTTGAACGCCGCGGAGTTCATGATCTGAATGAGCGCGATGGGCAGCGTCCGGGTCGACTTGTCCGTGAGCAGCACGAGCGAGAACAGCGTCTCGTTCCACGAGCCGATTGCCGCGAGAGTCATCGCCGTCGTCAGCCCCGGTCGCGCCAGAGGGAGCATGATCGTCACGAACGTGCGGATCCCGGATGCGCCGTCGAGCGCGGCAGCCTCTTCGATCTCGCCGGGGAGGGACGCGAAGAAGCCCGTCAGCAGGAACACGGTGAACGGGAGATTGAGGCCGATCAGCACGATCGTGAGGCCGAGCTGGCTATCGATGAGGGGGATGCCGGTGTTCTGCTGGACCTGCGCGAGCCCGATATAGATCGGGATCAGCAGGACCTGACCCGGCACGCCCAGACCGAGGGCGAACGCCGCCGTGATCTTCGGAGCGATCCATCGCGTCGAGCGGCTCAGGGCATACGCGGCGGGTGCCGCGATCGCGACCGCGAAGAAGGCTGAGATGAGAGTGACGGACGCGGAGTTCAGGAACGCGACGCCGAAGTCGCCGATCGTCCAGGCGTTGGCGTAGTTCTCCAGATGGGGAGGGACGGGGAGACCCAAGGGCTGGCGCAGATAGTCCACCGTGCTGCGCAGCGACGAGACCACCATCCACGCGATGAGGAAGATGTTGAACGCGACGACGAGCCAGACCATCGCGCGTCCGATCCAACCGGCAACGCCCGTCTTGCTCCCTGACGAACGCAACGTCCGCCTCCGGCGGGAACCCGCTGTCGTCAGGGCACGGGTGACAGAGGTCATAGTTCGATCGCCTCCCGGCGCAGAAGTCGGCGCAGGCCGAGGGTGAGCACGGCGACCAGTGCGAGGCTGACGAGCGCGGCAGCCGCGGCGAGCCCGAAAGCACGTCCTGCGTTGGCCTGGAACGCGCTCAGGTACACGTAGATCGCAGTCGTCCAGTTCTGGCTGTTCGGCGACGACGCACGCGTTCCACCGAAGACGAGGATCAGCTCGAACACCTTCACCGAGCTCATCGTCCACAGGATGGCGCAGACGGACACGACGTCCCAGGAGAGCGGAAGGGTGACCGTGAAGAACTGACGGATGGGGCCGGCGCCGTCCAGCGATGCCGCCTCGTAGTAGTAGGGCGGGATCTGGTCGACGCCCGACATGATGATGCTCGTGAAGTAGCCCGTGGAGGACCAGATGAGGATCGCCATGATCAGGGTGAACTGGTTATCGGGCGCCAGCCATTTGGGCGCGTCGGTGATGCCCACCCAGTGCAGCGCGGTGTTGACGAGACCGTTCGGGTTGAACAGCATCCCGGCGAAGATGGCGAAGATCAGCGCGTTGATCAGGTTCGGGAAGAACAGCACCGAACGCACGAAATGCTTGCCCGTCATCTGGCGCAGTACGAGCGTGAGCGCGAAGGCGAGGACGAAGGTGATGACTCCGACGATCACGAGGATCTTGAACGTGTTCACGATCGACGTCGTGAAAGTGGGGTCGAGCCAGAGCTGCTGATAATTCGCCGTGCCGACGAAGCGCATGGGGCCGAAGCCGGACCACTTGTTCAGGCTCAGCCATGCCACGAACACGATCGGGGCGAAGTAGAAGATGACCATGCCGGCGAGTGCGGGGAGCACGAACGGCCAGAACACGCGGCGACGCACGCGCTCCATGGGCGAGTGGGTCGGGAACCGCTTGCCGCGGGCGGGCGAACCGCCCGCGGCAAGCGTGGTGGATGACGTCGTCAACCCTGTGCCTTCCAGTACTGGACGTGCGCGGCCTTGCCGTTGGCGACGAACTGGTCCGCCGTGGTCTTACCGAGCCAGAGGTCGCCGAACGCGGGGTCGAAGACCTTGCTGAAGTAGTTGCCGCCCTCGCCGTCGAACGTCACGCGCGGTGCCGCCTTGGAAAGGACTTCCTTGACGCTGGCGAGCTCGGCCGGCGCCTGGCCGTCCTTCAGCGCGGTCAGGTTGGAGGCTTCTGTCGTGATCTTGCCCTCGTACTTCTCCGACGAGAAGTACGCGATGAACGCCTTGGCCGCATCCGCGTTCTTGGCCGCGGTCGGAACGGCGAAGCCGAAGGGCAGCACGGAGACGCCGTCCGCCGAGGAACCGCCCGTGGAGGGGAAGTTCGCACCGGCGTACTTCCAGTCCGCGCCGATGGTCTTCGCCGTCTCGGCCGTGACCCAGCTACCCGTCAGGTAGAACACGCCCTGGCCCTGCGCCCAGGCGGTCTCGCCGGCCGGATACTGGCTGGCGTCGTAGCCCGAGACCATGTAGCCGTCGGTGATCAGCTGGTGCACCTGCTCCGCGGTCTTCTTCACCGCGGCGGAGTCCCACTCAGCGCCGGTCTTGTCTTCAGCGAGCTTCTTCATGGCTCCGTCGCCCGCGTTGCGGTTCAGAAGATAGTCGAACCAGTACTCCGCAGCCCAGATGGCGTCGCTGTCGCTGACGATGCAGCCGACGCCGGCAGCCTTCGCCGCGGCGCAGTCCTTGAGCAGATCGTCATACGACGCGGGCGCTTCCTTCACGTACGGGCTGTTCGCGTTGTAGAACAACGAGACCGTCGAGACGGTGTACGGGATGAGGTACTTGTTACTGGAGCCGCCGTACGCCGGGATCTTCTCGACATAGGACTTGTTCACGACGTCGGCAACCTTCTTGCCGTCGGCGTTCGTCATGCCCCAGACATCGCTGAGGTCGGCAAGAGCGTCCTGGCTGTTCAGGGCGGTACCGAGCTTGTCGTATCCCTGGTCCACCAGGTCCGGGGTCTTGCCTGCGGCGAGTCCGGCGGTCACCTGGTCGAGCACGTTGCGCCCCTGCCACTGCACCGTGACCTTGGCGCCGGTCTCCTTCTCGTACGCCTTGATCGCTGCGTCGATGACCTTGGCCTGCGGTTCCTTCTCGCTCCACATGGACCAGTAGGTGAAGCTTCCACCCTTGGCGTCGGATCCGCCTCCAGCGCCTGAGCAGCCGGCAAGCGCGAGCGCTCCGACGGCGACGAGTGCGACGGCGATGCCGCGAACTCCCTTGAGATTCATGTTGTTCCTCACTGCGTTGAATAGGGACTTGCATGGTGTGAATCGCACCGCATCGCGCGGACCTCCCGCAGAGAGGCGCGGCCACTGCTGGCGGTGGCCTGCCCGGTCCGACCCGGACGTCTTAAACGGACGTCGGAGCACGGCCAGGTCCGGGGGACGATGTCGCGCGGATTCTGGATCTGTTCTCGAGGATCTTGGTTCTGTATCGAAGGTTCGGGTTCCGTGTCGATGTTCACTCAGCGCCTGATGCTGGACGGGGCCACCTTGCCCCCGCTGCCTCACGCTCTCCTCACCGCTCCACATTCGGGCCGGCGCGATTGAGTTGGCAATAATAAAGCAGACTTTCAAACTAACCGCAACCCTGGAATATCAGGCCTAGTGGGGGCACCGATAGAACCTAACGCGGATACGTCAACTTTGAAAACTAAATGCTGAGCGACGTGACGCGCCCACACGAGGACTGCCACGCAGGCACAAGAAGCGCTAGAAACCGCGTCAAGACGACGCCTCTTGGGCGTGCGCAACCGTCCGTCAGACCTCGCACGCACCCCCGGCGGAGGACAGTCGACGCGCGACGAAGGTCAGTGCCCATGTCGAGCGACGAGAACGTCGAAACATCCCGTTCTCCAGAACGTGATCCAATCGTCACCCGCCCACAGCGCGAGGCCCTTCGACGGCACGACCAAGGCGCGGGTTCAGGCGATCCCTGGGGCACGCTCCGAGCCCACGAAACCCCGGACACCAAAGCCCGGTCGCTCCCGGTGCGGCGTGCGCGGGGAACCTCAGATCGGCTCCCTCACCCCGCGACGCGCTGTGAAAGCGCCCCCTGGACGCGCTCGATGAACACGCTCGCCAGGCCGGAAAGGGCGACGATGTCTCCGGACGGCTCCGAACGGATGCCTGCACGGTCGGTGCTATCGACCCAGTCCTGGTCACGGTGCCACCAGTCCGCATCCGTGATCTCACGGGCCCTCGGCCGGTCCGGATGATTCCCCGTGAAGAACTCCCGCCAGCGCGGCAGGTAAAGAGTACCTATCAGACCCTGCCAATCGCGTCCGGCGTAGTTGCTCAGCGCACCGGTGGTCGCGGGAACCAGCGGACCCCAGGTACTGAGGATCAATCGTTGACTGCGCTCGAGGCGATCTCGTTCCTCGGGGTCGCTGCCTGCGGCGCGGGCCTCGTCAAGAAATCGCCCGAGTAGCCAGAGCGGCTCCGTGCCGGCGATGGCATCGAGCAGTTCCATGCCTTGGATCCACATCCGGGTGAGTTCGTCATACCTCACGCCGTCGCACGCCCCGTACGCGTCGGCAATAGCAGGCAGCAGTTGGCGCGCAGTGTTCGTCACCGTCTGCCGAGCCACGTCGGCGAGGTCGAACCGGAACGCGCGATGGCGACCGAGGTCGTCGGCGGCATCGCTCATCAAAGGCAGCGCCTCGGCGAATGCGCTCAGGTCGTACGTCGCAGTGCGCGGTGAGAACAACGATGACGTCGACGCACTGAACGACGGCCAGGCGGCGAACAGCGAGTCATGCGGTTCCGAGAAATCGTTGTCGTCCGGGAGGGAGTACGCCGTTGCAACGATCCGCTGCCAGGCAGAGACCGCTGCCGGAACCGCCCGGCCGTAACGCGCGATCGTCCACTGCCGCACCCAATCGTCCACATCCACGCGACCGTCCCGCCACRCCAGCGCGGCGAAGAAGTCCATCGCCAGCGGGTTGTTCAGTCCCCCCTCCGGGAGCGCGGCGATCCCACGCAGTCGTGATGAAGGAACCTTCAGCCATTCCTCGACCCGGTCRTTCCATGTCGCAAGCTGGGCACCGAGGGCTGTGTCGCCGCCGAAGTTCCAGATCGCACCGAACGCGTAATCGACTCCGCGGAAGTCCTCCTCGCGATCGAGCGCAAGATGACGATCGGAGACACCGTCGACGACCAGCACCCTGCGCGGGTCCAGCGCGTCAAGAAGCTCCCTCCGCGGGTTGTCCTGCCAGGCCAGGAGCACCCACGTCGCACCAGGACGAGCCCGCTGCATGGCCCTTTCAATGCCGCGGCCGGCCTCGGCAATGTCGATCGTCGTCGTCCCGCCTTCGTGCAGCGGGTCGATCTTGAACATATCGACGGGGCCGAGGAGCCTGTCGACAGCATCGTAGAAGACGGACGCGGCTTCCGTGAAGAGCGTGGAGCGAGGATCGAGCCAGGCAGGCCGGTCGAACCCCTGCCAGTCGTTGCCCGGCACGTCCACGAAGGCATCGTCAGGGGTGCCGAAGTCACGGGGAACGACGCCGCCGAATCCGGGCACGACGGGCTCCACGCCCAGCTCACGCAGGCGGGCGATGATCCGCCGACCGAGTTGGATGCGTTTCGCGAGCAGTTCCTCCGACATCCCGCCGGGATAGGACGACATGTTCTGCAGCAGCCACCACGGCTGATGCGATGGCAACGGGATCCAGTCGAGCGCCTCGTCACGCGAATACCCGAACCTCGTGAGCAGATCCACATATGCGCCTTCGATGCCTACAGGAACGAAGATCTCGTTGAACCCCCTCGCGACGAGACCATCGATCAGCCGCTCCCAGTCCTCGAAGGTCCGGTATGCGCCGACGTACGAGTCCTCGGTGTCGTTGCCGTAGAACCGATGCTGCAAGCGCGCCCTTGCGACGATCGGCGCCTCAGGGGCGATCGGACCGATCCCGGAGACCGCGGACAGAATCTCGTCGAAAGGCTCGCCCGTCTTGGCCAGAACCGATCGCAAACCCATCAGCGCCGTCGCAGGCGAAGAGGCGGTGATGTGCGGAAGCCCCTCCGTGGCAGAAACGACGAACCCGTCTTCCGACATGGGGGCGATGTCGACCAGGACATTGCCCGCCGCCTTGCCCAGGACGCGGTCGAACGCATCTCGGGCAACCTGCTGTGCACTCGCGGTGACACCCGCCTTGGGGGCGGGGAGTCGCTGCGCTGCGCGCTGGTCGTGATTCATCAGAGCCCTTCACATGAATGGATTGCCCCGTGCGCGCCATCGACGGCGCACGCGTGTTTTCGGCTACTACTTGTTGGCGCCGAGGGTTGCGCCTTCGATGATCCGGCGTCCCAGCCAGAGGAACACCGCGACGATGGGGCCGACGAGCAATACGACTCCGGCGAACAGCGCACCCCAGTTCGAGGTGTACTGAAGGCCGTAGTACATGTTCAGCAACGCGGCGGGCAGGGTTCGCTGGGCGCCGTCGGGAACGAGGAACAAGACGAGCAGTGTTTCGTTCCAGGCACCGAGGCCCGTGATGATGGCGATGGTCGTGACAGGTCCGCGAGCCACGGGAAGCATGATCTTGCGGAAGATGAGCCAAGGCCCAGCACCGTCGAGCTGCGCCGCCTCCTCAAGAGAACTGGGGAGCGAGCGGAAGTAGGCGGTGAGGACGAAGACCGTCCATGGAATAGCGGTCGCCGAGTAGAAGACCACCAGGCCGATACGGGGATCCCACGCCCCGGTCACCCAGTCGGTCATGAACTGACCGACGCTCGTGTTGACGACGAAGTAAGGGATCAGCACCGTTTGCATGGGCAGAGCGATGCCCATGGCGAAGTACGCCGTCAGAGTCGACGCCGTGCGATCCATGCGACGGGCAAGTCCATAGGCGGCGGGGAGGGAGAATCCCATGACGAGCACCAGGCTGGAGAAGACGAAGATCAGCGTGACGAGCGTCGCCTGCCCGAAACCCGCCGTGTCCCATGCGGTGACGTAGTTTTCCCACTCGATGTGCGTGGGCAGTGCAAACGGGCCGAGCAGAATGTCACGGGTGGACTTCAGACTCGTCATCAGGACCCAGGCGAGCAAGCCCAGATTGAACGCGACCCAGAGCCAGATACCGGCCTTGATCGCAGAGGGCACGATGTGATCGCCGAAGAGTCGACTGACCTTCCGCCCCCAAGACTCTGGGGGTCGGTGCCAGGGAGTATGTGCGATATGTGAAGTCACAGCTCGAGAGCCTCTCTTCTCGTCAGGCGCCGGGTGAGGCCCACGAGAACAAGGGATAGGAGGAACATGAGCACGCCGATCGCAGAGACGACGCCCAGATGTGGAAGACCGGACGGATCGTTGAACGCCATGTATTGCTGAATGGCGACGGTCCGAGCCGAGAGCGGCACACCCGAATTCGCGCTGCCGGTGAACGCGAGGACGATCTCGAAGACCTTGAGGGAACCGATGACCCACAGGACCGCGCAGGTCGCGAACACGTCCCATGAAAGAGGAAGGGTGATCATCCGGAAGGCCTGCACCTTGGTGACGCCTTCAAGGGAGGCCGCCTCATACAGATCCTCCGGAATGCCATCGACGGCCGACATGAGAAGGATCACGTAGAAGCCGGCCGCGGACCACGCGAGACCCGCGATGATGCAACGGAAGACGAGATCGGGGCCCAGCCAGGACTGCGGCGGGAGGCCGATCCAGGAGAGCACCTGGTTCAGCGCTCCACGCGAATCCAGAGCGAAGCTCAATGCGGCGCCGATGGCGATCGGAGAGATGATGTTGGGCAGGTAGACCACGGAGCGTATGAAACCGCGGCCCTTCATCTGTCGCAGTACCGCCATGCAGCAGAACGCCACGAGGAAGATGAGAATGCCTCCGCTGACGGCGAGCACCAAAGTGTTGATGAAGGACTGCCGGAAGGCGTCGTCCGTCAGGATGAAGAGGTAATTGCCGAAGCCCCGGAATGTGGCCTTCGTTCCGATACCGCTCCAGTCGAACAGACTGATGGCTGCGCCGTAGATCGCCGGCACCACGAACAACAGCGTGTAGACGAGGACTGCGGGCCAGATGAAGGCCCGCAGTCCTCCCTTGCGAGAAGTCATACTCACCGAGTGCCGCTCGCGATGTACGCCGCGGTCTTCTCCTTGCCCTGAGCGACGAACTCCTCGGGCGTGATCTTGCCGAAGACGAGCTGGTCATCCAGCGCAAGCAGAACATCCTTGTACCACGTCGGCGCATTGGCCGCGGCATTGTCCATGTAGCCGGTGGTCGCGCTGCTGTCGAGCACGGCCTTCTGCATGGCGGCCAGGGCGCTGGGCGCCTTGACGTCGGAGCGGGCCGGGATGTTCAGCGCATCGGAACCGATCTTCTCGATGTACTTCTTCTGCACCAGGAACTTGATGAACTCCTTGGCGCCCTTGGCGTTCTTGCCCTTGGCGTTGACGGTCCAGCCGAGGACGTTGAGTTCCTCGACCGACTTCGAATCAGCGCCGTAGGTCGGGAACGGGAAGGTGCTGAGCTTGGCGCTGCTGGGGACGACCGACTTGACCTCGCCGGCGAGCCACGAGCCGTTCAGGTCGAAGACGTAGTCGCCCTGAGCCCACGCGTTCTGCGCGTTCGGATAGCGCGAGCCATCGTATCCGCTCTGGAAATACGGGCGGATGGATGCGACTTCCTGTGCGGCGGCGAGGACCGCGGGATCGCTCCACGCATCAGCCGACTTGCTCAGGTTCAAGATCGCTCCCGGACCGTGCGAGCGCAGCATCAGCCAGTAGAACCAGAGCACGTTGTAGGAGGCGTTGCCGCCCTCCTGCGCGATCGGGACTTTCCCGGATTCCTTGAGCTTCGCGAACTCCGCCTTCAGATCGTCCCAGCTCGCGGGAGCCTTCGAGACCAGCTCCGGGTGAGCGTTCGCGTCGTACCACACGCCTCCGGAAAGGATGGTGTGCGGGATGAATGCCAGGCCGTCCTTGTCGGAAGCGGCATCGATCACGGACTTCGGGTAGTCCTCCTTGATCGTCGTGCTCTCACCCTCAGCTTTCGAGGACAGCACATCGGATAGGTCCGCGATCAGGCCCGCCGAGCGGTACGCCGGAGCGTTGTCGGGCGAGTCGTCGAACATGTCGGGCCCGGTACCCGAGTTTGAAGCATTGATGATCGCCGTCGAGCCGCCGTTGCCGAGCTGCTTGATGTCGACCTTGACACCGGTCTTGCTGGTGTAGTCCTTCGCCGCCTGGGCGAAGATCTTCGCCTGGGGGGTATCTGCCGGCCAGGCCGTCAGATACGTCACCGTACCGCCGGACTTCTCTCCGGCATCGCCTCCGCCGACCTTCTGGCCGCAGCCAGAAAGGGCGACGGTAGCGATGGCGATGGTGCCGATGGCCATGAATGATGCAGTGCGTCGCGACAACCTCATCGCGCGCTCCTTCCTATGAGGATATGAAGTGCTGGGTCATGCAGACCATCGGGGAGGCCTGCACTGGAAGTATTACATAAGGGGCTTACGTAATACAAGAGGAACTATTTATCCCAGTTCAAGGGATGAAAGCTCGGGGATCTTTCCATCGAGAACGGGATGTCCCACAACGTGAAGGTCACCCCCGGGACGCCCCAGCGAAAGGACCTCGACCACGTTCGGTCCGAGCGCCCACAACGGCCCCGGCGCGTAGAGCGTCTGTTGCGGCCCCCGAGCGTCGAGGCGTCCCAACAGGAAACCATTGAGCCAGACGTAGGCTTTCTCCCATCCCGGGAGTGAGATGAAGGCGTCGGCTCTCTGCGCGCAGATCAGCTCGGCGCGATAGGTCCCGGGACCGCCCTGCGCGGAGGGCGCCGGGAGCTCAGGGAGCGAGGTCAGCGCCTGCACGTCGATGGCTCGCTGGGTCCAGCCGTGAACGAGGCGCGAAACGCCATGCGCATCGATACTCACCCCGCCCAGCAGCCCCTTCGCCTCGCCGATATGCCGCCCGAAGTTCACCCGCCCCTCGTTCTCGACAACGACCGAGACTTGCGAGATCGCGCCGTTCCCCACCAACGACAGACCCTCGTCGAGGGCATTCCGGTCTACGCGATGCCGCAGCACCCCGTCCACGAAAACCCAGGCGCGATCACGCGGCTCGTGTACTCGCAGCGTGCTGTCGCCGAGAGGTATTCGCACATCCGCCTCGTAGAGAGTCAAACCGGATGCTTGGTGCAACGCCTCCTGACTGAGCGGCAGATGAGAAGTGATCTCGCCGGATGACGCAGCCCTGAGCGCAGTGAGGAGCGCCGCTCCGGGGGCGAGCCGGGCGGTCTGCGCTCGCTGACGCTCGGGGAGCGGTGGCGGTTCGGGCAGGGACGCGCCTGTCGCGGAGCCGAACAGTCGCCGCAGCGCCCAGAACTTCTCGGTCAGTTCCCCCGCTTCGCCGATGGGCGCATCCGAGTCGTAGGAGGTCACGGTGGACAGGTAGATCCCCTGGTCGATGTTGGCCCCGGGCCACGTGCCGAAACTTGTGCCGCCGTGCGCCATGTAGACGTTGATGGAGCCACCGGAGGCAAGGAGAGGCTCGATCGCCGCAGCCAAGTCGTCGGCGGGGCGCGTGTGGTGCTCGCGACCCCAGTGATCGAACCATCCGCCCCAGAACTCGGCGCACAGGAACGGCTCACCGGGTCTGCGCCGCTCGAGGACGCGCATTGCCTCACTCGCAGCGCTCCCGAAGTTCGCGGTGGCGGCCACGTCAGGCAAAGTCCCCGCGTCGAGCATGAGGTCCGTCGGTCCGTCCGAGGTGAACAGCGGCACGTCGATGCCGCGCGATCTCAGTCCGTCGCGCAGATGCTCCAGATACGCGCGATCCGTACCGAAGGATCCGTACTCGTTCTCGACCTGCACCGCGACGACCGGTCCCCCGTGCGACCTCTGCAGCGGCACCAGAAGGGGAATCAGAATGTCGAACCAGGCGTCGACGGGCTCGAGGAAGCGTGGGTCGCTGGTTCGCAGCGGGGTTGTTCCGTCGTACAACAGCCAGGTGGGCAGGCCTCCGTTGTCCCACTCGGCGCAGATGAACGGCCCCGGCCGAACGATGACCGAAAGCCCCTCGTTCTCGGCGAGACGGATGAATCGCGGCAGGTCCCGCCACTCGTCGAAATCGACCTGCCCCCGCTCGCGCTCGTGGAAGTTCCACGCGACGTAGGTCTCGACATGGGTCGCACCCATCGCCGCAAGGCGCTTCAGGCGATCGGTCCACAGGTCGGGATGTATGCGGAAGTAGTGGACAGCACCGGACAGCACCTGGCCGTCGTCGATCCACGTACGTGCGTCCGTCGTCACAGCGTCACCACCTCGCCGCGCTCGCGCGCGCGTTCGGCCGCCCACACCAGCTGGTGCGACTCGAGACTCTCACGTGCGGGCGAGAGGCCGCTACCGTCGCGGGCCGCGACAGCATGCAGGAACGCCTCCACCAGACGACCATCGGCGCCGCCATGCCCATCCGCCGCGCTTGCGCCTCCTGCAGGCATCGTGTCCAGGATCCGCGTCTGTCCCGTTGCGAAGTCGAGGATCGTGAGGTTCTGGCCGTCGCCGTCGATGGATCCCTCCGTCCCGAAGATGCGGGTCTTGCGAAACTCGAGCTGCGTGAACGCGACCGCGGTGAAGGCGGCCGTCGATCCATCGTCGAACTCGAGATTCACGACCTGGTGATCGGCGACATCGTTCTGACCGTTGTAGACGCATGCGCCGTAGGGTCCTGTCTCCAGAGCGTTCCGCACGGTCTCGGCGGTGGGGTTCGGCGTGAGCACGCCGAGGGGCCACACGCGATACGAAGGATCCTCGAGGAAGCCCTCGTAGATCTGCGTCGCCGAGTAGGCGCAGGTCTTCTGAAGCGGGCAGTCGACACAACGGTTCGCCGCCTTGGCCGGCTTGTTCTCGGGCCTGAACCAATACAGCCCCCCGAAGGAGGAGACCCGTCGCACCGGACGCCCCACGATGTACGAGAGCCAGTCAAGGTCGTGAGACGACTTGGCCATGAGCATGGAACTCGATGTCTCCTCGCGACGCCAGTTGCCTCGGACGTACGAGTGGGCGAAATGCCACCATCCGATCGGCTCGAGGTGTTCCACTGACACGATCTTTCCGATGGCGCCAGCCCTCAACAGCTCTTTCAGGGCTCGCGTGTAGTCGCTGTAACGCATCACGTGCCCCACCGCCATGATCACGCCCGTCGCCTCGACAGCCTCGACGATCTGCGTCGCTTCGCCCTCCGTCGGTGCGATCGGCTTCTCGAGCAGGATGTCGAAACCTGCATGCGCGAACGCGACCGCAGGGGCCGTGTGGCCGCGGTCCTGTGTGGCGATGACGACCGCGTCGGCAGACCGAGGCGCGACCACCAGGTCCTCCCATGTGACGAACACAGCCTCGGGCGAAAGGGAGAACTCCGCGGCGAAGAGCTCCCGACGTACCGGATCAGGTTCGGCGACCGCGACGACGACGGCACCGACGTTCGCGGCGAGCCGCGCGTAATTGGTTCCGCGCGATCCTGCGCCGACCACAGCGAGACGGACTGGGGTGGACATGCGACTCCTCTTGCTGGCCTTCCATTCCTGGCGAACGCTCAAATTATATAGGGCCCTTGTATAATTTCGGAATGACGACCTCTTCGCGAAAGCCGCCGCTCCCGCACGACATACTGAGATTCGTGCAGGAACTGGACGGAAGCGAAGTCTCCACGCTGAGACGCATCAATGAGCGAGCCGTGCTCCGGTTCCTGTTCGACAAGCCCGGTGAGCACTCCGTCGCCGAGATCGCCGCAGCATGTGCCCTCAGCCGCCCCACCGTGGAGGGAGCTCTCGCGCAGCTTGTTCAGGACGGATGGATCCTCGAAACGGCTGCACAACCGCTGGGCCAGCGCGCCGGTCGGCCAGCCAAGCGCTATTCCCTCGCTGACCGCGCCAACGTGCTGGTCGGCCTCGACCTGGGCCCCCACGGATTCGTGTGCGTCGTCACGACCCTGCGCGGGGAGCCGCTGGCGAGCGTGCGGTCTTCTGAGATCGACCTCACGGACGGTGAGACGGCCTTCGACGCGGTGCAGCAGGCGATGGCGAGCGCACTGGCCGATGCGGACGCCCAGGAACAGGATGTCGTCGCCCTAACCGTGGGCCTGCCGGCGATCGTCGGCGCAGACGGCGGGATCGCCCTGACGGTGGTCGTACCGCAATGGCAGACGTTCGACCTGCCGGCTCGCATTCGGGGACGATACGGCTCGATGCGGGTGATCTTCGAGAACGACGCCAAACTCGCCACCGTCGGTGAACACGCCTGGGGCAGCGCCGCGGGCACGCAGAGCGCAGTGAACGTGCTGGTCGGGCACCGGGTGGCTGCGGGAATGATCATCGACGGTCGACTCGCGCGCGGTGTGCACGGCGGCGCCGGCGAGATCGGCGCCCTTCCTTCGACCCGCTGGGCGAGCGCGCACCGGAGGCTCGCGGACGCAACTGGATCCATGGACCAGACGCTCGACGCCATCGCGCATGACGACCCGCAAGCACTCCGACAACTGCAGAAGTTCGCGGACGACCTCGCCCGAGGAATCGCGGCACTCTGCCTCGCCCTCGATCCGGAGGTCGTCGTGATCGGCGGCGGCGTGGCGCAGCTCGGCGAGCGGCTGCTCGCCCCACTGCGCGCAGCCGTGGCAGCGCTCACGCTCTTCCCGATCGAACTGCGCATCTCACAGCTGGGACAGTCCGCGGTGGCACTCGGCGGCATCGCACTGTGCCGGGAATACGTGACCGCGACGGTCATGCAGATCGGCTGACGAGAGGGGGAGGGGCGCCGCCGGCCACACCCCTCCCCCTCCGATCGACCGCTACTGCAGCCTGATGTCGTTCACCGCCACGTGCCCCCACGTGAGGTTCGCCGCGGAGAACTGCACTTCGAACCTCGTCGCCGTGACGGGGGCCATGAACGTGAGCGTCCGGGACTCGACCGTCGACGTGTTGGTGGACCACGTGACGGCGGTCGTCGGCAGGACGGTCTGCCATGTTCCCGTGTCGCCGTTCAGCGCCTGCACGAACACCTGAGTCGGGCCCTGCCCTTGTCCGAACGCCGCGCTCAGCGTGATGGAGCTCGCCGTCACCGGCGGGCCGTCGATCTGCAGGTATCCGAGCGTCGATCCCTCCGAAGCCCAGGAGGTCGCGGGGTTGTTGTCGACCAGCGCAGACGTGACGTTGGTGTTCGACAGCTCACTCATGCTCGTCGCCGCCACGCCTCGGTAGGAGGCCGACAGCTCGTTCAGTGCCGCGTGACCCCAGGTCAGGTTCGCCGCCTTGATGATGACCCGGAGCTGACTGGTGGTCACCGCGGCCGGGAGCGTCAGCCGCTTGTACTCGACGGCGGAGGTGTTGGTCGACCAGCTGATCGCCGCATTGGAGAGCTGCGTCTGCCATCCGGTCCCGTTCCACGTCTGCACGTCCACGGCGGTGGGACCCTGTCCCTGCCCGAACGCGACCGCCAGTGTGACTGCATCGAGCGTGCGCGGGTCGTTGTACTGCACCGTGACGTCCCCGGGGAAGGTCGCGCCATTCGCAGTGGCCCATGACGTCGACACGTCGCCGTCGGCGACATTCGCCACGGTACCTGCCGACGTGCCGAGAGAAGACGTCGCGGTCGCGCCGACCACGTGCTGGATCGCACCCAGGTCGACGGCCCCCACGGGGACCGTGCTGCCGAGCGCGTCCTTCGTCTGCCCCCACTCGGAGACGCCCTTGTTCCGCACCGGCGATGTGCCCGCAGGGCTGAACGCCGCCATGTAGGCGTTGAACTGTGCGGAAGTAATGAACCCGCCAGAGGGCAGCGTGGCGGACGTGTTCGCCAGTTGCGGGTCGYCGACGGTCGCGCTCGTGTCGTTGGAGGCCGGAGTCGTGGACGACGTGCCGTTCCAGTAGAGGTTGTTCGAATACGGAGTGACAACCTCACCGGAGACGTTGTACGGAGCGTTGGACGGGTTGTAGATGATGTTGTCGACGACGGCCTGTCCGCGGGCGATCGAGTTGCCCGAGGTGTCCGTCGCCACGATCCCGGCGAGCTGCTTGGGGGCGCTGTTCACCCCCGGCGAAGTGAGCGTCGGACCGGGGTCGGCCGATGTCCAGATGGTGTTGTTGTGCGCTCGCGTTCCGCCACAGCCGGAGAGGAAGCGGAAGATGAGGCGCTTGTCGTTCACGCTGAGGTTGTAGCGAACCTGGTTCTGGTAGGCCGAGATCAAGCACATGAAGAACCCGCCGTTGTTGCTGTCGCTGATGTTGTACTGCACCACGCTGTTCTGGGAGCCCATGTCGGCGTCGAAAGCGAGTCCGTCTGCGTTGGAATAGATTCCCTCGAAAGCTGTCCGGCGAACAGTGTTGTACTGCACGACGATGCCCTTGGTCCCCTGCCACCAGATGCCGACATTGCCCCCGCCGGCGACGAGCTGGTGGCTTGCGGCGCGATCGACTGTGTTCCACTCGACCACGGCGTTGTCGGCGTACTGCGGCGTGATGCCGCCCCCGGTGACGTCGTGGACGTAGTTCTGGTCCACTTTGAGGCCGGTGAACGGCTTGCGCGTGCCCGAGACCTCTGTCGATGGAATCCCGGTCTCCCCGGAGTAGATTTCGCACCCCCCGCACCAGGTCGTGAAGGTGGAGATGCCGTACGCATTGACGTCGCTGACCTCGTTCCCGGAGATGCGCGTGCCGGCGAACCACGTCTGCACGCTGTTCCCTCGCACTCCGACAGCGATGCCACCCTCCCCGATGCCGCCCGACTTTCCCTGTCCGTCGACGAGGTGGACGAAGTTGTTCAGGATGGAGATGCCGTCCACCTCGCCGATGTCCTTCGCCTCGACATAGATGCCGCGTCGGATGCTGGATGTCGACGTCGTGATCGAGCTGGAGTTCGTGACCTCAAGGTTCTGCACGGTCACATAACTCGCGTTGCGCACGGTCAACGTGTTGGTCACGGAGCCGCCTCCATCGATGCGTCCTCGACCCGCGCCGTAGGACCCGATCGTGATCGGCGCGCTAGCGGTTCCTGATGACGTCACCGTCAAGCTGCCGGTCCAGACCGAGCCCCCCTTGAACAGAACGCTGTCGCCCGGCGAGAGGCTCGTCGCATTGACCTTGTCAAGCGAACGCCAGGGCGATGCCGCGCTCGTACCCGCCGCGGTGTCGTCGCCCGCCGCCGCATCGACGTAATAGGTGGTGCCACCGGCGGCGTATCCCGGCATTGCGCCGAGCAGGCTGGAACCGGCTGCGGCCAGGACCACGGCAATGGTTGCCGCGGTCAGTCTTCTGCGGCTCAACGGCCGCGTGCGTGGATAACTCATGTCCTGCCCTTCGTCGGACGGTGTGGTTGCGAGACAATATATAGGGCCATTTCGTAAATACCTAGGGTCAGTCGCGTCAGCGACACATGGCCGACAGTTCCGTGGACTTCGGCACGACGGGAGAACGCCCTCCATTACCGTCGCCGGATACGCCCGAGCTCCGTCGCGGGCAAAGAGTGATGGAACAGTGATGCAACAACCCGCGCGTGAAATTGCGTCTGCCCCGTTGCAGGCGTAACTTTGCCGCTCGTGGCAAATGACAGCCGTGAGAGCGCCGACGCCCCGCAGGTAGCCAAACGCATCCTGCTGGGCGAACCGCTCAGCACAGAGAAGGCGAACGAACAGCTCCTCCCGAAACGGATGGCGCTGCCGATCTTCGCATCCGACGCGCTCTCCTCCGTGGCCTACGGTCCGCAGGAGATGTTGATGACCCTCGGCCTCGGCGGTCTGGCGTTCCTCACGTTCGCCCCGTGGGTCGCSGCRGCGGTGGTGCTGCTGCTGATCGTCATCGTGCTGAGCTATCGCAAGCTCATCCAGGCCTACCCCTCGGGCGGCGGCGACTACGAGGTCGCGGCCAAGAATCTCGGCGAGATCCCGGCCGTCGTGGTGGCGGCGGCGCTGCTCGTGGACTACATCCTGACGGTGTCGGTGTCGATCGCGTCCGGCGTGGACAACATCATCTCCGCGGTGCCGCAGCTCGATCCGTTCCGCGTCGAGCTCGCCGTGGGCTTCGTGATCCTCATCGTGATCGTGAACCTGCGCGGCGTGCGCGAGGCCTCGACGTTCTTCGCGGTCCCGACCTACATCTTCATCGGATCCGTCGGCGTCATGATCGTCACCGGCCTGGTGCGCACGTTCCTCGGCGACGTGCCGGTCGCCGCGAGCTCGCAGTACGCGATGCACGGCGACCAGCTCGCGAACGCGGCGGTCATCCTGCTCGTGCTGCGCGCCTTCTCCAGCGGCTGTTCGGCCCTGACCGGCGTCGAGGCCGTCTCCAACGGCGTGCAGGCCTTCCGCATCCCCAAGATCGGCAACGCGCAGGCGACACTCGCCATGATGGGCGGCATCGCCATCCTGCTGTTCACCGGACTCACCGCCCTCGGCCTGATCACGCAGGTGCACTACGCGGAGAACCCCTGCCGCGACCTGGTCGGCTACGCCTGCGGGACTCCGCAGCAGAGCCTCATGGCGCAGATCGCCTCGGCGGTGTTCGGCGGCGGATCCTTGCCGTTCTTCATCATCCAGGCCGCGACCGCCTGCGTGCTGCTGCTCGCCGCCAACACGGCGTTCAACGGCTTCCCGCTGCTCGGCGCCGTCCTCGCGCGCGACGGCTACGCTCCCAAGGCGCTGAACACCCGCGGCGACCGCCTGGTGTTCTCGAACGGCATGATCCTGCTCGGCATCGCCGCGATCGGCGTGCTGGTGCTGTTCCAGGCGAATCTGACGAACCTCATCCAGCTGTACATCATCGGCGTGTTCGTGTCGTTCTCGCTCGGCCAGGTCGGCATGGTGCGGCACTGGCGACGGCTGCTGGCCGGCACCAAGACCATGAGCGTGAAGGATGCGCTGCCTGTACGCCGCACGGCCTACACGGGTCTTGCGATCAACTCCCTCGGCGCGTCGATGACGATCGCGGTGCTCGTGATCGTCACCATCACCAAGTTCACGCACGGCGCATGGATGGTGTTCATCGCGATCCCGCTGCTGGCCCTCCTCATGATGGGTGTGAAGCGCTACTACCGCGACGTCGAGCACGAGATCGCGATCGACGACACGACCCACTTCGGATCCGAGGGCGACGTCGCGATCATCCTCGTCAACCGGCTGCAGAAGCCGGTGATCAAGGCGATCGACTACGCCATCGCGGCCAAGCACCAGAAGACGATCGCGCTGCACGTGGCCGCCAACCCGGAGGACGGCGTGCAGCTGCAGAAGGACTGGCAGCAGCATCGGATCCCGATCCCGCTGGTGATCGTGGAGTCTCCGTTCCGCCACTACGCGGCCCCCGTCGAGGCCTACATCAGCAAGTACCGGCAGAAGCACGGTCCGGCCGTGGTCACCGTGTATCTGCCGCAGTACATCGTGGGGCACTGGTGGGAGTCGATCCTGCACAACCGGCGCGCCCGGCGTGTGGCCAACCAGCTGATGATGGTGCACGGCGTCACGATCACGCTCGTGCCCTGGCTGCTCGACTCGTCCGAGCTCATCTACGGACGCCGCTCCCGGCCGGTGCCCGGCCAGCAGCGCGGCGGTCGCCCCCTCTACGGCGACGACAACACGAAGCCGGCGCGTCGGGTGCAGCGCCCGGCGGGCCCGCCCGAGCTGGGCTGAGCGCCGGCGCCGGGCAGCCGTTGACATGACGCCCGCCCGGCGGGACACTCGGGCTGACCGCGGGTGAACGACCACCGCGCGGCGGCGGAAGGACGACGATGCCCGAGACCACTGCTCTGATCGACCGGCTCCGCAGCAGGCTCCCGCAGGACGGCCTGGAGGACCGGGATCCCCGCGACGTCACGGGGGCGCTGACCGCGATGGTCGACCTCGCTGAGGGGCGTCACCCCGGCGAGACGCGGGTCGCCGTCTTCACGCCGACCATCGCGGAGAACGGCTGGACCTCGCGGCGGACGATCGTGCAGATCTGCACCGACGACGTGCCCTTCCTGGTCGACTCCGTCGCCGCGGCCATCGCCGGGGAGGGGCCCACCGTCCACCTGCTCCTGCACCCGGTCGTCGCCGTCCGCCGCGACGACGAGGGCCGGCTGCTCGAGGTCGGCGGCCTCGGCGGCCGGTCGGAGTCGTGGATGCACCTCGAGACCGACCGGATCCCCACGGCCGAACAGCGTGAGGCGCTGCGTTCCCGGATCCTCTCCGTCGTCGCCGACGTGCACGCCGCGGTCGCGGACTGGGGCGTGCTGCGACGCACCTGCCTCGACATCGTGACGGGGCTGCGCACGTCCCCGCCGCCGACCGCCGCTCCCGCGGAGATCGCCCGCAGCACCGAGTTCCTGAGCTGGCTCGCCGACGACCACTTCACCTTCCTCGGCTACCGCGCCTACGCGCTGGAAGCGATCGACGGGGAGGACGTGCTCCGCCCCATCGACGACACCGGCCTCGGCATCCTCCGGGATGCGCCGAGCCGCGTCGTGCATCTGCGCCCCGAGGCCCGCGCGACCGCGCATGAGCCGCGGATCCTGACGATCACGAAGGCCAACTCGCGCTCCACCGTGCACCGACCGGTCTACCTCGACTACATCGGAGTGCGCTCGTTCGACGAGGCGGGGAACGTGACCGGGGAGCACCGCTTCCTGGGCCTGTTCACGTCGATCACCTACGCCTCCTCCGTGACCGCCCTGCCGATCGTCGCCGCGAAGGTGACCGAGGTGCTCGCGGCCTCCGGCCACGCGCCGGGGTCGCACTCGGCCAAGGAGCTGGAGCAGATCCTCGAGGACTACCCCCGCGACGAGCTGTTCCAGGACTCCCCGGAGCACCTGCTCGCGGTCGCCACCCGGATCAGCCGGCTGCGTGAGCGGCGCGGCGCGGCGATCTTCGCGCGCAGCGACGAGTTCGGCCGGTTCGTGTCGGCGCTGGTCCTGCTGCCGCGCGACCGCTACAACACCCCCGTGCGGCTGCGGATCGAGGCGCTGCTGAAGGACGCCTACGGCGTCGACGCCCTCGAGTACACGGCGAAGGTGGGCGAGTCGCCGCTCGCTCAGCTGCACGTCGTGATGCGGATGCCGAAGGACCGCGATATCCCCGCGATCGACCCGGCCGACTTGGACGCGCGCCTCGCGGCCGCCCTGCGCACGTGGGACTCGGAGTTCGTCGACGCGCTGCACGGCGCATACGACGAGGAGACCGCCGGAACCCTGCACGCCCGCTACAGCGCGGCCTTCCCGGAGTCGTACAAGGAGTTCGCGACGCCCGAGGAGGCCGTCGGCGATGTGCGGCGACTGGAACGGCTCGACGAATCCGGAGGCGTCGCCGTGCACCTGTACGCCGAGGGCGACGATGAGACGCGCCGCTTCCTGACCGTGGTGAGCGTGGATCCGCGCCCGCTCGCCGAGGTGCTGCCCATGCTCACCGCGCTCGGCGTCGAGGTCGTCGACGACCGCCCGCACACCGTCACACTCCCGGACGGCACCCGGAGGCACATCTCCGACTTCGGCCTGCGGCTGTCCGATGCGGCACTCTGGGGCGACGAGACGCGGGCCGCGCAGTTCGAGGAGGCGTTCCTCGCGATCTGGACGGGCGCCGCGGAGAACGACAACCTCAACGCGCTGGTCGTGCACGCGGGGCTGGACTGGCGCGACATCGTCATCCTGCGCGCGATCGGCGGCTATCTGCGGCAGATCGGATCCGCGTTCTCGACGGGCTACATCGACCAAGCGCTGATCACGAACCCGACGATCGCGGTGTCGCTGGTGCACCTCTTCGCGGCGAGCTTCGACCCGGACGCAGCGGATCCGGACGCGCAGGCCCGCATCCGGGAGCGCGTGCTCCAGGGGCTGGACGGTGTCGCGAGCCTCGACCACGACCGGATCCTGCGGGCGTTCCTGGGCGTGATCGACGCGACCCTGCGCACCAACTTCTACCAGCAGGGCGCCGACGGGCAGCCGAAGCCGTGGGTGTCGATGAAGCTGGACAGCAAGCGGGTGCCGGATCTTCCCGCGCCCCGGCCGATGGTCGAGATCTGGGTCTACTCCCCCGAGGTCGAGGGCGTGCATCTGCGCTTCGGCGCGGTCGCCCGCGGCGGCCTGCGCTGGAGCGACCGGCGCGAGGACTTCCGCACCGAGGTGCTCGGGCTGGTCAAGGCGCAGATGGTGAAGAACGCCGTGATCGTGCCGACCGGCTCGAAAGGCGGGTTCGTCGGCAAGCGGCTGCCCGACTCCGCCGCCGATCGCGGTGCGTGGCTGGAGGCGGGCAAGGCCGCCTATCGGACGTTCATCCGCGGGCTACTCGACCTCACCGACAACCGCACGGCCGACGGGATCCTGCCGCCCGATCGCGTGGTGCGACGTGATGGCGACGACCCGTACCTCGTCGTGGCCGCCGACAAGGGCACCGCCACGTTCTCGGACATCGCGAACGGAATCTCCCAGGAGTACGGCTTCTGGCTCGACGACGCCTTCGCCTCGGGCGGCTCCGTCGGCTACGACCACAAGGCGATGGGTATCACGGCGCGCGGCGCGTGGGAGTCGGTCAAGCGGCACTTCCGTGAGCTGGGCACGGACACCCAGACCGAGGACTTCACCGTCGTCGGCATCGGCGACATGTCCGGCGACGTGTTCGGCAACGGGATGCTGCTGTCCGAGCACATCCGGCTGATCGCCGCGTTCGACCACCGTCACGTCTTCATCGATCCGGATCCGGATCCCGCCGTGTCCTTCGCGGAGCGACTGCGGCTGTTCCGCCTGCCCGGCTCGTCCTGGGGCGATTACGACCCGGCGCTGATCTCCGCGGGCGGCGGCGCCTTCCCGCTCAGCGCGAAGTCGATCCCGGTGTCGCCGCAGATGCGGGCGGCGCTCGGACTCGACGACGCGGTGACGGCGCTCACTCCGAACGAGCTCAAGCGCGCGGTGCTGCTCGCCCCCGTCGACCTGCTCTGGAACGGCGGCATCGGCACCTACGTGAAGGCGTCGACCGAGTCGCACGCCGAGATCGGCGATCGCGCCAACGACGCGATCCGCGTCGACGGGCGCAGCCTCCGGGTGCGCGTCGTCGGCGAGGGCGGCAACCTCGGGGTCAGTCAGCGCGGCCGCATCGAGGCGGCGCACGCGGGCGTGCAGATCAACACCGACGCCATCGACAACTCCGCCGGTGTCGGCACCTCCGATCGCGAGGTGAACATCAAGATCCTGCTCGGCGCACTCGTGCGCGAGGGAACGCTGAGCATCGAGGACCGCAACGCCCTGCTCGCATCGATGACGGACGAAGTGGCCGTGCAGGTGCTCCGCGACAACTACGAGCAGAACGTCCTCCTCGGCAACTCCCGCGCGAACGCCGCGATCATGCTGCCCGTGCACGAGAGGCTGATGGAGACCCTGGAGGCGCGCGACGAGCTCGACCGCGAGATCGAGTTCCTGCCCGACCGGCTCACGGTGCAGGAGCGCGTGGAGGCCGGCGAGGGGCTGACCCGACCGGAGTTCGCCGTGCTCGTCGCCTACGCGAAGCTCGCCCTCAAGACCGACTTGGCCGCGACCGACCTCGCCGACGACCCCTGGTTCGCGGAGACCCTCGCGGAGTACTTCCCGAGCGCGCTGCGCGAGCGGTTCGGCGAGCGCCTGGCCGAGCATCCGCTGCGCCGGGAGATCATCGTGAACACGGTCGTGAACTCGATGGTCAACCGCGGCGGGATCACGTTCGCCGACCGCGCGGCCGCGGAGACCGGCGCCACCGCCGAGCAGATCGCCCGGGCCTACGTCGCGGCGCGGGAGATCTTCGACCTGCGCGGCTTCGTCGTCGCGGTCGAGGCCACCGACAACCTCGTCGACACCGCCACCCAGACCCGGCTGTACCTCGACTTCCGCCGCCTGCTCGACCGCGCCGCGCGCTGGTTCGTGCAGCACCGCTCCGAAGGCGTCGACATCGGCGCCGAGATCGCCCGGTTCGCCGAGCCGGTGCGGATCCTGTCCGAACGGCTCGCCGGGTTCTTCCACGCAGGCGAGGCGGCTCAGTTCGCCGCACGGCAGGCGGCGCTCGCGGCCGCGGGAGTGCCCGAGGATCTCGCACACCGCGGCGCCAGGCTGCTCGAGGCGCTGCGACTGCTCGACGTGATCGAGCTCGCCCAGGCCAGAGGCTGGGATCTCGAAGACGTCGCGCGCACCTACTTCCTGCTCTCCGGGGAGATCCGCTTCGACGATCTGCTGACCAGCGTCTCCGGGCTGCCGCAGGACGACAGCTGGCAGTCGATGGCCCGCGCGTCCCTGCGCGACGACCTGTACGCCGTGCTCGTGGACCTGACCGCCTCGGTGCAGACCCACGCGGGCGACGTCGAGCTCGACGAGCGGTACGCCCGGTGGCTCGAGGGCGGCGGCAGCACGGCGCAGCGTGCCGCGTCAGCCCTCGCCGCTGCCTCCGCAGTCCCCCGGCCGGGGATCGCCGTGCTCTCGGTCGCCCTGCGACGACTGCGCTCGCTCGTGCGCTGACCCGGGGCGTCATCGGATCCTTGGCGGGTCCTTGGTGCCTCGCTCCTAGCGTCGAAGCATGACGACGACGAGCACTGCGAGAGCGGCGACCGCGGGACGCCTGCTGAACAAGGTCCCCGAGGTCACGATCTGGTTCTGGATCATCAAGATCCTGTGCACCACGGTCGGCGAGAGCTTCGCGGACTGGATCAACCTCACACTCGGCGTCGGCCTGGGCAACACTGCGTGGATCTTCACGGGCGTGCTCGTCGTGGTCCTCGCGGTGCAGCTGAGCCTCAAGCGGTATTCGCCGTTCCCGTACTGGCTGACGGTCGTGGTCATCTCGATCACCGGCACCCTGTACACCGACATCCTGACCGACCAGCTGGGCGTGCCCCTGTGGGTCTCCTCCGCCGTGTTCTCGGTGCTGCTGGCGGCCGTGTTCGGGATCTGGTGGGCCCGGGAGCGCACGCTGTCGATCCATTCCATCGACACCCGCCCGCGCGAGGCGTTCTACTGGCTCACCGTGCTCGTGACGTTCGCACTCGGCACCGCGACCGGGGACTGGACGCTGGAGCTGACCGGCTGGAGCCCCGGGGTCGCCGTGCTGCTGCCGCTCGGACTGATCCTCGCGATCACCGCGCTGTGGCGTGGTGGAGCGAACCCCGTGCTGTCGTTCTGGCTGGCCTACATCCTGACGCGGCCGCTCGGCGCCAACATCGGCGACTTCCTCGGCTCCCCGACGCAGGCCGCGAACCCGGGCGAGCCGGTCGGCCTGGGCCTCGGCACCTTCGCCACGAGCATCATCTTCCTCGGGCTGATCCTGGCCACCGTGATCTACCTCGCGATCAGCCGCCGCGACGTGGTGGAGACCTACGACGCGACCCACGTCTCCCGAGTGTTCACCAGCCCGCAGCGCGAACGGATCGGCCTGATCGGATTCGTCGCCCTCGGCGTCGCCACCGCCGTGATCCTCACCGTCGCCTCACTCGCGCCCCACCAGGCGGCCGCGGCAGCCGACGACGGCGCTTCGACCGGTCCGGTCGCCTCTCTCTCGCCGCAGCAGGTCACCGCGCATCTGCCGAAGGAGGCGGTCGCCAAGTACATCGCGCTCGCGCAGACCGCGACGAAGCAGGATGCGGCGGGCGATACGTCCGCATCGCATGCCACCGTTCAGAAGATGCGCGACGCGTGGGACGCCGACGCGAACGCGCTGCAGGCCGCCGACCAGACCGCCTGGACGTTCCTGGATCAGCAGATGGACGCGATCCTCAAGACCTACGCGATCGATCATCCGGGGGTGAAAGCCGCGGCGCCCGCCGCGCAGCAGGCCGAGCTCGCGACCCTGCTGAAGGATCTCGGCGCCTGAGCCGGGATCGTCTGGGTCGCCGTCGATCAGGCCGGTGTGCCGAGGCGGTAGCCGGCGCCGCGGACGGTCTGGATGAGGTCGCGATCGGTCTTGCGTCGCAGGTAGTGCACGTAGGTCTCCACCGTGGTGAGGCTCTCGCCGCGGGCGAACACGGCCTGCAGCAGATACTCGCGGGAGAACGTCCGCTCCGGTTCGGCGGCCAGCACGTGCAGGAACGCGCTCTCGGCCTCGGTGAGCAGGATCCGCCCCGCGTACGGCGACTCGATGCTCTGATCGTCGGGGTGGAAGACCCAGCTGCCGATCGCGAGGCCCTCCTCCGGTCCGCCGTAGTCGCGGGTCAGCGCCCGCAGCCGCGCGCTCAGCTCCTCGAACTCGAAGGGCTTGACGAGGTAGTCGTTGGCGCCGGCGTCGAGGCCATCGACCCGGTCACGCACCTCGCCCAGCGCTGTGAGCATCAGGATCGGCGTCGCCACCCGGCGCCGGCGCAGCTCGCGCACCAGCTCCTCGCCGCTCATGCCGGGCAGCCGCCGATCCGTGACGATCACGTCGTAGCGCGCGGCGAGCGCCGCCGCCAGCCCCTCCTCGGCGGTCCCCTTCAGATCGACGCGCCATTCGGATCCGAGCACGTCACCCATGATCGGCCCGAGACGCGGATCGTCCTCGACCAGCAGCAGCCGCCCCGTCATCGCGCACCCTCCGCGAGCGGCACCCTCAGCGCGAACGCGGTGCCCTCGGGCCCGGTGCGCACGACCCGCACGTCTCCGCCGTGGCGCTCGACGACCTCCTTCACCAGCGAAAGTCCGATGCCGGACCGTGTGCGTGCGACGTCGTCGGATTCCCGCGCCGTCGCCGCGCCATGAGCGAAGCGGTCGAAGATGCGCTCCGGCGCGATCCCGACGATGCCGGATCCGCCGTCCAGGACGGTGACGCGCACCATGTCGTCCTCGGTCGCCGCCGAGACCACGACCGTCCCGTTCGACGGGGAGTGATCGATCGCGTTGTCGAGCAGCGCGACCAGGCAGCGGCGCAGTTCCGATTCCGGCAGCGCCGCGACGACCGGCCCCGGGACGGCACTCGCCGGGAGCTCGACCCGCACCGAGACCTCGCGCTGCGCGGCAAGCACGGCGAGGTCGGCCGCGACCTCGGTCAGCACGTCGGCGACCACGCAGCTGCCGCGGCGGGCGGGCGCGCCGGTCGCGACGGCCAGCATGTCATCGACCACGCCCGACATGATCCGGGCGTCGGCGCGCAGCGCTCCGACGATCTCGTGGCGGGGGTCGTCCGCGGGCGTGAGCAACGCGAGGTGCTGCGCCCGCGCGTTCAACACGGCGAGCGGGGTGCGCAGCTCGTGACTGGCATCGGCGACGAACCGCTCCTGGATGCGGGCGGCCTCTGCAAGCGGGCGGACCGCGCGGCGGGCGATGAGCCAGGCCGCACCGCCGGCGCACAGCACTGCGCCGACACCCACGACCAGGCCGGCGATCACGAGGTTGGCCGGCTCCACGAACACGCGGACGCTGCCCGGATCGACCCCCGCCTCCTCTGCCGGCCTGGTCTGCCAGAACAGGTAGCCCATCGCGAGCGCGGCGCCGACGAGCACGAGAACGGCCGAGACCCCGGCGACCTGCCAGCCGATCGCACGGCTGGAGCGGCGCGGATCGAGCGGATCCGGCGGGTGCGCACGTCGCGTCATGCGTCCATCATCCCCTGGCGCGCCTCCGGCGGGCCCGCACTCGGCACCGGTCCGTGCGGAAGGTGCATGGATCCCGCAGCGGCGCGTGAGGGAGTCGTGAGGATCCCGATCCGGCGCTCTCAGGACCGGTTCGATCGGATCCGTGCTCGACATCATCTACGTCGCGGGAATGCTCGCGCTGTTCGCCCTGGTCGCACTGATCGCGAAGGGGGTGGAGAAGCTGTGATCGTCATCGAGATCATCGCCGCTGTCCTCGCCGTCGCCGCGATCGGCTACCTCGTGGTCRCCCTCGTCGCCCCGGAGAAGTTCTGATGGGCGCCGCGTCACTCGACAGCGCCGGCCTCTGGCTCGGCGTGCTCCAGGCCGCCACGCTCATCGTCGTCCTCGTGCTGCTGTACCGCCCCCTTGGCGACTACATGGCCCGCGTCTACACCGGCGCCAAGGATCTGCGCGTGGAGCGCGGCCTCTACCACCTCATCGGCGTTGATCCGTCGTCCGAGCAGACCTGGCGGGCCTACGCGCGCAGCGTGCTCGCGTTCTCCGTCGTCGGCCTGCTGCTGCTCTACCTGCTGCAGCGCGTGCAGCAGGTCCTGCCGCTCTCGCTCGGCCTGCCCTCGGTGCCGGAGGGCCTCGCGTTCAACACGGCCGCCTCGTTCGTCGCCAACACCAACTGGCAGTCGTACTCGCCCGAGCAGACCATGGGCCACCTCGTCCAGCTCGCCGGCCTCGCCGTGCAGAACTTCACCTCGGCCGCGGTCGGCATCGCGATCGCCATCGCCCTCGTGCGCGGCTTCGCCCGTCGCGGCAGCGCCACGATCGGCAACTTCTGGGTCGACCTCATCCGCGGACTGATCCGCCTGCTGCTTCCCCTCGCCGTGCTCTCGGCGCTCGCCCTCATCGCCGGCGGCGTGGTGCAGAACCTGTCCGGCTTCACCGAGGTGCACACGCTCGCCGGCACCGCGCAGGCGATCCCCGGAGGACCGGTCGCCTCGCAGGAGGCCATCAAGCTCCTCGGCACCAACGGCGGCGGCTTCTACAACGCCAACTCCGCGCACCCGTTCGAGAACCCGACGCCGTGGACGAACCTGCTCGAGATCATCCTGATCCTCGCGATCCCGTTCGCGCTGCCGCGCACGTTCGGCCGGATCGTCGGCGACCACCGCCAGGGCTACGCGATCGCGGCCGTGATGGGCACGATCTTCCTGGTCTCCTTGATCGCACTGAGCGCCCTCGAACTCGGTGGCGGCGGTACGGCCACGCAGCTCGCCGGATCCGCCATGGAGGGCAAGGAGCAGCGGTTCGGGATCCTCGGATCCTCGCTCTTCGGCACCGCGTCCACGCTCACCTCCACCGGTGCGGTCAATGCGATGCACGACTCGTTCACCCCGCTCGGCGGCATGATGCCGATGATCAACATGATGCTCGGCGAGGTCGCGCCCGGCGGCGTCGGGTCCGGGCTGTACGGCATGCTCATCCTCGCCGTGATCGCGGTGTTCGTGGGCGGGCTGCTCGTCGGCCGCACCCCGGAGTACCTGGGCAAGCGTCTCGGTCCGCGTGAGATCAAGCTCGCCAGCCTCTACATCCTGGTGACGCCGACCCTGGTGCTGGCCGGCACCGCCCTGAGCTTCGCGATCCCGCCGATCCGCGCCGATGTGGAGAAGACCTCGATCCTCAACCCCGGCCCGCATGGGCTCAGCGAGGTGCTCTACGCCTTCACCTCGGCGGCGAACAACAACGGATCCGCCTTCGCCGGCCTCACCGCGAACACCCCCTGGCTGAACACCGCGCTCGGCGTCGCGATGCTGCTCGGACGGTTCATCCCGATCGTGTTCGTGCTGGCYCTCGCCGGRTCCCTGGCCCGGCAGCAGCACGTGCCGGAGACGGCCGGAACGCTGCCCACGCACCGCCCGCAGTTCGTCGGGCTCCTCATCGCAGTGTCCGTCGTGGTCACCGCCCTCACCTACTTCCCCGTGCTCACGCTCGGGCCGCTCGCAGAAGGACTCGTCCGATGACCGTCATGACCCCCTCGGTCCCTGAGCCTGTCGAAGGTCTCACCCACCCCGCTCCCGAACCCGCATCGGGCGACGGATCCGGATCCCCGAAGCGCCCGCAGCGCGCCTTCGGCTGGAGCCAGCTCACGCAGGCTCTGCCCGGTGCGCTGCRCCGGCTGAATCCCGCCACTCTGCTGCGCAACCCCGTCATCCTTCTCGTGTGGGCCGGCGCCGCGATCACSACCGTGCTGGCSRTCGCCGAGCCGTTCSTCGGWTCMGSCGCSGCGGCCTCGGGCGGCACTCCCGTCCCGAACGGCTTCACCTGGTCGATCGCGGTCTGGCTGTGGCTCACGGTGCTGTTCGCGAACCTCGCGGAGTCGGTCGCCGAGGGGCGCGGCAAGGCGCAGGCGGCCACTCTGCGCAAGACGCGCACGAGCACGATGGCCCGGCGCGTGGTCCGCTACGACGACGCGACCGATCCCACGGCGGAGCGCGCGGCGACCGAGGAGGTCTCCTCCGCCGACCTGCGCCGGGACGACGTGGTGATCGTGGTCGCGGGCGAGCCCATCCCCGGAGACGGCGATATCGTCGCCGGCATCGCGACCGTCGACGAGTCGGCGATCACCGGCGAGAGCGCCCCTGTGGTGCGCGAGTCCGGCGGCGACCGCAGCGCCGTCACCGGCGGCACCCGGGTGCTGTCGGACCGGATCGTGGTGCGGATCACGTCCCAGCCCGGCGAGACCTTCGTCGACCGCATGATCGCGCTCGTCGAAGGCGCGGATCGCCAGCGCACCCCTAACGAGATCGCGCTCAACATCCTGCTCGCGAGCCTGTCGATCGTGTTCCTGGTGGTGGTGCTGGCCCTCAACCCGATCGCGTCGTACTCGGCGTCGCCGGTGAGCATCCCGGTGCTGATCGCCCTGCTCGTCTGCCTGATCCCGACCACGATCGGCGCGCTGCTGAGCGCGATCGGCATCGCCGGGATGGACCGTCTCGTGCAGCGCAACGTGCTGGCGATGTCGGGCCGCGCGGTCGAGGCCGCGGGCGACGTCACCACGCTGCTCCTCGACAAGACCGGCACGATCACTTACGGCAACCGCCGTGCCACCGACGTCCGACCGGTCGCCGGGGTCTCCGCGGAGGAGTTGCTGCACGCCGCGGCACTGTCCTCCCTCGCCGACCCCACGCCGGAGGGCGCGTCGATCGTCGAGCTCGCCGCGGGCCGCGGCATCGTGGTCGCCGCTCCCGAGGGTGCCGAGACCGTGCCGTTCACCGCGCAGACCCGCATGAGCGGCGTCGACCTGATCGACGGGACGCAGATCCGCAAGGGGGCAGGATCCGCGATCCGCGCCTGGATCGAGTCGGAGGGCTCCGGCGACGCGGCGGCCGCCGCCGAGGCCGCGCGCTTCGCCGACGAGATCGCCGCGTCGGGCGGCACTCCGCTCATGGTGGCCGTGGTCTCCTCGGGGTCGTTGAGCGAGGACGACGCGCCAGCGCCGACCGAGACGAAACGCGGCGATCTCGACGGAGACGACGTTTCGTCTCGCTTCGCTCGCTCAACGACCCCGGCGGGAGAAGCCAGGATTCTCGGCGTCGTGCACCTCAAGGATGTCGTCAAGGAGGGCCTGGCGGAGCGGTTCGGTGAACTGCGCAGCATGGGCATCCGCACCGTGATGATCACGGGTGACAACCCGCTCACGGCGAAGGCGATCGCGGCCGAGGCCGGCGTCGACGACTACCTCGCCGAGGCCACCCCGGAGGACAAGCTGGCCCTGATCCGTCGCGAGCAGGAGGGCGGCCGCCTCGTCGCGATGACCGGRGACGGCACSAACGACGCCCCGGCGCTCGCGCAGGCCGATGTCGGCGTCGCGATGAACACCGGCACCTCGGCCGCCAAGGAGGCCGGGAACATGGTGGATCTCGACTCGGATCCGACCAAGCTCATCGACATCGTGCGGATCGGCAAGCAGCTGCTGATCACCCGTGGCGCGCTCACCACGTTCTCGCTCGCCAACGACATCGCGAAGTACTTCGCGATCATCCCGGCGATGTTCATGGGTGCTTTCCCCGGGCTCGCGGCGCTCAACATCATGCAGCTGCACTCGCCGGCCTCCGCAGTGACGAGCGCGATCATCTTCAACGCGGTCGTGATCGTCTTCCTCATCCCGCTCGCCCTGCGCGGCGTGGCCTACAAGCCGGCGAGCGCGTCGCAGATCCTGCAGCGCAACCTGCTGATCTACGGGATCGGCGGCGTGATCCTCCCGTTCGTCGGCATCAAGCTCATCGACCTCGTCGTCGCTCTCATCCCCGGTTTCTGACGCCGGCCACTGACTCCAAAGGAACGCACACCATGTCGAACCTCCGCGGCACCGTCCGCCTCACCGGCGTCGCCGTCCGCGCGATGCTCGTGCTCACCCTCCTCCTCGGCGTCGGGTACACCCTCGCGATCACCGGCATCGGCCAGCTCGCGCTGCCCTGGCAGTCGAACGGATCCCTCGTCGACGCGAAGGGGCGACCCGTCGGCGGCTGGGCCGGCGGTGACGCGCCGCTCGGCAGCGCGCTGATCGGGCAGTCCTTCACCGACGCCAAGGGCGAGGCGCTGCCGCAGTACTTCCAGCCCCGCCCCTCAGCGGCCGGCAAGAACGGCTATGACCCCACGGCCTCGGGCGGCAGCAACCTCGGGCCCAACAACCCCGACCTCGTCAAGGCGATCGCCGAGCGCCGTGCGGCGATCGCGGCGCGCGAGCACGTCGCCGCATCCGCGGTCCCTGCGGACGCTGTCACCGCCTCGGCGTCGGGCCTCGATCCGCAGATCAGCCCGGCGTACGCCCTGCTGCAGGTGAACCGGGTCGCCGAGGCGCGCGGCCTGGACGCCTCCGCAGTCCGCTCGCTGGTGGAGTCTAGGATTCAAACGCGCGATGCGGGCTTCCTCGGCGAGGAGCGGGTGAACGTGCTCGCGCTGAATCAGGCCCTCGACGCCCTGCAGCGGTGAGAACCGGCGACGAGAGAGCACCTGCAGTGAGCGAGGCGATGATGGGCGCGAGGCGCGAGGGGGGATCCGGATCCCGCGGACGCCTGCGCGTGCTGCTGGGTGCGGCGCCCGGCGTGGGCAAGACCTACGAGATGCTCGGCGAGGGCCGACGTCTCGCCGAGGCCGGGCGCGATGTGGCGATCGGGATCGTGGAGACGCACGGTCGCGACGCGACCCTGGCGCAGACCCGGGGCATCGAGCAGGTGCCGCGCCGGGCCGTGTCGCACCGCGGGGTGCAGCTCGATGAGCTCGACCTCGACGCGGTGCTCGCCCGTCGGCCAGAGCTCGCGCTCATCGACGAGATGGCGCACACCAACGCGCCCGGATCCCGCAACGCCAAGCGCTGGCAGGACGTGCAGGAGCTGCTGGACGCGGGCATCGACGTGATCACCACGGTGAACGTGCAGCACATCGAGTCGCTCAACGCCGTCGTCGAGAAGATCACCGGCGTCGTGCAGCAGGAGACCGTCCCGGACGAGGTCATCCGCGACGCGGACGAGGTGGAGGTCGTGGATCTCGCCCCGCAGACCTTGCGCGACCGGCTGTCCGCGGGCCAGGTGTATCCGGCCGAGCGCATCGACGCGGCGCTGTCGAACTACTTCCGCCTCGGCAACCTCACGGCGCTGCGAGAAYTGGCGCTGCTGTGGCTGGCGGACGAGGTGGACAGCGCGCTGCGCAGCTACCGCACCCAGCACGGCATCGACAGCGCCTGGCAGGCCAGGGAGCGCGTAGTCGTCGCCCTCACCGGTGGACCGGAGGGCGAGACGCTGCTGCGCCGTGGCGCCAGGATCGCGGCGCGTTCGGCGGGCGGGGAGCTGCTCGCCGTGCACGTCACCACGCAGGACGGCCTGCGCGGCGATCGCCCTGGCGCACTCAGCGCCCAGCGCGGCCTCGTGGAATCCCTGGGCGGCAGCTACCACCAACTCGTGGGCGACGACGTGCCGGGCGCGCTGGTCGAGTTCGCGCAGTCCGTCGACGCCAGCCAGCTCGTGATCGGAGTGAGCCGGCGCTCCCGGCTCTCCGCAGCGCTCACGGGGCCGGGCATCGGCGCGGAGATCATCCGCCGCTCCGGGGACATCGACGTGCACATCGTCACCCACGCCGCCGCAGGCGGGCGCGGACCGCTCCCCTCGATCAGAGGCGGAGCCCTCGGGTGGCGGCGCCAGCTCATCGGCCTCGCCGTGGCCCTGGTCGGCGGGCCGCTGCTGTCCTGGCTGCTGTTCGCGCTCAAGGCACCCGGATCCATCACCACCGACGTGCTCAGCTACCAGCTGCTGGTCGTCGTGGTGGCGCTCATCGGCGGCCTGCGGCCGGCCCTCTTCGCCGCCGTGCTGAGCGGGTTCACGCTGGACTTCCTCTTCGTCGATCCGCTGTTCACCGTCACGATCGCGGATCCGCTGCACGCCCTCGCCCTCGCGCTCTACGTCGTGATCGCGGTGCTCGTGAGCATCGTCGTGGACCAGGCGGCCCGCCGCGCCCGCGCCGCCCAGCGCGCGGCCGGGGAGGCCGAGCTCCTCGCCGCGGTGGCGGGCAACGTGCTGCGCGGCGACAGCGCCCCCACCGCCCTGGTCGCACGAGCACGCGAGGCGTTCGGACTGAGCGGCATCCGGCTGCTCTCCCCCGACGGCGCGGTGATCGCCGCCGACGGGGAGCCGCTCGCCCGGAGCGACGAGGATCCGAGCGAATCCCCGGCCGGAGAATCCGCCGCAGCAGGATCGGCGTCGGCATCGACCGCCGCCGGGCGCGTCGAGACCGTGCCGGTCGGCATCGGAGCGGATGGACAGCCGCGCGCGATCCTCGAGCTGCACGGGGCCGACCTCGACGCGGCGGGACGCCGGCTGCTCGACGCGATCGTGGCGCAGCTCGCCGCCGCGATCGAGCACACCGACCTGCGCGAGACCGCGAGCCAGGCCGCGGTGCTCGCCGAGACCGATCAGGTGCGCAGCGCCCTACTCTCGGCCCTGAGCCACGACCTGCGCCGCCCGCTCGCCGCCGCCGTCGCCGCGGTCGGCGGACTGCGCAGTGCGCACCGCCTCTCGGCGGAGGACCGCGCCGAGCTCGTCGAGACCGCCGACGAGAGCCTCGCCACGCTGTCACGCCTGGTCACCGACCTGCTCGATGTCAGCCGCGTGCAGGCCGGTGTGCTGGCGGTGTCGCTGGGCCGGGTGGATGCTGCGAGCGGCGTGGTCTCGGCGCTGGACGAGCTGTCGCTCGGCCCCGCCGATGTCGAGCTCGCCCTGGATCCGGTGCTGCCGGCGCTGCGCGCGGATCCGGTGCTGCTGCAGCGCGTGCTCGTGAACCTGCTCACCAATGCCGTCCGGCATTCGCCCGACGGCGTCCGCGTGATCGTGTCGACGAGCCGCCTCGGCGAGCGCGCGGAGATCCGCGTGGCCGACCGGGGCGAGGGCATCCCCGAGGACCAGCGCGAGAGCGCGTTCCTGCCGTTCCAGCGCCACGGCGACACCGACAACACGACGGGGCTCGGCCTCGGCCTCGCCCTGTCCCGCGGTTTCGCCGAGGGCATGGGCGGTACGCTGACGGCCGAGGACACCCCCGGCGGCGGCCTCACGATGGTGGTGTCGCTGCCGCTCGCGGATGCTGGTTTCGAAGCGCGCACTTTGCCGTATCCGAGCACGGAATACGACCATTTGCGCGCTTCGAACGGCGAGAGCCCCACGACGGACGGAGATCCTCGATGAAACTGCTCGTCGCCGACGACGACCCGCAGCTCGTGCGCGCCCTGCGGATCACGCTCGCCGCGCACGGCTACGACGTGATCGCCGCCCCCGACGGCGCCGCCGCGATCGCGATGGCCGCGCAGGCCCACCCCGACATCGTGCTGCTCGACCTCGGCATGCCGAAGCTCGACGGGATCGCCGTGATCGAGGCGCTGCGCGGCTGGAGCGACGTGCCGATCCTGGTCGTGTCGGGCCGGACCGGATCCGCGGACAAGGTCGAGGCCCTCGATGCGGGCGCCGACGACTACGTCACCAAGCCGTTCCAGATCGACGAGCTGCTCGCGCGGCTGCGCGCCCTCGCCCGCCGCCGCGGCGGAGCACCGGCCGAGTCGTCGGTCGCCTTCGGCGAGGTGGAGGTGGATCTGGCAGCCAAGGCCGTGACGCGCGGCGGATCCCGCGTGCACCTCACTCCCACGGAGTGGCAGATCCTGGAGCATCTGGCCCGCCACCCCGGCGCGCTCGTGACGCGGCAAGAGCTGCTGCGCGAGATCTGGGGCACCGAGCAGATCACCGACACCGGCTATCTGCGGCTGTACCTGTCGCAGCTGCGCAAGAAGCTCGAGCGCACTCCGAGCGCGCCGGAGCACCTGCTCACCGAACAGGGCATGGGCTACCGGCTGGTGCTGGATCCGGCCTGATCCCCCGTTCTGACGAACGGGCGAGACTATAGTCTGAGATCCCAGACAGCCGGCTTCGAAAGGTTGTTGGTATCGCTCTCACCGAGTGCCAACATGAGGCAACGGCGGTCGAAGACGCCCGCCTCCGGCCTTTGGGAGCCATATGTCCAGCAATCACACCCCGATGTCTTTCGGACGACAGCTCGTGCGTCGCAAGCCGATCATCTTTCAGCGCCGGCACCATCAGGGTGAGGAGCTGTCCCGCAATCTGGGGACGTTCCAGCTGATGATGTTCGGYGTCGGCGCCACCGTCGGCACCGGAGTCTTCTTCGTCCTCAGCAGCGCGGTCCCCCTCGCGGGGCCGGCGGTCATCCTCTCGTTCCTGCTCGCGGCGATCGCCGCGGGGCTGTCGGCGCTGTGCTACGCCGAGCTCGCGTCGGCGATCCCCGTCAGCGGGTCGAGCTACTCGTACACGTATCACGCGCTGGGTGAGGGGCCGGCGGTCCTGGTCGGCGGCGCGGTGCTGCTCGAGTACGGCCTCGCCGTCTCGGCCGTCGCGGTCGGATGGAGCGGGTACTTCAACGAGCTGCTGCTGCAGCTGTTCCACTTCGAGCTGCCGACGGCGCTGTCGCTGACGTTCATCCCGAACCCGGACGGGTCCGCGAACGGCGGGTTCATCAACCTGCCCGCCGTGGTGCTGATCGGTCTGTGCATGCTGCTGCTGATCCGCGGTGCGTCGGAGTCCGCGACCGTGAACGCGATCATGGTGTGCGTCAAGCTCGGCGTGCTGCTGCTGTTCGTGGTCCTCGCGTTCACCGCATTCAACTCCGACCACTTCGCGAACTTCTTCGGGCAGGCGTCCGGGATCAGCGGGGCGGCGGGCGTGATCTTCTTCTCGTACATCGGACTCGATGCGGTCGCCACCGCGTCCGAGGAGGTGCGCAACCCGCAGAAGGCGATCCCGCGCGCGATCATCGGTGCGCTGCTGATCGTCACCGTCATCTACGTCCTGGTCTCCGTCGCGGGCCTCGCCGCCGAGCCCGCCAGCTGGTTCGCGACGAAGGAGGCCGGCGAAGCGGGCCTCGCGAAGATCCTGCTGCATGTGACCGGGAGCCCGATCTGGCCGATCGTCCTGTCCGCAGGTGCGGTGATCTCCGTGTTCTCCGTGACCCTGGTCACCCTCTACGGGCAGACCCGCATCCTGTTCTCGATCTCCCGTGACGGCATGGTCTCGAAGAAGTTCGAGCGCGTCAGCCCGAGGTTCGGCACCCCCGTCTTCAACACCCTCACGGTGTCGATCATCGTCGCCCTCGTCGCCGGGTTCGTGCCGGCCGACTACCTGTGGGACAGCGTCTCCTTCGGCACTCTGGTCGCGTTCAGCATCGTCGCGATCTCCCTGATGGTCCTGCGCCGCACCCACCCCGAGATCGAGCGGCCGTACAAGGTCCCGTTCGGCCCGTGGGTCGTGCCGATCCTCACCGTGCTGGTGTGCGTGTACGTGCTGACCCAGCTGCAGCCCATCACCTGGATCATCTGCATGAGCTGGCTCGTGATCGTGTTCCTGTTCTACGTCGTCTACGGGCGTCGCAAGGCCACGCTGAACACCTACACGTCCGACGAGGAGATCTCCGAACCCATCCACCCCGAGCTCGAAGACCAGGCCRAGTGATGTACCTCGTCGGCTACGGCCCCCACAACAACGACCGCTCCGCCATCGAACTCGCCTGCCAGTTCGCCCGCTCCGAGCCCCAGCCGGTCCGCGCCGTGTCCGTCGTMCCGCAGGGCTGGGGCACTCCGCTCGCCGGCGGCACCGACCGGGAGTTCGAGGACTGGGCGGCGAGCGAGGGCGAGATCACCGCCGAGGAGGCGCGCGCCGACCTCGCCCAGCACCCCGGCGTCGACGGCACGGCGGTCTGGGTGAGCGGGCGCTCCGTGCCGCAGGCCCTCGTCGAGCAGGCGATGGAGCATGAGGCGCGGATGCTCGTGGTCGGTTCGAGCGGCGACGCCGAGCCCGGCCGCATCAGGCTCAGTTCGAAGACCGACCGGCTCGTGCACTCGTCGCCGGTGCCCGTGGCCATCGCGCCGCGGGGCTACCGCACCGACAGCGGCGTGACCCGCGTCACGGTGGCGTTCCGCGACGACGACGCGAGCTGGTCGCTGCTCACCGGCGTCGCCGAGATCTGTCGGCGCACGGGGGCACGGCTGCGCGTGGTGACCTTCGTCGTCGCCCCGCCCCGCCGTCCCGTCACGTCCCGGATGGGACACGCCGAGACCCAGGTGATCGACCTGTGGCGGATGCAGGCGGGCAACGCGCAGCACGAGGCGGAGGGGTTCCTGCGCTCGCAGGGCTTCGACGACGACACGCTCACGTTCACCATCGCCGAGGGATCCGACTGGGCCCGCGCGATCCGTCGGCTCGACTGGGAGGAGGGCGACATCCTCGCCATCGGCTCCTCGTCGACGCACCCGATCGCCCGCGTGTTCCTGGGATCGAGTGCGGCCAAGATCATCCGCTACGCGCCGGTCCCCGTCGTGGCCGTACCCGGTGCGGCCACGACGGAGTGAGCCGGATCCGAGGATCAGCCGCAACGAACGAGGATCTCCCATGCCCGACGAGAAGACCCCCGACTACGACGCCGTCATCGTCGGAGGGGGCCACAACGGACTGACTGCCGCGGCATATCTCGCCAAGGCAGGCCGCAGCGTGCTCGTGCTCGAACGCGACGACCACGTCGGCGGTGCGGCCGTGTCCGCCCAGGCGTTCGAGGGCGTCGACGCCCGGCTGTCCCGCTACGCGTACCTGGTCAGCCTGCTGCCGCAGCGGATCATCGACGACCTCGGGCTGGACATCAGCCTCGTCCGTCGCCGCTACTCGTCGTACACGCCGGATCCGCTCGACCCGGCCCGCGGCCTGCTCGTCGACCGCGCGGCCGATGCTGAGGGCGCCCGCGCCGATTTCGCGCGGGCCGGGGTCGGCCCCGAGGACGTGGCGGCCTGGGACGAGCTCTACGACGAGACGCGGCGGATCGCGGAGGCGCTGTTCCCGACCCTGACCGAGCCGCTGCCGACACGCGCCGAGGCGAAGGCCCGTCTCGGCGAGGACGAGGTCTGGGACGCGTTCATCGAGCGCCCGCTCGGCGAGACGATCGACGCACGGTTCCGCAGCGACCTGGTGCGCGGCATCGTCGCGACCGACGGGCTGATCGGGACGTTCACCAGCCTCGACGATCCGGCGCTCGACGCGAACCGCTGCTTCCTGTACCACGTGATCGGCGGCGGCACCGGCGACTGGGACGTGCCGGTCGGYGGCATGGGCGCGGTCTCGGGCGAGATCGCCCGAGCCGCCGCGGCCGCCGGGGCGACCGTCCTCACGGAGGCCGAGGTGCTGTCGGTGACCCCAGCCGGTGCCGGCGCCTTCGCGGGCACGGCCACGGACGCGGCGACGGACGTGGCCACGGTGCAGTACCGCCACGGCGGGGAGGACCGCACGGTCACCGCGCGGACGATCCTGTCGAACGTCGCGCCCGCGGTGCTCGAGCGGCTGCTCGGCGACGCCGGGCCGTCTGACACGTCCGGCGTCGCGGATGGCGCCGCCGCGGTCCGTCCCGAGGGCGCACAGGCGAAGGTGAACCTGTTCCTCACCCGGCTGCCGAGACTCCGCGACGAGACCGTCGCGCCCGAGGCGGCGTTCGCAGGCACCTTCCACATCAACGAGCTCGGCGTGCAGCTGCGGGCCGCCTTCGAGCGCGCAGAGGCGGGCGAGCTGCCGGATCCGATGCCGTGCGAGATCTACTGCCACACGCTGAGCGACCGGACGATCCTGGGCGAATCTCTCCGCGACACCCCCGCCCAGACTCTCACCCTGTTCGGCCTGCACGTGCCCGACCGCCTCGTCGACCGGATCGGCAACGACGAACTGCGCGACCGGATCCGGACCGCCGTGCTCGCCTCGCTGGACTCGGTCCTCGCGGAGCCGATCGAGGACGTCCTCGCCGTCGATGCGGCGGGCGCGCCGTGCATCGAGGTCAAGACGACGCGCGACCTGGAGGAAGCGCTCGCGATGCCGGGTGGCAACATCTTCCACGGGCCGCTGTCCTGGCCCTGGGCCGAGGACGGCGCCGAGCTCGGCACTCCCGCCCAGCGCTGGGGCGTGGCGACCCGCTTCCCGGACGTGCTGTTGTGCGGATCCGGCGCGGTCCGCGGCGGCGCCGTCTCGGGCATCGGCGGCCACAACGCCGCGATGGCGGTGCTCGAGGCCGACGCCGCGGGCTGAGCCGCAGCGTCGTGCCGCCCCCTCAGGTCGCACTCCCGCCGCTCAGGTCGCACTATCTGCTGTGAAGGGGCCTCCATCGGAGCAGTTTCTGCGACCTGAGCGGAGGTGAACCTCCCCCGGGTCCTGAGCGGACGCGAGCCTCCCCCCGGTTCCTGAGTGAGCACCGGCACCGCCGAGCGCGCACCCCACGATCGCCGGCTCACACGTCGCGGGAGCGCCAGAGCAGCCAGACGAAGTACGGCGCGCCGAGCACGGCGACCACGAGCCCCGCGGGCAGCTGCGCGGGCGCGATGACCGTGCGCCCCACGGCATCGGCGAGGCCCACCAGCACCGCCCCGAGCAGCACCGCGACCGGCACCACGCGCGCATGCCGCGCGCCGACCAGCGCGCGGGCGGCATGCGGGGCGACGAGGCCCACGAAGCCGATCACGCCGACGGCCACCACGCTGAATGCGGCGAGCAGCGCGGCCACCGCGAGGATCAGCAGGCGCGACCGCTCGAGCTTCACGCCCAGTACGCGCGGGGTGTCCTCGTCGAGGGCGAGCAGATCCAGCTCCCGGCCGCGCAGCAGCACCACGGGCAGCGCGATCAGCAGCACCACGGCCAGTGGCACGACCTGCTCCCAGATCCGGCCGTACGTCGTGCCGCTCAGCCAGGTGTAGATCTTCGGGGTGTCGAAGGGGCTTGCGCGCAGCAGCACGAACGAGGTGAGCGCGACCGCGGCCGAAGAGACGCCGACCCCGATGAGGATGAACCGGTCCGCGCTGAGCCCGCCGCGCCACGACAACAGGTAGACGAGGGCGAACGCCGTGATCGCGCCGACCACCGCCGCCACGAGCATGCCGAACGTCGAGGCCGCTGCGCTGGTCACCACGAGCACGGCGCCGAGCCCCGCCCCGCCGGTGATGCCGAGCAGTCCCGGATCGGCGAGCGGGTTGCGGCTCACCGCCTGGGTGAGGCACCCGGCGAGCGCGAGGGCCGCCCCCGCCGTGACCGCGGCGATCACCCGAGGCGCACGCTCGTCCAGCGCGAACGCGATCTGCGGCGGCGCCTGCCCCTGCAGCCAGAGCAGCAGGTCGCCGGTGAGCAGCGGCGTCGCACCGAGCAGCAGGCCGGCGATCACGACCGCGACCACCAGCACGGCCGCGATCGCGAGCACCAGCCGGAAGCGCAGCGGCCCTCGCACGCCGAACCGGATCGACGGCGGCCGCCGCGTGGGTCCGGAGTCGCGCAGCCGCCGCGCCATCACCACGAGCACGACGGATCCGAGCACGGTCGTCGCCACGCCCGTGGGCACCGCGATCGCACCCTCGGCGCCGATGATCAGCCGCAGCAAGGCGTCGGCGAGGATCACCACGAGCGCGCCGATGAGACCGGAGGCGGGCAGCAGCAGGGCATGACGGCCGAGACCCGGCACGATCCGCACGAGCAGGCGTGCGAGCACGGGCGCGCACAGTCCGACGAACCCGAGCGGACCGGCAAGGGTGACGGCGGTCGCGGTCAGCAGCACCGAGAGCAGGATCCCGAGGATGCGCGTGGAGCGGATCCGCACGCCGAGGGACGCGGCCAGATCGTCGCCGAGGGCGAGCACGTCGAGGCGGCGGGCGAGGAGCAGCGCCAGCAGTCCGGCGACCACGACGACCGGCGCCGCGCGCAGGAAGGCCTCGAGCCCGAGCTGCGAGAGGCTGCCGCTCCCCCAAGCCAGCAGCCCCTTGGTCTGCTCGCTGAACAGGATCAGCAGCGCCGAGGTCGCGGCCTGGAACGCGAGGGCCAGCGCGGATCCGGCCAGCACGAGCCGGGTCGTCGAGGATCCGGCGCCCCCCGCGAGTCCCAGCACGATCACGGCCGCGACGAGTCCGCCGGCGAACGCGACGATCCCCGATGACCAGAACGGGACCGAGATCCCGAACGCGGCGACCGCGGTGACGGCGAGATACGAACCCGCCGTCACGCCGAGCGTGTCGGGCGAGGCCAGGGCGTTGCGCGCCAGCGACTGCATGAGCAGGCCGGCCATGCCGAGCGCGACGCCGACGGCGACGCCCGCGGCGAGCCGCGGCAGGCGCGCACCGAGCAGGATGTCGGGGTTGGCCCAAACGGCCCCGCTCGTGCCCTGGGTGAGGTGCCAGCCCGCGGCGGCGACGAGGGCGAGGGCGAGCAGGACCAGCACGCCGACGGCGCCGAGGCGGGCGCGGACGGCGGACGCAGGGCTCGCGCCCGCTTCTCCGGTCATCGCCCGCACATCCGTGCCCGCCTCGGCCGTCCGTTCCGCCGCCCCGCGCGCAACCGGCCTCGCAGGATCCTGCTCGTCCACCCGCATCGAGCTCACCGCCGTCGGCTCACTTGCCGAACGCGGCGACGTACGCGTCGGCGATCTTCTCGGCCGAGCGCGGTCCGCCGAACGTCCAGATGCCGCTCGGGAACGCGTGGATGCGCTTCTCCTTCACCGCCGGGATCGAGGCCCAGGCCGGGTTCTTCTGGGCCGCCGTGATGAAGCTGTCGCTGTCGGGGTCATCGGTCCCGGTGTGCAGCAGCGTCGCGGATCCGACCGTCGCCATGCCCTCGATGTCGGTGCTGCCGAGCCCGTACGCGGGGTCGGTCTCGCCCTTCCACACGTTCGTGAGCCCCAGCTCGGCGCCGATCGCGCCGATCAGCGAGCCGGTGCCGAAGGGGCGCAGCGACACGGTGCCGCCGTCGACCCAGCCATCGAAGTACACGAACTCGGTGCTGGAGGGCTTCGCCGCGGCCAGGGTCTTCTTCGCCTCCGCGAGGTGGTTCTTCATCTCCGTCGTGACGGCCTCGGCCCGTTCGGTGCGGCCGGTGGCCTGCGCGATGAGGCCGAAGGTCGCGAGCAGCTGCTTCACCGGATCCTTCGCGTCGGCGCCGATCGTGACGAGCACGGGCACGCCGTACTTCTCGAGCTGGCCGATGATCGCGTCGTCGCGGGCCTGCGCCTCGACGATGACGAGGTCCGGCTTGGCCTGGAACAACGCATCGAGGTTCGGCTCCTGCCGGGTTCCCACGTCCTTCACGCCCTCGGGCAGCGTCTCAGCCTTGTCCCACTGCCGGTAGCCGGCCGCATCAGCCACGGCCACGGGCGTCACGCACAGGGTGAGCGCATCCTCGACCTGCTGCCACTCCAGCACCGCGACGCGCGCGGCGGGCTTGTCGAGCTTCACGGTGCGGCCGAGGGCGTCGGTCACAGTGACCGGCCCCGTGGCGGTGGTCGTGGAGTCCTTGGCGCACTCGGCGCTCGCGGCGGGTGCGGCGCTGCTGGTGGGCGCCGCGACGGAGGTCGTTCCGCAGCCGGCGAGGGCGAGGGTGCTGGCGGCGAGCAGTGAGAGGACGGCGAGGGGCTTGCGCATGGTTCTCCAGGGTCGGTGAGTCGGTGGGTCGGGGTGGTCGGTGGGTCGGGACGGTCGGGTTGCTGAAGGCTTGGTCAGGGGTTGGCGGATCCGGTCGCGGCGGCCGAGCGCGGGCGCAGGCGCGGTGGCCGTCGGGCCGATGGGGCGCCGTGGGCGCGTCGGCGCGCGTCCGCTCGCGGTCAGACCAGCTGCGGCTCGCGTG
>NZ_JBFTQL010000034.1:0-34972 GCF_056398985.1 Microbacterium sp. 01T413_2
GTCCACGGCCGCCTCGACGTCCTCGACGGGGAAGTTCAGGATCGTGAAGCTCGCAGGGGTGTGGTTCGGCTTCGCGTAGACGAGAACGGATCCGCCCTCAGGCAGCCGGATGTCGAGGAACCCCATCGGATTGGTCGAGACGTCCATGCCGAGGATCTCGCCGTAGAAGGTCCGGGCGGCATCGATGTCATCGACGCTGAACCCGCTGAACGCGTGCGTGGTCTGGAAGCCGGTCATGCCCTCAGCATGCGCTCCTCGGGCCGTCCCGTCCAGGGGCGCGGCGTGCCGTCCGCATCGTGGCCGGGCGTGATGGTCAGCCCGCAGCGGTGCGCTCCGCCTGCAGCGCGCGGCGGAACGAGAAGTCGGCGTTCGCGAAGACGACGTACAGGAGCAGCCCCGGCACGAGAGCGCCGAGCACCGGCTGGACGATCACCGCGGCCGCGGAGAGCCCGAGCAGCACGAGCGCGATGACGCTGAAGTACCAGCGCCGCACGGACAGGTAGACCGCGGCCTTCACGATCGCGCGCGCCGACGCCTGCGGATACAGCACGAGCCCGGCGAGCGACGAGGTGCACGCGACGAGAGCCCAGGCGGCGACCACCGCGAGCGTCGGAGCGAGCAGGGGCGCCCAGACGGTGCCCGTGAGGACCGCGCCGTCGTAGAGCACGAACCCGACGACGAGTCCTGTGGCGAGGCCCATCAGCGCGGCCCCCGCACCGCGAGTGCGGTAGCCGTGCCAGAACGCCGCGAACGGACGCGGGGGCTCGTCACCGCGCATCCGGCGGAACACCTCGAACGCGCCGGCCAGCGACGGGGCGAGCGTGAGCGAGAGCAGTAGCACGGTCGGCCAGGCCTGCAGCGCATCGCGCGCGACGAACAGCAGCAGGGCCAGGGGCAGGTTCGCGAGCACGAGCAGCAGATCCGTCATCAGGATCGCGTACGCGTACGCGAACATCGACTCCATGGTCTCGTGCCGCAGGTGCAGGATCCGCCGCCGCGGCGGCACGGTGAGATCGTCGGTCACGGTGCTCACCCCTTCATCCCGCTCGTCGCGATGCCGCTGATGAAGTAGCGCTGCCCGGCGAGGAAGATGACCAGGATCGGGACGATCGAGATCACGGATCCGGTCATGATCAGCGCGTACTGCGCGGAGTACTGGCCGATGAACGACTTCAGCCCGATCTGCACCGTCCACAGCTCGTTGCTGGAGAGGTAGATGAACGGCCCCATGTAGTCGTTCCAGGTGTTCACGAACGTGAGCAGGGCGAGCGAGGCGAGCGCGGGCTTCGACAGCGGCAGGATGATCCGCGCCCAGATGCCGTAGTCGCTGAGGCCGTCGATCCGCGCGGCCTCGTTGAGCTCGTCGGGGATGGTCATGTAGTACTGCCGCATCAGGAACACCCCGAACGCGCCGAACGCCTGCAGCAGGATGAGCGCCGTGAACGTGTTCGTCAGGCCCGCCTTCTGCATCATCATGTACTGCGGGATCATGTACGCCTGCCACGGCACCGCGATCGTCGCGATGTAGGCGAGGAACAGGGCATCCCGCCCGGGGAAGCGCACCTTGGCGAAGCCGTAGGCGGCGAAGCTGCCGGTGAGCACTTGCAGGATCGTGATGACGATCGCGAGGAAGGCGGAGTTCGCGAGGTAGCCGGCCATCGGGATCTGGGTCCAGATCTGCGCGTAGTTGCTCCACACGAAGCTCGTCGGCAGCCACTGCACGGGCACCGTGAGCACTTCGTCGTCGTGCTTGAACGACGAGGACAGCATCCACAGGAACGGCAGCAGCACGACGGTCAGCAGCAGGACCAGCAGCACGTACATCGCGATGCGGCCGAGACGCGAGCGGATCCGCCGGCTGCCGCGTCGCGCCGGGACGGGCGGCAGTGCGCGCCCGCCGTCGAGCTCCTGGGCGAGGTCGGAGGTGAGGGTCGACATCAGCGCTCCCTTCTCTGCTGGATCCGGAACTGGAACACGGTCACGACCAGGACGATCAGGAACAGGACGAGCGAGATCGCCGAGGAGTATCCGAACTGGCCGTTCAGGATTCCGTCCTGATAGATGAGCTGCGAGAGCACGAGCGTCGCGCGCCCCGGCCCGCCGCCGGTCATCACGAAGATGAGRTCGAAGACCTTGAAGCTCGACACGCTCAGCAGCACGAGCACGAGGAAGGTCGTGGGCCGCAGCGACGGCAGCGTGATGTTCCAGAAGGTGCGCCAGCGCCCGGCGCCGTCCATGGCCGCCGCCTCGTAGTACTCCTGCGGGATCGCCTGCAGGCCCGCGAGGAACAGCACCATGTAGTAGCCCATGTCGCGCCACACGCTGGTGATGATCACCGCGGGCAGCGCCCACCCGGTGCTCGAGGTCCATCCCGGAGGGTTCGCGATGCCGAGCAGATGCAGGAACTGGTTGATCGGCCCGTTCACCGGGTCGAAGAGCATGTTCCACACGATCGCGATGGCGACCAGCGAGGTGATGTACGGGAAGAAGATCGCCACGCGGAAGAACGCGATGCCACGCAGCTTCTGGTTGAGCAGGATCGCGAGACCGAGCGAGCACACCAGGGTGAGCGGCACATGGCCGATCGCGTAGATCAGGGTGTTACCCAGCGCCACGTGGAAGTTCTGGTCGCCGAAGAGGCGGGTGAAGTTCTTGATCCCGGCGAACGTGGGCGGGTTGTACGCGTCCCAGTTCATGAACGCCAGCACGAACGCGGCGAGCACGGGCACCAGGGTGAACAGCGCGAACCCGAGGAAGTTCGGCAGGATGAAGCTCCAGCCGATGAGGATGCTGCGTCGGCGCATCCGGCGGCTCGCCACCGAGCGCGGCGGGGCCGCGGACGGCCGGTCGGTGAGGGTGGTCATGATCTTCCTTGATCCGGTTCGGGGAGGGGTGCCTGGTGCGCCGGATCCRACCCCTTCGACGAGCTCAGGGGCCGGATCCGGCGCGGACCGGAGCTACTGGTTCAGCACCTCGGAGGTGACGCGGCTCTCCATCTCGGCGATGCCGTCGTCCACCGACTTGCTGCCGGTCATGATGAGCTGGTGCTCCTGGTCCAGCACGCCCTGCAGCTGCGCAGCGAGGGTGCCGGTCGCGCCGTCGGGGCGGATCGTGTCGGGCGTGAAGGCCTTCTTCGAGGTCGCGTCCTGCGGCATGCCCTTCAGGCCGAAGTACTGCTTCGTGATCTCGTCGCTGTGGTACGCGGGCACGATGCCGATCGACGCGACGGCCTTCGCGCCGTCTGCTCCCGCCGCGAACGACAGGAACTTCTTCGCCGCATCCTGGTTCTTCGAGTTCTTGCTGATGCCGAAGCCGGTCGGGCCGCCCATCGTGGTCACCTTCGATCCGCTCTTGATCTGCGGGATCGGAGCGATGCCCCAGTCCACCGACGTGGTGCCGGCGGCCGCATCGGCGAGCAGCGGCGAGATGAGCCAGGTGCCCATCGGCACCATGGCGGCCTTGCCGGTCTCGAAGACTGTCTTGTACTGGGCCTGCTGGCTCTTCGCGGTGCCCCAGTCGAGGACCGTGCCGTCCTTCTGCATGCCGAGGGTGAGGTCGTACTGGTCCTTCATCCAGGAGTAGTCGGGCTTGTCGAAGCCCTTGTCCTGCTGTGCGGACGCGTAGCCCTGCACCATCGAGTTCCAGGTGTGGATGTAGGCGCCGTACACCTTGTCCGCTCCATCACCCTTCGTGAGCTTCTTCGCGTCGGCGGCGAATTCGTCCCAGGTGAGGCTGGAAGGATCGGCGACGCCGGCGTCCTTGAACATCTTCTTGTTGTAGAAGAGCACGCTGAAGTCCTGGCGGTACGGGACCGCGTAGTAGGTGCTTCCGGCCTTGTACTCGTCCAGTGCCGGGATCTTGTCGGCGGGGAGCGCCTTGACCAGGTCGTTCACCCCGACGAACTGCTTCTTCTGCGCGTAGCCGCCGAAGTCGGTGAGGTTCTTGACCGTGATGATGTCGGTCGTGTCGCCGCCGGCGAGCATCGTCGTGACCTTGTCCTCGTAGTTCGCGGCGAGGATGTCGACGGGCTCGATCGTGATGTCAGGGTTCGCCGCGTGGAACGCGTCGAAGAGCGCCTTGAACTCGGGCGTCTGCGCGTAGTTCCACACCGAGATGCGCAGCGTCGTCTTTCCGCCCGAGGGCGTGGAGGCGGGCGTGGACGTGCCGGCGCAGCCGGCGAGGGCGAGSGCCGCCGCGGCGACGGTGCCGACGGCGATGAGGGATCGCTTCATGCGAGGTTCTCCTTTGAAAATGGATGAAGGGTGGGTGCGGGGCGGGCGGAGGAGTGCGAGGGCGGGTCAGGCGCTGAGCTGCAGGGCGTCGACGGTGACCTCTTCGAGCAGGGGCAGGCCGGCGGTGAGGCGCTCGAGCTCGTCCAGCGCGGCGTCGGTCATGCGGTACAGCTCAGAGCCGAGCGACCCGGCCAGATGCGGCGTGATCATGACGTTCGGCAGGCGGTACAGCGGCGAGTCCGCGGGGAGCGGCTCGGGGTCGGTCACGTCGAGCATCGCGTTCAGGCGACCGCTCGCGCACTCGCGCTCGAGCGCTGCGGTGTCGATCACACTGCCGCGCGCGGTGTTGATCACGGTCGTGTGATCCTGCAGAGCGGCCAGCTGCGCCGGGCCGATCATGTGCCGGGTGGACGGCAGCTCCGGTGCGTGCAGCGACAGCACGTCGACGCGGGGGAGCAGGTCTTCGAGGGTGGTGTGCACGCCACCCGCCGCAGCGATCTCGGCCGGATCCGCGTAGGGATCCGCGACGAGGACGGTGACGTCCGCGAGCTGCTGCAGGATGTCGACGACGCGGCGGCCCACGCGACTGAATCCGACGACGCCGATCGTGAGGCCGAGGTTGCCGAGCCGGCCGAACCGCTCCGCGCGCAGCCCGCTCTGGCGGCGGGTCTCGGGGTCGGCGGCGATGAACGGCGCCTTCTTGCCGGCGAAGATGACCGCCGCGAGGGTGAACTCCGCCACGGGCACGGCGTTGACCTCCGCGACGGACGCGGCACGGATGCCGCGCCGCCAGAACTCGTCGCTCACCTGCGCGCGGATGGACCCGGCGCAGTGCAGCATCGCGCGGAGGTTCGGCATCCGATCGAGCCGGGCCGCGTCGAGGCGCGGCGCACCCCAGCCGGTCAGGAGCACCTCGACCTCGGCCAGCCGCTCGGCCAGTGCCGGGTCGTCGAGGTCGTCCGTGAAGACCGGTTCCGGCACGGTCGCGAGGCGGCGCAGGCGGGCGATGCGCGCGGCATCGAACTGCCGCTCGAATACCTCGCGCGACATGACGACGAGAGCGTTGGGGGTGGTCGTTGCGGTCATTCCCAGGGGGTTCCGTCCTTCGTCAGATCCCGACGAAGCAGGGCATTGCGTCGTCGCTGAACTCAGTAGATACTCGGACTCGTTCGAGACGAAACCAAACGTTCAGAGTCGAACAGATACAAGCACAAGCGAAGGTTGAAATCATGACGCGCAGCCCCGACATGGACGCCCTCTCCCGGGTCAGCGCGCACGCCGTGCCGCCGTACGGCACGGCCGTGCGGACCGCGGAATTCCGCGGTCCGCTGTATGCGGAGTGGGGTCCGGCGATGCGCGCAGAGGCGTTGCGCGGGAGTGTCGGTGAGCTCACTGCCGAGGCACTGCGCGAACGAGTCGGAATCCCCTCGATCGAGCGCCGCGACGTGTGGGAGGACGTGGATCCGATCACGATCGAACGCATCAGCGTCGCGGCCGCGGAGACCCACAGCCGCCCCTGGGCCGATGCGCTCGGCTCTCTGTTCGCGCGCTACGTGCGGGACGGCGATCGCGCGACGTACGAGCGTGCGGTGTCGGAGCGGCAGGAGCGACTCACCCGTGCGGTGATCGCCGCCGCGGTGACCGATGACCCGATGTGGATCGACGAGGCGGCCGACGGTGCCGTGGTGCTCTGCGAGCAGAGCACCTGGTCGCTTCCGGCGCACGACGACGCGCACGCCCGGCGCGGCTTCGTGCTGCCCGACGTCGCCGCGCCCTATCTGGACCTCGTCGCGGGTGAGATCGTGGCGCAGTTGGCGGTCGCGGACCGGGTGCTCGGCCCGTGCTGGGACGAGAGCTGGCCCGGGCTGCGTGAGCGCCTCCGGCACGAGGCCGAGGCGCGCGTGTTCACCCCGTTCGAGACCCGCGACGACCTGTGGTGGTTGGGGTACTGGCGCGAGGTCAACAACTGGAACCCGTGGATCCTCGGCAACGTGCTGCTCGCCGCCGTGCTGCTGCTCGACGACCCCGAGCGCGTGGCGTGCATCCTCGCGCGGGCTCTGGACAGCCTCGACCGCTACGTCGCCGAGCTGCCCGCTGACGGGGCCATCGACGAGGGCGTCGCGTACTGGTGGAACGGCGCGGGGCGCATGCTCGAGATGCTCGACACCGTGGCCGCGATCACCGACGGCGGGCTCGACGCCACCCGGATCCCCGTCGTCGGCGAGACGCTGCGGTTCCCGACGCGCATGCACCTCGGCGGGGACTGGTACGTGAACGTGGCCGACGGCTGGGCGCGCTCCCGCGGGCACGAGCCGTGGCAGCTCCCGTTCCGCTGGGGGACTCTCACCGGCGACGCGAGGGTGACCGCGTGGGCGCGGGCCGCACGCCGGCCGGGGCAGCCGGTGGCGGAGGTCGCAGGCGGGCTGCCGCGACTGGTCCGCGCGCTCGTCGACACCGCGTGGCGGGACGCCGTGCCCGCTGCTGCACCGCTTCCGGCCGCGGTCTGGCTCGGGTCCGTGCAGGTGCTGGTGCGCCGTGCCGAGGCCGGCTCGGCCGCCGGGCTCGCGCTTGCCGCGAAGGGCGGCACGAATGACGAGAACCACAACCACAAGGACCTCGGATCCTTCCTCGTCGCCGCGGGCGGCCGGCAACTGCTCGTCGACGTCGGCAAACCCACCTACACCGCGCAGACCTTCAGCGCCGAGCGGTACCGGGTCCGCGCGATGCAGAGCGGCTGGCACAGCGCGCCCGCCCCCTACGGCCTGGAGCAGGGTGAGGGGCCGGCGTTCACAGCGCAGGTGATCACCGCGCCGCAGGGTGAACCGGGCCCGATCCCGCCCGTGGGCGAGGCCACCGTGCTCGAACTGGAGCTCGCGGGCGCCTACCCGCTCGCAGCGGGCGACTCCTGGCGGCGGACGTTCCGCTTCGACGCATCAGGATCCGCCGGCGGGACGGAGCGCATCGAGGTCGCCGACCGGTGGCGGCTGAGCGAGGACGGCGCGCACCGGATCCACGTCATCGCGGCGGGAGTGGTCACGCCGTCCGGCGACGCCGTCGAGGTCGCCGCCGACGGACACCGGATCCGCATCGCCGCGGACGACGGGAACGCACCGGTCGCGCCCTCGCTCGAGGTATGGGAGCTGGACGATCCCGAGCTCATCGCCGTGTGGGGTCCGTGGCTGACCCGCCTCGTCTACGACGTCGGCGGACGGGCCGGCTCGTTCACGACCGTGATCGAGGAGCTGTCGTGAGCGGGCGGGATCCGCTGTTCGCGCTGCAGCGCCGGGAGCGGATCATGGACGAGATCCGCGAGCACGGCTCCGTCAGCGTCTCCACGATCGCGGCGCACCTGGGTGTGAGCGAGCTCACGATCCGGCGCGACATCAACACCCTCGCCCAGCAGGGCCTCGTCACGCGCGTGCACGGCGGAGCGACCCTGCGCAGCAGCCTCGAACCCGGGCTCAGCCCCGTGCTCGCCGGACACGACCCGGCCGTCACCCGCTACACGATCGGCATGGTCGTGCCCTCTCTCGACTACTACTGGCCGCCCATCGTGCACGGCGCGAGGGCCCAGGCCGCACAGCTGCGTGCCCGGCTGCTCCTGCGCGCATCGACGTACGAGCTGCGCGACAACCGCCGCCAGGTCGAGGCGCTGCTGAACACCCCGGGCCTGCACGGGCTCATCGTCGCCCCCGATACGTTCGGGGAGCAGGCGATCGAGATGCTGGAGTGGCTCGACGCGCTGCCGGTGCCCGTCGTGCTCGCGGAGCGCCGAGTGCGCTCCGCGGCCGCGGCGCCGCATCTGGACTCGGTCGTGTCGGACCACACCGCGGGCGCCGCGCTCGCCGTGCGGCACCTGCACGAGCAGGGCCACGAGCGGATCGGGCTGATCACCGAGACCGAACGCCCCACCGGCCGCTACGTGCGGCGCGGGTGGGAGAGCACCCTGCGTTCGCTGGGGCTGCCGACCGATGCCGCCTGCATCAACGGCGTGCGGTTCGACACCGCGGGCCGTGAGCGCGCGATGGACGACGCACTGCAGGTCATCACGGACACCGGCACCACGGCCGTCATCGTGCTTCCGGATCCGCAGGCCCTCGCCCTCGAGCAGCATGCGCTGGACCGGGGGATCCGGGTGCCGCACGACCTGGCGATCGTGGCCTACGACGACGATGTGGCCCGCTTCGGCGACCCCGCGATCACTGCCGTGCGTCCGCCCAAGCAGCACGTCGGTCGCGAGGCCGTGAACCTGCTCATCGCCCGGCTCGAGGCCGGGAGCGGCCGTCCCGCTTTCCGGGTGAAGCTCAGCCCTGAACTGCATGTGCGCGAGTCCTCGCTGCGGCCGAGCATCGCGGCGCCGGCAGATCCCGTCCCGCTCGCACCCGCACCGACCGCCGCCCGCACGAAGGAGACCTTGTGACCGCGTTCGACCCCGCCCGCCTGATCCTGCCGCCCGAGGACCGCGCGCTGTCGCCGCGCACCGGCTGGACGCGCGATCACTGGGCGGCCATCGCCGACCATCTGCTGCTGTCGCTGCGGCCGTACTTCACGCCCACACGCAGCCAGGTGCGCCTGCCAGGGCAGACCAGCAGCAGCGGCGCGGACAGCGACGGCCTGGAGGGCTTCGCGCGCTCGTTCATGCTCTTCGCCTTCCGCCTCACCGGGGAGCGCGGGGAGGATCCGCACGGCTTCCTGGACTGGTACCGCGACGGGCTGGTCGCCGGCACCGACCCGTCGAATCCGGAGCGCTGGATCCTGCCCGCCGAGCAGGCGCAGGCCGAGGTCGAGGCGGCCTCGATCGCGCTCGGACTGCAGCTCACCCGGCAGTGGCTGTGGGACACGCTCGACGCCACCGCACAGCAGCGCATCATCGACTGGCTGGCCCTCAACCCGGTGGGCTGGTACCCGGACAACAACTGGCTGTGGTTCCGGATCACGGTCGAGACGTTCCTCGCCTCGGTCGGCGGACCGCACGAGCCCGCGCGCATCGCGGCCGACCTCGCCCGCATCGAGGACTACTACCAGGCCGACGGGTGGTGGGCCGATGGCACGTGGCGCGCCTACGACTACTACTGCGGCTGGGCGATGCATCTGTATCCGCTGCTCTGGGCGGGATCCGAAGGGTCTGACAGGTTCGGATCCGGCGCGCTCGCGCCCGTCTTCAAGGCCCGGCTCACCGAATTCCTGGACGACTACGCGGCGCTCATCGGGGCGGACGGGATGCCGGTGCTGCAGGGACGCAGCCTCATCTACCGGTTCGCGACCGCCGCGCCGCTGTGGATGGGCGCGTTCTCCGGCGCCACCCGGCTGCCGCTCGGGATGCTGCGCCGGGCGGCCTCGGGTGAGCTGCGCACCTTCGTGGAGCGCGGGGCGGTCGATGAGCGCGGCCTGCTCACGATGGGGCTGTTCGGCGAATGGCCCGCGATGGCGCAGACGTACTCCGGCGCGGGGTCGCCGTATTGGGCGTCGAAGGGCTTCCTCGGACTGGCCCTGCCCGCGGACCACGAGGTCTGGACGGCCGTGGAGGAGCCGCTGCCGATCGAGCAGGGCGACGTGCGCCGCGTGATCCGGCCGGCCGGCTGGCTGGTCAGCGGCACCGCGGCCGACGGTATCGTGCGCCTGATCAACCATGGCGCGGACCATGCCTTCGAGGGGGACCGCACCGGCGACTCGGCGCTGTACGCCCGGTTCGGCTACTCCAGCGCGACGCTGCCGCCGCTCACCGGCGCGACCATCGACGACCCCGCCGACAACATGGTGGGCGCCCTCGATGCCGCAGGGCGCTCCACGCATCGCACCGGGTTCGCCCGCGGTGCGATCGGCGACGACGGCATCGCGGCGTTCGCGACGTCCGTGGCTGACGCGCACTGGGTGGACTCGAGCGCCGACGGCGCCGGGTACGACCACGGRTCCGGRCGCGCGGGGGYCGTCACCGACGGMCCGCTGCTSGCGACGGCGAGCGYSGTCCGCGGCTCGTGGGAGGTGCGCGCGACCCGGCGGCTGCCGCGCGAGGGCGTCGCTGCGGCGCCGCTCCCGGTGCGCGTGAGCGGCTGGCCGCTGACCGGTTCGACCGAGGCGGTCGTGGAGCGGGACGACGCCGCGATCGCGCTCGACCTGGACGGGCTGCGCTCCGAGCTGTGGCCGCTCGCGGGGATCGGCGGCGGTGCGGTCGCCGCGTCGGTGCGCACGGAGACCGGCGTCTCACCGATCGGCGAAGTCGTGTCGATCCCGCGGCTCGACTTCGGGGTGGTGGGCGAGGGTGACGTCGTGATCGTGGCGGTCCGCCTGGGTCGCGGATCAGAGCAGGCGCCCTCGGCGCGTGCGGTCGCGACCGACGGCGGCGACGCGATCCTCGAGGTGAGCTGGCCCGACGGCGCGGTGAGCGCAGTGCGGATCGGCTGAGAGCCCGCGGCGGTCGACGGTCCGGTCAGCCCGCGGTCGTGAGGCGGATCGCGTTCGCCCAGGGATCCTCGAAGGCGAGCGTGCGCCCGTCGTCGCGCGCGGCGACGCCGAAATGCGTCATTCGCTCGGCGACGGATCCGAGGTCGTCCGCGGTGGGCAGCACGATGTCCACGCGTCCGAGGCCCAAGGCCGGGGAGCGCCGGCCGGCACCCGCGCTGTTCCACGTGTTCATCGCCATGTGGTGGTGGTAGCCGCCGGCGCTCACGAACAGTGCGGATCCGCCGAGCTCCGCCGTCGTCTCGAACCCGAGCCGCTGCACATAGAACTCGCGTGCGGAGGTCACGTCGCCGACCGAGAGGTGCACGTGGCCCACGGTCGCGCCGCCGATCACCGGATCCTCGGCGGCGGACTCGGTGAGGTGCTCACTCAGGAAGGCGTTCGGATCCAGGTACAGGGTGTCCATCTCGATCCGGCCGTGCGCCCAGCTCCATTGCGTGCGATCGCGATCCCAGTACAGCTCGACGCCGTTGCCCTCGGGATCCGTGAAGTAGAAGGCCTGGCTCACCAGATGATCGGCGCTGCCGGTGAAGGTCCCGGGGGCGCGCTGCGCGACCGAGTACAGCGCAGCGGCCAGTGCCGCCTGCGTCTCGAACAGGATCGCGGTATGGAACAGTCCGGCGGCGCGCGGTGCCGCGTGCCTCAGTTCGGGGCTGTGCTGCAGGATCACCACCGGCGTGGTTCCGCGACCCAGCACCACTCGGTCGCCTTCGGCCGACAGCACCCGCAGCGTGACCGCGTCGCGGTAGTACGCGGTCATGGCGTCGAGGTCGGCGACGAGCAGGGTCACGGCGCCCATCGCGGTGTCGGCGGCGAGGAGATCGGAGCGGGAGGAGGTCACTGTCTACGCAACCGAATGGACCGGGGATCCATTCCGATATGGACCGATCACCGGGCGCGCACCGCGCGGTCACGACCGGAGCGCGGCCTCCCAGCGCGTGCCCGTGGCGAGCAGCCGGGGCAGGCCGGCCACGAACCCGCAGCGGGGGAGCGCGCTCATCATCGCGCTCTCGGCGGGCAGGCGCCGCTGCTCGCCACGGCTCAGCCGCTGCAGCGCGTGCAGCAGGGCGAGCGGGTGCGATTCGAGGGCGCTGTGCCCGTTCTCGATCTCGACGAGCACCGTGTCCGGCGCGGCCTCGGCCACGCGCTGCGCCACGGCGGCCGGGGTGCGCAGGTCACGGGATCCAGTCAGCAGCACGGTCGGCCAGTCGAAGTCCGCCGCCGCGGCGGTCAGGTCGAAGGGCTCGCCGGTGAACCGGGGGAACTGGTCGGCGATCGACGCGTAGGTGAGGGAGGGGTCGAGGACGGATCCGTCCGGATCCGGACCGAATCCCAGCTCGCGGAACGCGATCGCGCCGACGAGATCGAACTCGTAGAACCCGGGCACGTGCGCCTCGGACTCGCCCTTGTCGACGTACGCCTCGAGCGCAGACCACACCGAGCCGCGTCCGGAGGAGCCTCGACCGGGCCGACCACCGCTGTCGCCGGCGCGCCGTGCGCCGCGCACGCGCTGACGCAGCAGCGGCTCGAGCAGCCCCTCGCCGCCCAGCTCGTAGGCCGCGCGCAGCACGCCGAGGAGGATCCGCGGATCCGATCCGTCGTCCAGCAGCTCGCGCACCGACGCGGCGATCCGGGCGTCCCCGTCGACGAACAGCTCGCGGATCATCGCCCGCTCGGCATCGCGATCCGCGACCGACTGCAGGGCGGAGTCCAGCAGCATCCCGGCCACGTGCTCCGGGTGACGGGCGCCGAACCCGGCCGCGACGTAGCTGCCGTAGGAGGATCCTGAGATGTAGGCGCGGCGCACGCCCTCCGCATCCAGCACGGCGGCGAGGTCGTCGATCACGTCGACCATGCGCATCGCCGACAGCGGCAGGCTGTGCCCGTCGAGGTCGGCGCGGGACAGCCCCACGCCACGGTGCTCCATCATGATGACGTCGAGCCCGAGAGCCGCGGCCCGCCGCCGGAAGCGTCGATAGGGGAGCACGGATCCGAGCCCGGGTCCGCCCGGGATCACGACGATCGGCAGGGACGAACGCGGTCCGGTGCGCACATACGCCAGGTCGAATGCGGGCGCGGTCGGCGTCGCGGGGCGGCGCACGCGGTGCACTTCTCGCATGGAGGCGGCGAGCAGGCGCGGCAGCGCGCTGGGAGCCCGCGTCCTGCGCCCCGCCTCGTTCTTCACCGTCGCCATGCCTCGATTATGCGCGGGTGTGTGTAGGCGGGCGCTGGCCGGAACCTATCCGTGGGCTAAGGCAACCCTCGGGGCGGACACGGGCCGACGCGAGGATCCGTCCCCGAGGAGGACGTTCCCGACGCGCTCAGTGGTCGCAGATTGCGGTTCCCCGAGTGCAATAACCGCAATACGCGACCACCGAGCGGGACGCGACCGAGGCGACCGGGCGCTTCGACAGGCTCAGCGACCGGGCGTGACTCAGGCTCCGGGCTTCCCCATCGCCTCCACGGCGTCGTCGGCCTCGGTCACGATCGCGGCCATCGCCGTCGCTGCAGCCTCGGGGTCGCGTGAGGTGATCGCGGCCGCGACGTCCTGATGCAGCCGCAGGGCGGTCTCGTCCGCGCGGTGCGGCATCAGCGCGTGCGCGGTGCGTCCGTGCAGCAGCTCGGCGACGACGTCGGCGAGACCGGCGAGGTAGGGGTTGCCCGAGCCGCGCAGCACAGCCGCATGGAAGTCGATGTCGTGTTGCAGGTAGACGGGCTCGTCGGCCCTGTCGCCGTGCTCGACCATCCCGAGCACCGCCTTCACGAGCGCGGCACGGTGCTCCGGACCGGCCTGGGCGGCGGCGAGTCGGGCGGCGAGCGGCTCGATCGCGGAGCGCAGCTGGCTGAGCTCGTGCAGGGCGCGGAGCCGGCCGGATCCGTCCAGCCGCCAGCGGATCACCTCGGGGGCGTACGGGCTCCACCGATCGGCGGGCAGCACCTCTACCCCGGCGCGGCGGCGCACCTCGACCATGCCCATGGTCTCGAGCACGCGCACCACCTCGCGCATCGCGGACCGGGACGCGCCGAACTCGGCGGCGACCTCTGCGGTCAGCAGCCGGGCGCCGGGCGCCAGGTGTCCCTCCACGATGCGCGCACCGATCGTGTCGAGCAGCCGGCGGTGCTGCGCGGAGGCCGCCTCGCGGGTCCCTTCTGCCATGAAGCCCATTATGGCGATAGCCCGGCAAGATGACGTGCGAATGAACTGTAGAAGGGCTTATTGAGGACCTCTGCTTGATTAAGTCCTACTTATCATTTACGCTGAAGCGAAATCTCTCCGCCAGACCAAGGAAGCTCATGGCCATGTCATCGAACCTGCTCGCCGCCGTCCCCGGGACTCTCCTCTCGGCCGCCGATCCCGTTCCCCCCACCACGACCGCCCCGGAGTGGGTGCTGATCCTCGCTGCGCTCATCGGCATCGCGACGATCGTGGTGCTCATCACCTGGGTCAAGCTGCATCCGTTCCTCTCCCTCGTGATCGGCGCACTCGTCACCGGTCTCGTCGCGGGCATGTCCGCCACGCAAACGGTGCTGAGCTTCACCAACGGCTTCGGATCCACCGCCGGAGGCGTCGGCGTGCTGATCGCCCTCGGTGCGATCTACGGCAAGCTGCTGGCCGACTCGGGTGGCGCGGATCGGATCGTGGACACCCTGATCTCGAAGGCGAGCGCCGCGGCGCTGCCCTGGGTCATGGGTCTGGTGGGTGCGCTGATCGGCCTGCCGATGTTCTTCGAGGTCGGCCTCGTGCTGCTCGTGCCGGTCATCATCCTGGTCGCCCGCCGCTCCGGCGTCTCGCTCATGAAGATCGCGATCCCGACGCTCGCGGGCCTGTCCGCCATGCACGGTCTGGTGCCGCCGCACCCCGGGCCGCTCGCCGCGATCGGCCTGATCGGCGCGAACCTCGGCGTCACCCTCGCGTTCGGCGTGCTCATCGCGATCCCGACCGTGATCATCGCCGGCCCGCTGTTCGGCCGCCTCGCCGCCCGCTGGGTGGATGTGCCCGTGCCGGCGCTGTTCGAGACGGCGGAGGACACCGCGCAGCCCGGTGACACCGCGGCGGTCCAGGCCCGCAGGCGGCCCAGCTTCGGTGCGACGCTGTTCAGCATCCTGCTGCCGGTGATCCTAATGCTGCTCGCCGCGATCGTCGACATCGTCGCTCCGACCGACACCTCGGCCGTGAAGGGCATCATCGACTTCCTCGGCAAGCCCATCATCGCGCTGCTCATCGCCGTGCTCGTCGGCATGGTCGTGCTGGGTCGCGGCGGCGGTATGAGCTCCAAGGAGGTCGGCGCCTCGGTGTCGTCCTCGCTGCCGGCGATCGCGGGAATCCTGCTCATCGTGGGTGCGGGCGGCGGCTTCAAGCAGGTGCTCGTCGACTCCACGATCGGCACGGTGATCGCACACGCGATCTCGGACGTCGGCGGCGCGCTGCCGGTGGTGCTGTTCTTCGCCTGGCTGGTCGCGGTGCTGATCCGCGTCGCCACCGGATCCGCCACCGTCGCGACGATCACCGCCGCCGGGATCATGCAGCCGCTGGTGCACGACCTGCACATGTCGGCGGGCGGATCCGCTCTTCTGGTCCTGGCGATCGGAGCCGGTTCGCTGTTCCTCTCGCACGTCAACGATGCAGGCTTCTGGCTGATCAAGGAATACTTCGGCCTGAGCATCCCGCAGACGCTGAAGTCGTGGTCGATCATGGAGTGCCTGATCTCGGTCACGGGCCTCGTCGGCGTCCTGATCATCGGCGCCTTCGTAGGCTGACCGGAGGAGTCGCTGATGTCGCAGAACACACCGCCGACGATCCTCGTGGTCATGGGGGTCTCCGGATCCGGCAAGAGCACGCTGGCCGGAGTGCTGGCCGGGCGCCTGGGCTGGGCGCTGCAGGAGGGGGATGACCTGCATCCCGCGGCGAACGTCGCGAAGATGGAGGCCGGCATCCCGCTCACCGACGAGGACCGCCGCCCATGGCTCGAACTGATCCGTGACTGGATCGTGGCGAAGCAGGAGGCGGGGCAGCCCGGCGTGGTGACCTGTTCGGCGCTGCGACGCAGCTATCGCGAGATCCTGGCCCGGCCCGGAGTGGAGTTCGTGCACCTGAAGGGCACCAAGCACGACCTCGCGGAGCGCCTCGGGCGCCGGCTCGGGCACTTCATGCCGGCGTCGCTGCTGGATTCGCAGCTGGACACCCTGGAGCCGCTCGCGTCCGGTGAAGCCGGCTTCGTCGTGGACGCGGCGCTGCCGGTGCAGGACGCGGCGCAGCAGGTGCTCGACTGGCTCGACGAGCACGGGACGCCGACCCGGCCCTGACCCGGTCGGCACGCGTGTCGGGCCGGGTCGGTGTTGATGGACCCGGTCCGACAAAGCGCAGCCGGCTCCGACGGTGCCACAATGGCCCCATGGGGAACGCGGGCAGCGTGGAGCTCGAGTCGGCCAGGGTGGTCCGGCTCCTGCGCGACTCGATCCTGTCCGGGCAGCGCCGATCCGGCGACCGGCTCATCGAACGGGACATCGCCGAGGAGCTCGCCGTGAGCCGGCTGCCGGTGCGCGAGGCGATCCGGCAACTGCTCGCCGAGGGGATGCTCACCGCACGCCCGCGCTCCTGGGCCGTGGTCCGTCAGTTCACCGAGGACGACGTGCGCGACATCGCGCAGGTGCGTGACGTGCTGGAGGTCCTCGTGTTCGAGATCGCGGCGCTCCGGCACACGTCGGACGGGATCGCGAAGGTCGAGGCGGCGCTCAAGCGCGAGTACGCCGCCGCGGGGGTCGGCGACGCCGAGGCGGCGCATGCCGCAGCGGCGGAGTTCCACCTGATCATGGCGGAGCTCGCCGACAACGCCACGGTCAACGAGATCCTGAGCATGATGCGCGGGCGCCTGCTGCTGCTGTTCCGCGACCACGACGACCTGATCGCCATGGCGGAGGACCACGCGCGCATCTTCGAGTCGTTCGCGGCGCGCGACACGGCGACGCTGCGACTGCGCGTGCAGCGTCATCTGAGGGCGGGCACCGAGACGGCCCTGCGCAAGCTCGCCGAGTACAACGCAGAGACGGCCGCGATCCGTGCGCGCGCCGCGGCCCGCCAGGAGGCCTCCGTCGCCGGCGAGTGACCGATCAGCGCGGCGACATCGGGGTCGTCGTGTCGATCGCCTCGCGCAGCGGGTGCCGCATCGGCCCCCAGTAGCGCACCGGTGCGAGCCGCACCAGCGCATCCACGAGGCGGGTCTCCCGCCCGATCAGCGTGCGAGCCCTGCGCCGCAGCGTGGCGCGCACGATGCGCTCGGCCGCGTCCGCGGGCTCCATGTGGTACATCGCGGCCTGTGCGGCGGCGGCGCGGCCGGCCACCCCGGGGTCGATCGACGAGGCGTAGCGCCCGTGCAGGATGATGCCCGTGCGCACCCCCGAGGGGTAGATCGCACCGACCGTGACCGTCGATCCCTCGAGCTCGTGCATGAGCGCCTCGGAGAACGCGCGCACCGCGAACTTCGTCATGGAGTAGGGGATCCGCCCGCCGGGCGAGGCGATCGCGTAGATGCTGGCGATGTGCGTGATGTGCGCAGCGGGGGCGCGACGCAGGGCCGGCAGCAGCGCCTTGGTGATCGAGACCGTGCCCCAGAGGTTCACATCCATCAGCCAGCGCATCTCCTCCATGGAGAGTTGGTCGAGGGATCCGAGCATCGAGGATCCGGCGCACGTGATGAGCGTCTGCAGCTCGGGGTGCGCGGCTTCGACGTCTTCGCCGACGGCGGCCACGGCGTCGTCGTCGCGCAGGTCGACCGGATGCACCGTCACGGTGGTGCCGGTGGCGCGCAATTCGTCCGCGATGCGGGCCAGGCCGACCCGGTCCCGGTCGATGAGGGCCAAAGCCGCGCCGCGGCGCGCGAGCGCTCTCGCGGTGTCGGCGCCGATGCCGTTGGCGGCGCCGGTGATGGCACTGCTGCGCCCTGATGCGTCGAGAACGGGCAACGCTCCTCCTACCGCTGCGCCCTCGCACGCTTCGTCGCATGCGTCGGGTGGGCGCAGACGCTTGTCCCATCCTGCCGCATCGCCCTGCTGTTGCGGAACGGGAACCGGTACGGTGGATGCGAGGAGGAGGTCGGAGTGGGAAAGAGTGCGGACGTCATTGCCGAGGGCGTGGCGATCGCCACATCCGCCGCCCGGCTGACCGTCAAGAACCACATCCTCGTGGGCACGATCGCGCAGGGCGGATCCTTCGACGTCGCCAAGTACATGAATGACGCGCACGAGGCGCTGCTCGCACTCGCCGCGGAGTCGGACGAGGCGGCGGAGCTCGCCAACAAGCTGCGCAAGCGCGCCCACGGCCGCTACTCCGATCCGCACGGCACGCACGACTACCGCGACCGCGACGTGCGAAACCTCAAGAAGCGCGCCAAGCAGTCCTCCGCCGTGGCCGATCGGCTGCGCGAGATGGCCGACGACCCCGAGACGCTGCGGTTCCTCGTGGAGGCGGCGCGTGCCGCCGCCTGGAGCGACGTCGCAGGGAACCTGCAGAGCCGGCTCACGGTCGAGGCGATGCGGCCGGACGAGGATCCGGACTACGCCACGATGCGCGAGGCGCGGATGCAGGCGCTGCGGCTCGTCGACCTGCAGGCGCTCGCCTCGGACCAGCGCGCGCGCCGCAAGAACCGCGAGAAGGCCGACAAGGCTGCGGAGAAGGCTGCGGAGAAGGCCGGCAAAGCGGCCGCGAAGGCGGCGGAGCGCGAGGAGAAGCGCGCCGCTCGCCAGATGCTCTGATCCCCGCCACGCCCGGCGGTACCGTTCGCGGCGCTCTCGATTCGCGTTCCGCCCCGCCTCTGGGGTATTGTTGACGAGGCCCGCGAGAGCGGGCGGTCTTGTGAAAGACCGGATGCGCCTGTAGCTCAATGGATAGAGCATCTGACTACGGATCAGAAGGTTGGGGGTTCGAGTCCCTCCAGGCGCACACTGTGTTGAGACAGTAAGAAACGGCCCGCTTCGGCGGGCCGTTTCGCTTTTCCCGGGTCGAGCCGGCTGGTCGACCGCTGACCGTCTCGCTTGAATCAGCGGACCGGAACGTCAGCGAGTATTCGGATACGCCCGCGCCATCAGACTTGCCCCAGCTGTGCCGCGATGTCGGCGGTGTCAATGAAGATGCGTTCGGCGATGACGCGATCGTCGTCTCCGAATGTGATGACGGCGATCATCTCGAGGGCGATGGCGCGGCCGGTGGGGGCCAGGCCCGCGTATGAGCCGTCGTGCGTTCCCTCGAACCGCACGAGCATCGAACCCGTGTCACCCTCCTGCCCGAGCGGATCGATCGTCGCCCGCAGGTCGCTGAAGCCCTCGAAGAGGGCGTTCTCGCGTTCGAACAGAGCATCGAGTCCCTTCTGGGGACCGGTGAGGGGCGAGTCGTATTCGGCGGGTTCGGCCCAGAGGGCGATGATCGCCGCGGGGTCGTGCGCGTTGACAGCCGAGGCGGCACGCTGGGCGAAGTCGTGGATCTGCATGGTGTGATCTCCTCTGATCAGATGGGGTGAAGGGTGATGGTGCGGGTCTGGGTTCAGGGACGGACGGAGCGTTCGGCAATGTCCAGCGCCAGGCGTTCGGGCAGTCGCGGGGCGAGCCAGGAGACGAACGCGTTGGCACGTCCGTCGACCACCGAGGGGCGCCCGCGCCGGAGGGCGCGCAGCCCCGTCTCGACGACCTGCTCCGGCGTACGCCTGTTGCCGACGGAGGCGGCGTCTCCGGCGGTAGCGAAGAACGCGGTATCGGTCGCGCCGGGGCAGAGCGCGAGCACGTCGACTCCGGTACCGCGCGTTTCTCGCCAGAGCGCACGCGTGAAGGTGAGCACGAACGCCTTCGACGCCGAGTACACCGACATGTGCGGCACGGGCTGGAACCCCGCGGTGCTCGCTACGTTGATGACTGCTCCACGCCCGCGGGCCAGCATCGCCGGCAGCAGGAGCGCGGTGAGCGCCGTGAGACTGCTCACATTCACGGCGATCTGTGTCATCGCAGTCTCCAGACCGGCCGTGCCCACGTCTCCGTGGATGCCGAGACCGGCGTTGTTGATGAGCGCATCGACGACGATCCCCTCCTCGGCGAGCCGGGCCACCAACGTCGCAGCAGCGCCCGGGGAGTCGAGGTCATGGGAGATCGCGGTGACCTGCACCCGATGATGCGCGGTCAGTTCGCGGGCCAGCTCTTCGAGAACATCCCGGCGACGTGCGACGAGGATCAGGTCGCTGCCGGCGGCGGCCATGCGCTGGGCGAAGGCGCGACCGATGCCCGATGACGCGCCCGTGATCAGTGTGGTGCTGCCTGCGGCGATGGTGCGCACGATACTCCCTTAATTAAACAAACCAGTCGGTCTATTTAAGCGAGAATATACTACGAGGGTGTCTCAGCGTCCAGATGTTCTCGACGAGCCCGCTCCGCGCGCGGGACGGGTCGGTCGACCGGCCGGCCCCACCGCCCAGGGCGCGGCCTCGCGGGAGGCGATCGTCAATGCCGCTGCCGGCGTGTTCGCCCGGCTTGGATACGACAAGGCCCGGATGGCCGACATCATCGATGCGAGCGGCCTGTCCAAGGGCTCTGTGTACTTCCATTTCGACAGCAAGGAGACCCTCGCCGTCGTCGTCCTGGAAGCACGTCAGGCGCGGTGGCTCCGTGACGTCGAGAACCTCCTCGAGGCAGCCGCACCAGGCGTGCCGCGCCTGCGACGGCTGCTGCCCGCGATGCTCGAGCTGCACCGCGCCGATCCTGATGCCTGGGTGATCTCCCGGCTCATTTCCAATCTCGCGGCGGTCGAATCGACGCGAGAACTCGCGGCGGAGATGACTCAGCGATGGATCGACCTCGTCGCCGGTCTCATCGAGGACGCGACGACGGGCTCGGAGGAGCAGGGTGCTGCCATTCTCGCAACTGTCCTCGTCGGCGCATTCGACGGGTTGAAGATCACCATCGATGTCACGGCGCGGGGCGACCGGGACGCCGCCGCGGAGGCCCTGGCCGAGGGCGGTGCCATCCTGGAACGGATGCTGCTGTCCGCCCTCGGCCTCCCACCGAGCTGAGCTCCGCGGGCTTCAGTCGAACGTGGCGTCCAGCGCGGCGTTCAGATCCGCCAGCAGGTCGTCCGTGTCCTCGAGGCCGACCGAGAGGCGCAGGTGCCCCAGCTTTCGGAACGGCTCGGGGTAGGCGGCGACCCGCCCTCCCTCGGTGCCGGTGTGCACGATCAGCGAGTCGTCATGGCCCAGGGAGAAGCCCGWGGTGATCAGGCGCWGGTTCGCGACGAACSGGTTCTGCGTCGCCGGGTCGCCGTCGACGGCGAACGACATCATCCCGCCGAAGCCGCGATCGAACTGGCGGACGGCGAGGTCGTGCTGCGGGTGCGACGGAAGCCCCGGATAGCAGACGTACGCGACGCGCGGATCCGCGTCGAGGAGCTCGGCGATCGCCTGCGCCGACTCGCCGTGCTGGCGCATGCGCATCGGCAGCGTCACGGAGCCGCGCGTGATCAGCCAGGCGTTGAAGGGCGAGATGATGCCGCCGATGTCGACCATGGCGTCGGCCTTGATCRGATCGATGAGCTCGCGACGCCCGACGACCGCGCCGGCCATGGCGTCGCCGTGACCGTTGATGTACTTGGAGAGCGAGTGCACGACGAGGTCGGCCCCGTCCCGCAGTGGACGGTACACGGGCGGCGGGGTGAAGGTGGAGTCGACCATGAGGAGGGCGCCCGCCTCGTGCGCGATCTCGGCGATCGCGGCGACGTCGGTGACCTGGGTCGTAGGGTTCGCGATCGCCTCCACGCAGACCAGCCGGGTGTTCGGGCGCATGGCCGCGCGGACGGCGTCGAAGTCGGTGATGTCGACGAACGTCGCCTCGATGCCGTAGCGCTGCGGCAGCAGCTCCGACCACAGGCGCCATGTGGCCTCGTAGACCACGTCGCTGACGACGACGTGGTCTCCCGCGCGCACGTACGTGAAGAACACGGCGTGCAGGGCGGCCACGCCCGATGCGAGCGCCACCGCGTCCTCCCCGCCGTCCAGGGCGGCGAGCTTCTCCTGCAGGGCCTGCTGGTTCACGCCCGTGTTGCGGGTGTAGAGGCCCGGCGCATTGRCCGACCAGCTGATCTCGCTGGGGTCGTCGGGCAGGTGGTACGAGTTCGCCATGACGAGCGGGGTGCGCAGCGCCAGGGTCGAATCGACATGGATTCCGCCGTGCACGGCAAGGCTCGAATCGGACAGGGTGCCGGGCTGGGTGCGGTCGGGACGTTCGGGCATGCGATCCTCCTGGGCTGGGGCCGCCGACGGTGGCGGCCCTCATACTTGGTGTGTTATATCTGCATCTTCAGTTGTTTATATTGCACGAATTACGAAGGGTCAAGATGGACGGGACGGACCACAGGATCCTCGCGGAGCTGACGGCGGACGCGCGCACACCCCTCGTCGCTCTCGCCTCGCGCGTGCATCTCTCCCGCAACGCCGTGAAGCAGCGCATCGAGCGGATGGAGCGCGACGGCGTCATCGGCGGCTACACCGTCGTGCCCGGTGAGGCGGCGTCCCGGAGGACGACCGCGATCGTGCTGGTCTACCGGGAGGACCGCATGCGCGGGGCGCACGTCGTGACAGAGCTCTCCCGTATTCCCGAGATCGTGCGCTGCGATGTCCTGTCCGGCGAGTTCGATCTGCTCGCCATCGTGCAGGCGGACGGCATGGATCGGATCGGCGAGATCTGGGAGCACATCGCCGCGCTTCCTGGAGTGGCGAACACGGTGACGTCGATTTCGCTCGCGCAGGTCATCGATCATCCGTGAGGGGCGTCGCTCGCCGCGCCGCCCCTCGATCCGGTCAGATCGTGAGGCAGACCACCTTCGGCTGCGTCATCTCCTCGAAGGCGAAGCGGACGCCCTCACGTCCCATGCTGCCGTATTTGGCGCCGCCGAACGGCATGCTGTCGACCCGGTAGTCCGAGGAGTCGTTGATCATCACGCCGCCGGCCTCGATCCGCTCCGACACGCGCAGCGCGCGTGAGAGGTCAGAGGTGAAGACACCGGCGTGCAGCGCGTACTCGATCTCGTCGGCTTGGGCGACGGCCTCGTCCTCGGTGTCGAACGGCGAGAGCACGGCGATCGGCGCGAATGCCTCGTCGCACCACAGGGCGCAGGAGAACGGCACGTCCTCGACCACCGTGGGCCAGTACACGGATCCTTCCCGGCGGTGCCCGGCGAGCACCCGCGCCCCCACGGCGACCGCGTCGTCCACGAGGCGCTCGGCGCGTTCGGCGGCGGCGTGCGAGATCATCGGCCCCACGTCGGTGCGTTCGTCGGAGGGGTCTCCGGCGATCAGTTCCTGCGTGCGCGCCACGAAGGCGGCTCGGAACTCCTCGTGCACCTCGCGCTGCACGAGGATCCGCTGCGCGCCGACGCAGTTCTGACCGGCTGCCCAGAACGCGCCCGAGACGCAGGCCTCGACGGCAGCGGGGACGTCCGCGTCCGAGAACACGATGACCGGGGCGTTGCCGCCGAGCTCCATCGCGAGCCGCTTGAGCCCGGCGCCGCGGGCGATCGCCTCGCCGGTCGCGAAGCCGCCCGTGAACGACACCAGACGCACGTCCCGCGCGGCGATGAGCGCCTGCGCGAGCTCGCGGTCGCCGTGCACGACGGTGACGACCTCGGGCGGCATCCCCGCCTCGATGAGCAGGCCGACGAGGAAGCGAGCGGTAATCGGCGTGAAAGGAGACGGCTTCAGGATCACCGCATCCCCGGCGGCCAGCGCAGGACCCAGCTTGTGCGCGACCAGGTTGAGGGCGTCGTTGTACGGCGTGATCGCGACGACCAGGCCGAGCGGTTCGCGGGTGAACCAGCCGCGCCGGTCGGCGGATCCCTCGAACGCGTCGAACGGGATCACCTCGCCCGCGTTCGAGCGGGCCGCCTCTGCCGACAGCGACAGGGTCGTCACGGCGCGGCGCACCTCCTTGCGGGCCTGGCGGATGGTCTTGCCCGCCTCCCGGACGATCAGCCCGGCAGCCTCGTCGGACCGGGAGCGCAGCATCGCGGCGGCGCGATCGAGGATGCCGTGGCGCTCGAATCGGGTGAGCCCTCGCGCGATCGCGAAGCCCGCTGTGGCGCGCGCGAGGATGGACTCCAGGTCTGCGGGAGTGCTGCGCGGCACCGCTCCGATCACCTGGCCGTCGTAGGCATCGTGGACGAGCAGCTCGTCGCGACTCACGTCGGAGTGGCGCGTCTCGGTGGGGGCGGTGCTCATCGTGCCGTCTCCGCCAGGGCGCGCTGGTGCGCGTCGATCGCGATGATGTCGGACAGCAGCGCGTACGCCGTCTCGATGCGCCCGGCGCCCGGGCCCGACACGGTCACGGCGCCGAGCATGTCGGTGTCGAACGAGACCGCGTTGGTGGCTCCGGACACGCCCGCCAGCGGGTGCGCGAGCGGCAGCGCGACCGGCTCCACCGATGCGACGACCCCGCCGTCCGCGGTGCGGGTGGCCGATCCGATCAGCTTCCAGCGCCGGCCCTCGGCGGCCGCCGCGGTGATGTCCTCCGGTGTGATGGCGGAGATCCCGCGACGAACGACGTCCGCGGTCGTGATTCCGGCGCCCAGGATCTCATTGGCGAGGATCACGACCTTGAGCTGCACGTCGGATCCCTCGATGTCGGCGCTCGGATCCGCCTCGGCATAACCCAGCGCCTGCGCCTCGGCGACGGCGTCGGCGAGCGTCGCGCCGGCCTCCATCCGTCCGAGGACGAAGTTGCTCGTACCGTTCAGGATCCCCTCGACCCCCGAGATGCGCGTGCCGCGGAGCATGTCCGACGCGAAGCGGAGCACGGGGGTTCCGCTCATCACCGCGCCCTCGTGCGCGAACCGCACGCCGTGGTCGGCGGCGATGCGGTGCAGTTCGGCGCCGGCGAGTGCGACCGGGCCCTTGTTCGTGGTCGTGACGCTCTTCCCGCTCTCGAGCGCCGCGCGCACGTGCGACACGGCAGGCTCTCCGTCGACCGGATTCGTGAACGTGGCCTCTACGACGATGTCCGCGGTGGTGTTGCGGATGATGAAGTCGTTCTGCGGCACCGCAGCGCCGCCGGGCATGCCTGCGAACGTGGCGCCCTCGGGCATCGCGAACACCGCGCCCAGGTCGATTCCGTCGGCGCGCATGAGCGAGCCGAGCCGGAGGTCGGTGATCGCGACGACGCGGAGTTCGAAACCGAGATCGTCGGCGAGCGCCGTTCCACGGGTATGGATGATCTCGGCGAGGGCGCGGTTGACGCCGCCGAAGCCGATGAGGGCGAGGTCGTGACGATGCACGGCGGACTCCTTCGAGAGAGTGGATGGATACTGCGGCCCCCATCCTCGAGGCGCGGGGTGGCGGGGCGCGCCTGCCCGAGTGGCGGCGGGGACTGCCGTTGCGGCGGTCCGTCCGACGATCTGTCCGGACCTGCGGCAAGCGGCGGTCTCCGCTGCGCCGGCGCTTGTGCGGGGGTGCGGCGCCGGGTAATGTCCCGAAACAATTCGTGCGACATCGACACACTGCTGTGGTGATATAGCACGAAGCCTTTCGTCTCAGCCCCACCCGAACCCTTGAATGCGAGACCTCATGAGCCCACTGCCCGGGGAGAAAGAACTCCCCAACGCCCTGCCCCGCACCACCGCGACCCAGGTACCGCTGCGCCGACTGCAGCGTTCGATGGATGCGCGCCACCTGATCATGATCGCTCTGGGCGGTGTGATCGGATCCGGCCTGTTCCTCAGCTCGGGCTACACGATCAGCCAGGCCGGTCCGCTCGGTGCGATCATCGCCTACCTGATCGGCGCGTTCGTGGTCTACCTCGTGATGGCGTGCCTGGGCGAGCTCGCCACCGCCTACCCGGTGTCCGGCGCGTTCCACATCTACGCCTCCCGCTCGATCGGCCCGGCCACGGGCTTCACGACCGCCTGGCTGTACTGGCTGTGCTGGGTGGTCGCCCTCGGCTCCGAGTTCACGGCGGCGGGCATCCTCATGCAGCGCTGGTTCCCGGCCGTGCCGGTCTGGGTCTGGTGCCTCATCTTCGCGGCCGTGCTGTTCACGATCAACGCGATCTCCGCCCGCGTGTTCGGCGAGACCGAGTTCTGGTTCTCGCTCATCAAGGTGCTCGCCATCGTGGTGCTCATCGTGCTCGGCGCCGCCGCCATCTTCGGGTTCACGCCGCTGTCGGCTGAGCACCCGGCCGCGCTGCTGTTCCGCAACTTCGACACGCCCCACGGACTCTTCCCGGGTGGCGTCGGCGGCGTGCTGATGACCTCGCTCGCCGTGTTCTACGCGTTCAGCGGATCCGAGCTCATCGGCGTCGCCGCGGGCGAGACGAAGGATCCCGGCCGCAACATCCCGCGCGCGCTGCGCTCCACAGTGCTGCGCCTGCTCGTGCTCTTCGTGGGATCCATCACCGTGATCGCCGCGATCCTGCCCTACGACAAGGCGGGCGTGACCAGCAGCCCGTTCGTCGACGTGTTCCAGTACGTCGGGGTGCCGTTCGCGCCCGACATCATGAACTTCGTCATCATCACGGCGCTGCTGTCGGCGGGCAACAGCGGGCTGTTCTCGTGCGCGCGCATGCTGTTCTCGCTCGCGGAGGAGGGGCACGCCCCGAAGGCGTTCACCCGGCTCACCCGGCGCGGCATCCCGATCGTCGCGCTCAGCGTGAGCATGGTGCTCGGACTGGTCTCGCTGCTGTCCAGCGTGATCGCCGCCGAGACCGTCTACCTCGTCCTCGTGTCGATCGCGGGCTTCGCGGTCGTGGCCGTGTGGATGTCGATCGTCGCGGCGCAGTTCTTCCACCGCAGGGCGTTCCTGCGCGGGGGCGGGGATCTTTCGACGCTGCCCTACCGCACGCCGTTGTACCCGGTGGTGCCGATCCTCGCGTTCGTGCTGCTGCTGATCTCCGTCATCGCGATCGCGTTCGACCCGAACCAGGTCGCCGCGCTGTACTTCGGCGTGCCGTTCGTGGGCCTGTGCTACCTGTACTTCTGGTGGCGGTACGGGCGGCGCGGCGCCGCACGCGTCGAGGTCGTCTCGGAGGAAGCGCCGGTCGACCGCGCGGAGGATCCGGCGGCGGAGGAGCCCATCGCCGGCATCGGACGATGACCCGCGGACCGGGATGGATCGAGGTCGACGTCGACGCGATCGCGTACAACGTCGCGACGGTTCTGCACGAGCTCGGCCCCACGCCGCTGTGCGGGGTGGTCAAGGCCGATGCGTATGGCCACGGCGTCGATCTCGTCCTCCCGGTCCTCATGGCGGCGGGCGTCGACATGATCGGCGTCACCGCGAACGAGGAGGCGCACAGCGCGCGGCGGCTCGGATTCCGCGGCCGGATCCTGCGCGTGCGCCCCGCGTTGCGCGAGGAGATCGAGGACGCGGCCTCGGCGCGCGTCGAGGAGTGGGTGGGCGGCCTCGCCCACGCCCGCGAGATCGACGCGGCCGCACGGATGATCGGTCGCCGGATTCCAGCACACGTCTCGATCAACGCCACCGGGCTCAGCCGTGACGGGGTCGACCTGGGTCGTGCGGGCGGTCGCGACGAGGTGAGTGCCATCGGCGCCCTGCCCGGCCTGCATCCGATCGGCGTCTGCGCGCACTTCCCCTGCGAGGATGAGCGCGACGTCGCCGAGGGGGCGGAGGCCTTCGGTTCGCAGTCCGCCGAGGCGGTCGCTCTGCTCGGGCCGGACACGGGCCGCCGCGTCGAGCGGCATTGCGCGACCTCGTTCGCGGCGCTGACCGTGCCGGCATCGAGGTTCGATCGGGCCCGCGTGGGCGCCGCGCTCTACGGAGACACCTCGGCGCGGCCCGGCCTGCTGCGACCGGCACTGCGTCTGCTCTCGCGGGTCGCCGCCGTCAACGTCTATCCGACGGGCAGCACCGTCGGCTACGACCGGACGCATCGGACGGCGCGGACCTCCCGCCTCGCCGTCGTCCCGCTCGGGTACGCCGATGGCTTCCACCGCGTGCTCGGCGGTCGTGCCGAGGTGCTCGTAGGCGGGCGACGGGCGCCGGTGGTCGACCGGCACGCGATGAACACCCTCATCGTCGACGTCACGGACCACCCCGGGGTGCAGGTCGGGGACGAGGTGGTGCTCGCCGGCGCGCAGGGGGACGAGGAGATCACGATGCAGGATCTGGAGCGGGCCTCGGGCCAGATCGCCGCCGACCTCTACACCGCGTGGGGCCGCCTGCTGCCCCGCCGCGTGCGCAGCGGGACGCCGTCGTGAGCGGCGCGAAAGCCCCGGGTAGGCTGGCCGGATCCGGGTCGCTCCGGACGCTGCCGGTCGAAGGGGGAAGCAGGATGTCCGCTCCCTCGTCGCTGTCCCAGGGGCTGACGCTGCTCGAATCCGCGGTCGAGCGCGAGCGCTCCGGCCGGGCCGGCTACAACGCCTCCCGACTCGCGGACACGTCCGGCATCGAGCGGAGCCGCGTGTCCCGGTTGACCACGGAGCTGCGGGCGCTGCACTTCCTCGAACGCGACGACGCCGGTGTGCTCAGCGCCGGCGACGCCTACTTCCGGACGGCCGCGGCGCTCGAGCAGCCGTGGCTGCGTGCCGCCCGGAGCGAACTGCGGATCCTGGCCTCGACACTGAGGATGACGGCCCTGCTCGCGGCCGCCGACGGTCCTCGAGCGCTGCTGCTGCGTTCCGCGACCGGCGTGGGCTCGGCCGACGCCGCCGCGCCCTACGGGATCGCGCCGATCTGGTGCACGGGTGCCGGGAGGGCCCTGCTGTGGGACGATTCCCGGCCGGATCTGGGGGAGAGGCTGCGCGAGGTGCGGTTCGTCGGCATCGGCGGTCCGGCTGCCGCGCGTACGACGGACGAGGTGCACGACCTCATGGAGCGCGACCGCGCGGACGGGCTCATCGTGGCCGCGGACGAGTACGCGGAAGGCGTGACGGAGATCGCCCTGCCGATCCGGGCGCGGGGGGAGATCGTGGCCTCGATCGCCCTGAGCGGTGTGCTGCGGAGTGACGGGCGGATTCGCACGGCCCGCGCCGCGCTGGCGGCGGCGCGCGATCGACTGAGCGCCCTGGCGACCGGTCAGTGAGCGGCGCGGTTTCTGCGGCGTCCGTCGGACGCGCCGAGCGCGGCCGACAGCGCCTCGGCTGCAGCGACGCACGCCTCCGCGAGCTGGGCGGTGCGCGGTTGCAGGGTGCTTCGCTCCCCGACGATCTGCACACCCGCGGCCACCTCGTCGCGGAAGTCCCAGACGGGGGCCGAGACGGAGTACAGCCCGGGCTCGGCCTCCTGATCGACGAGCGCGTACCCGAGGGTGCGCGCCTCCCGCAGCCGGTCGAGGAAATCCTCTGCGGAGGCCGGCGCGTTCGGTCCCGGACTCGTGAACGCGGTCCGGGCGAAGACCGCACGTACCTCCTCGTCGGACGCGTCCCAGAGCACGGCACGCCCGGCGTCGCTGCAGAAGGCGGGATAGGCGCGGCCGACCCAGGATCCGATCATCCCGGACTCCCGGGGGATGCTCTCCACGATGGTCAGGGTGCTGTCGCCCTGCAGGACGCCGAGGAAGCAGGCCTCGCCGACGGTCTCGGCGAGCTCGTCGAGCACCTGCAGTCCCGCGGTGCGCAAGCGGCGATCCGTGAGGTCCTGCGCGGTGGCGTACCAGCTCCATGCCAGCCGGTAGCGGTGGTCCTCACCGCGCACGACGAGGTCGCGGTCGGCGAGGGCGGACAGAGTGCGGGACACCTGCGAGCGCTCCCGTTCGAGGGCGAGCGCGACGTCGCGGACGGAGACGCCGTCCGAGTCGTCGACCGACAACGCGGCGAGTGTGGAGAGCACGTCGAAGCCACGTCCCATGCTCGTCCGGGGCGGGTCGAGATCCTCGGCGAACGGCATGGCATGAGCGTACTCGACCGCCGGGATCCCTCCGGCAGATCGAGCAGAGGAAGGGCGGGACGATGACCGTATCGACGCACGTCGATCGCGAGAGCGAGTTCGCCGCGCTCACGATCCTGGACGGCGGGATGTCGACCGCCCTCGAGCAGCAGGGGATCGAGGTGGGCGGCGCGCTGTGGACGGCGCGCCTGCTCGCCGACGAGCCGGAGCGGATCGCCCGCGCCCACCGCGCGTTCTTCGAGGCCGGAGCCCAGGTCGCGACGACCGCGACCTACCAGGCGAGCGAGCGCGGGTTCGTCGCAGCCGGCCTGGATGCCGCCGAGGCTCGGGCGCTCGTGGCGCGCGGGGTGACGATCGCGCGGGAGGCGCGAGACGAGTGCGCCGTCTCCAGGGCGGGGCTCCGTGTGGCGGCGTCGGTGGGCCCCTATGGCGCCGTGCTCGGCGACGGCTCCGAGTACCGGGGCCGGTACGGCGTCGCCGCGCGTCAGCTGCGCGACTTCCATGGCCCGCGTCTCGAGGCGCTCGCCGCGGCCAGCCCTGATCTGTTCGCGGTCGAGACCATCCCGGACCTCGAGGAGGCCGTGGTGATCGCCGCGCTGCTCGACGACCTCGGTGTTCCGGCCTGGTTCAGCTACTCCGTGCGCGGCGATGACACCTGCGCCGGGCAGCCGCTCGCCGACGCCTATGCCGCGCTCGCCGGCTCGCACATGGTGATCGCTGCGGGCGTCAACTGCTCGGACGAGAACGACGTGCTGGGCGCAGTGGAGACGGCGGTGGGGCAGACCGGGCTCCCGGCGGTCGCATATCCGAACCATGGCGGCGTGTGGGACAGCGGGACGAAGACCTGGTCGCGGGCGCGTCCCCTCGACCTCGACCTGGTGGATGCCTGGATCGCCGCCGGCGCCCGCTACGTGGGCGGCTGCTGCGGCTTCGGACCGACGGAGATCGCTGCACTGGCGCAGCGCCTCGACCGACGCGATCCCCGTGCCGTGCCGCCAGGGCTGCTGCGCGAGCCTTAGCCCGTCCATAGCGGCGGCAAAGCGCTCGTCCCGGGGCGCTGCCGAGCATGGATCCCATGACCCAGGATCCGACTCTCGACCTCGATGTCGTCGTCCCCGTGCACAACGAGCAGGACACGCTCGAGCAGAGCATCGCGCTGCTGCATGAGCACCTCAGCGCCGAGGCGCCGGGCTCCTGGCGGATCACGATCGCTGACAACGCCAGCACCGACGGCACGGCGGCGATCGCCGATGGGCTGGCCGCGCGGCTGGATCGCGTGGTCGTGGCGCACCTCGCCGAGAAGGGACGGGGCCGGGCGCTCAAGGCGGTGTGGTCGACGTCGCCGGCGCGGGTGCTCGCGTACCTCGACGAGGACCTGTCGACCGATCTGCGCGCACTGCTGCCGCTGGTCGCCCCGCTGCTCAGCGGCCATTCCGATCTCGCGATCGGATCCCGCCTGGCCAGCGCCTCGCGTATCGTACGCGGCGGCAAGCGCGAGTTCGTCTCGCGCTCCTACAACGCGCTGCTGCGCGGCACGTTCGGTGTGCGGTTCAGTGACGCGCAGTGCGGGTTCAAGGCGATCCGCGCCGATGTCGCGCGTCGTCTGCTGCCGTATGTCGAGGACACCGACTGGTTCTTCGACACCGAGCTGCTGATCCTCGCGGAGCGTGCGGGGCTGCGGATCCACGAGGTGCCCGTCGATTGGATCGACGACCCGCACAGCTCGGTCGACATCGTCGCGACCGCGACCGCCGACCTCAAGGGGATGGTGCGTGTCGGCGCCGGTCTCGCGCGCGGTCGGATCCCCGTCGACGACCTCTATCGGGACATCGGGCGGCATCCGTTCGCCCAGCCGCGGACGCCCTTGATCGCCCAGGTCTCGCGCTTCAGCGTGATCGGAGTGCTCTCCACGATCGCCTATGCGTTGGTCTACCTGGTTCTCCAGGTGCTGATGCCTGCGCAGACCGCGAACTTCCTGGCGCTGCTCGTCACCGCGATCGCCAATACCGCCGCGAATCGCCGCTTCACCTTCGGCATCCGCGGCAGAGCCGGTGCCACGACGCATCATCTGCAGGGGCTCGTGGTGTTCGGGATGGCCTGGGCGCTCACGAGCGGATCCCTCGTCCTCCTGCAGTCAGCGGATCCGCATCCGGGCGCCTTCGCGGAGGTGGGCGTGCTCACCGTCGCGAACCTCGCCGCCACGTTGCTGCGATTCGCGCTGCTGAGGGTCTGGGTGTTCCGCGAGCCGGCGCGCAGACGCGGCGGCACTGCACCCGCCGAACCCGTCGAACAGCTGTCCACCCGGCACCACCTCACCACTCTCGCTCAGGAGGCGAACCGATCATGAACGCATCGGTGGCCGTCGCGCCCGCTCTGCCCACCCACCCGCCGACCGGATCGCACCCGGTTGTGGTGAACAGCGCCGTCGTCGCGACCCCGCGGTCCCGCTGGGAGGCGCCCGCCTATGCCGGCGCGCTTCTGCTGACCGGGATCTTGTACGTCTGGAACCTCGCCTCGAGCGGCTGGGCCAACGCGTTCTACTCCGCCGCCGTGCAGGCCGGCACGCAGAACTGGGTCGCGTTCTTCTACGGATCCAGCGATGCCGGCAACTCCATCACGGTGGACAAGCCGCCGGCGAGCCTGTGGGTGATGGAACTGTCGGCGAGGATCTTCGGGCTCAGCTCGTGGAGCATCCTCGTTCCCGAGGCGCTCATGGGTGTGGCGACCGCCGCGATCATCCTGTTCACCGTGCGGCGCCGGTTCGGCGCGGCCGCGGCGCTGGTGTCGACGGGCGTCTTCGCGCTGACCCCCGTCGCCGCGCTCATGTTCCGGTTCAACAACCCGGATGCGCTGCTCCTGCTGCTGCTGACCGCATCGGTGGCGATGACCCTGCGCGCGATCGACCGGAATCGGCTGCGCTGGCTGCTGCTCGCCGGGGTCGCGGTCGGCTTCGGATTCCTGACCAAGCAGCTGCAGGCGTTCCTCGTGCTGCCGGTGCTCGCCGGTCTGTACGCTGCGTTCGCGGGTGTTCCGATCCTGAAGAGGCTGTGGCATCTGCTGGCCGCGCTGGGCGCCGTGATCGTCTCGGCGGGCTGGTGGGTCGCGGTGGTCGAGCTGGTGCCGGCGTCGGCGCGGCCCTACATCGGCGGCTCGCAGACGAACAGCTTCCTCGAGCTCACTTTCGGCTACAACGGCCTGGGGCGGCTCACCGGGAACGAGACCGGAAGCGTCACCGGAGGTGGTGGCGCGGCCGCCGCCGGCGGTGGCGGGATGTGGGGATCCACCGGCCTGTTCCGCCTCTTCGAGAACGAGATCGGCGGGCAGATCTCCTGGCTGATCCCCGCGGCCCTGATCCTCTGCGCCGGCGCCCTCGTGCTCATCGGCCGGGCGCCCCGGCGGGATCCTCGCCGCATCCTGATCGTCGCGTTCGCGAGTTGGCTCGTCGTCACGATGCTCGCGTTCAGCTTCATGGCCGGGATCTTCCACGCGTACTACACGGTCGCGCTGGCCGCGCCGCTCGCCGGGCTCCTCGGGGCATCAGGTGCCGTCCTGTTCCGGCACCGGGACCGGCTGTGGGTGCGCATCCTGCTCGCGGTGTCCGCGGTCCTCACCGCCGCCTGGGCCTGGGTGCTGCTGGACCGCGCGGTCTCCTGGCTGCCGTGGCTGAAGGTCGTCGTGCTGATCGTCTCGGCGGCTGGTGCGCTGCTCGTCCTCATCCCGCCGCGGTCGCGGATCCTCACCGCCTCGACCCTGTCCGCGCTGCTCGTGGGGGCACTCCTCGCCCCTGCCGCGTACACGATCGAAACGGTCGGCGCGGCCCACTCCGGCTCGATCGTGACCGCGGGGCCGACGGTGCAGGGCGGCATGGGCGGATTCGGCGGGCGCGGCTTCACCGGTGGTGCGCCGGGTGGCAACGGCGGCTTCGGAGGCCGCGCACCCGGTGGCAACGGGTTCCCCGGAGTCCAGACCGGCACGGGCACCCAGGGCGGCACGGGAATGCCGGGAGGCACGGGACCACAGGGCGGCGCCGGAGCGGCGGGTGGGCGTGGCATGGGCGGCGCGGGCGGGCTGCTCGAGGCCTCCACGGTCAGCTCCGCCATGAAGACGCTCCTCACGGCCGACGCCTCGAGCTACACCTGGGCCGCGGCGGCGATCGGCTCGCAGACCGCGGCCGGGTACCAGCTGGGCTCGGGTGCGGCCGTGATGCCGATCGGCGGCTTCAACGGCAGCGATCCCTCGCCGACGCTCGCCCAGCTCCAGGCCTACGTGGCATCGGGACGGATCCACTACTTCATCGCCGGCGGGCGGATGGGAGGATCGAACGGCGGCAGCGACGTGTCCTCCCAGATCCAGCAGTGGGTCGAGGCGAACTTCACGGCGAAGACCGTCGACGGCGTGACGGTCTACGACCTGACGGCGCAGAATTGAACCCGCAGGGGCGAGGGGGAGCAGATCATGGCTGACATCACGACCGACCCCGCGGCCGCTGCGGCTTCGATGCCCCTCGGCCTGCCGCCGATCGTGCGGGCCGACGGATCTCCGGCGCGGGCGCTCGTGGTCGACGACGAGCAGGCGCTCGCCGCGGCGGTCGGCGGGTCGCTGGGCGCCGACGGCTGGGAGGTGCGGGTGGAGCACCGCGGCCGGAGCGCCCTCATCGCGGTGCGCGAGTTCCAGCCGGACGTGGTCGTGCTCGACATCATGATGCCGGACATCGACGGGCTGGACACCCTGGAGCGGATCCGTGCGATCCGGCCCGAGATCCGGGTGCTGTTCCTCACCGCGCTGGACAGCCACGACGACCGCATCGCGGGGCTCCGCGCAGGCGGGGACGACTATCTCACGAAGCCCTTCGCGATCGCCGAGCTGCAGGCGAGAGTGCGGGTGCTGGCCCGCACCGCTGCGGCGATCGGGCGGCCCGCCGAGGCGCAGCTGCGGGTCGGCGACCTCGCGGTGGACAAGGGCGAGGCCACGGCCGTGCTCGCCGGATCGCCGCTCGAGCTCACCCCGACCGAGTTCGAGCTGCTGCTCCTGCTCGCCAACAATGCCGGGCGCGTGCTGCGCCGGGCGCAGATCCTCGAGGCGGTCTGGGGATACGACTTCGGCACGGAGTCGAACCTCGTCGAGGTGTACGTGTCGAGCCTGCGCCGCAAGCTCGCGGCATCGACGGCGCTGAGCCTGGAGACCGTGCGGCTGGTCGGCTACGTGCTGCGCGTCGCGGACGGTGCGGGCAGTGGATCCGTTCGGGTCGACGGATCCGGATCCGGATCCGGCTCTGGACCAGGTTCTGAATCCGGTTCCGGGGGAGGCTCATGAGACGCCCTCGCAGCCTCCGCCTGCAGGTGGTGCTCATCGCCTCGGCCCTGGTCGCGGCGGTGAGCATCGTCGTCGGTGTGGTCGCGGTGCTGTCGTTGCACGACTACATGC
>NZ_JBFTQL010000035.1:0-34766 GCF_056398985.1 Microbacterium sp. 01T413_2
GTGCAGACGCCACTGCGGGGAGGGAAAGACGGCCAGGGGAGGGAAACAGGACGGGATTCGGGGTCTCGCCGCGGACGGGATCCGGGTCTCGTCGCGAGTGGGATCCGGGTCGGGCTCCCATCCAGCCTGGTCGCGTAAAATCGTGACAATGACCGACGCCCCCTCCGACGCTCCGTCGACGCAGAGCGACCGCAGCGCCACGACAGGCGGCGACGCCGGCGGATCCGGCATCGACCCGGCCGACCTCGCGACCACCCTTCGAGTGCTCGCCGAGCTGCACGGGCTCGAGCAGGATCACCCCGACTTCATCACCGTGCGCCGTGCGACCGCGGCCATGTTCAAGGCCGCCAAGCGGGTGCGCCGCCGGGAGATCCGCGATGCCATCGCCGAGGCGGACAAGGCCGTGATCGCGGCGACCGCGACCGGCGCCCCCGACCGCATCGACGACGAGACCCGCGGCCTGGATCTGGCGTCCAGCGTGGTCGACGCTCCGATCGCGGGTGAGCTGCTGAAGCCCCGCAACTGCTACATCTGCAAGCAGTCGTACACGACGGTCGACGCGTTCTACCACCAGCTCTGCCCCGACTGCGCGCGGTTCAGTCACGGCAAGCGCAACGCCCGCACCGACCTCACCGGCAAGCGCGCGCTGCTCACCGGCGGTCGCGCGAAGATCGGCATGCACATCGCCCTGCGGCTGCTCCGCGACGGCGCGCACACCACGATCACCACGCGCTTCCCGCGCGACGCGGTGCGCCGGTTCGCGGCGCTCGAGGACTCGGCCGACTGGCTGCACCGGCTGCGCGTGGTCGGCATCGACCTGCGCGACCCGGCCCAGGTGATCGCGCTCGCCGACTCCGTCGCGGCCCAGGGCCCGCTCGACATCCTCATCAACAACGCCGCGCAGACCGTGCGCCGCTCGCCCGGCGCGTACTCGCTGCTGGCCGACGCCGAGCTGCAGCCGCTGCCGGACGGACCGCTGCCCGAGATGGAGACCTTCGGGCACACCGCGGATCCGCACCCCGAGGCGCTGCAGGCCTCGGTCGACGCGCATCCGCTGCTGTCGATCGCCTCCCTCGGTGGCACGATCGCCGAACAGGGTGGGCAGGCGCTCACGGCCGAAGAACTCGCCCGGCTCGCGATGGCCCCCGGATCCTCTTCGCTCGCGAAGCACGCGGACGGCACCGCCATCGACGCGGGCGGCCTCGTGCCCGACGTGAACCGCGTGAACAGCTGGGTGCAGAGCGTGGACCAGGTGGATCCGCTCGAGATGCTCGAGGTGCAGTTGTGCAACACGACCGCGCCGTTCCTTCTGATCAGCCGGCTGCGTCCGTCGATGGCCGCGTCTGCCGCGCGGCGCAAGCACATCGTGAACGTCTCGGCGATGGAGGGTCAGTTCTCCCGCCGGTACAAGGGACCGGGGCACCCGCACACGAACATGGCGAAGGCGGCGCTGAACATGCTSACSCGCACSAGCGCCGGCGAGATGCTGGAGACCGACGGGATCCTGATGACGGCGGTCGACACCGGATGGATCACCGACGAGCGCCCGCACTACACGAAGGTGCGTCTCGCCGAGGAGGGCTTCCACGCCCCGCTCGACCTCGTCGACGGCGCCGCCCGCGTCTACGACCCGATCGTGCGCGGCGAAGCAGGCGAGGACATCCACGGCGTGTTCCTGAAGGACTACGAGCCCAGCCCCTGGTGATCGCTCGCGTCCGGTGATGCGTCGCTGAGCCGGCCATTCTGCAATGGTCGAGCCGCGGTGCTCCACCGGTGACGGGATCCGCCGCGGTACTCTGAGCGCACCGGATCGCGGGTGCGGACTCGCCCGCTCGAGCGAGGAGCACGACGATGGTTCCTGAGATCAACTACTGGGCCGTTCTGCTGGCGACTGCGTCGAGCATGGTCGTCGGATCCATCTGGTACGCCCGCGGCGTGCTCGGCACCCGCTGGGCGCGGTTGGCCGGCGTGGACCTCGACAACCCCAAGGGCAACCCTGTGCTGGCCATCATCGCGACGGTGATCGTGAGCTTCGTCACGGCGTGGGTGCTCGCGGGGGCCACGGCGATCGCCTGGCACTTCTACGGCGGATCGTTCTTCGTCTCGGCGCTGGTCACCGCAATCACGCTGTGGATGGGCTTCACGGCGGCGCGGTTCATCACGCACGACGCCTTCGAGGGGCGCCCCAGCTCGCTGACGGTGATGAACATCGCGCACGAACTCGTGACGGTCGTCGTGATGGCCGTGCTCATCGGAGTCTGGCCGCCGGCACTCGGCTGACCTCGGCGCGCTGTCGGCTGTGCCCGCGCGCCTGCCTCCCGGGGCTCCCGAGGGCCCGAGCGACCCCGCGCGCCCCGGCTGAGCCGCGCCTCAGTGCCGGATGGCGTAGCGGTGCAGCGTGACGCCCTGGTCATAGGCGGCCTGCTCGAGCAGGTCGAGGATCACCGGATCCCGGGTCTCGCCGGGGCGGGGCTCGTCGAACAGCGGGCGGCCGGATCCGAGGATCGCCGGGTGCGTGAACAGCAGCAGCTCGTCGAGCAGACCGGCATCGAGCAGCGCCGTGGCGAGCGTCGCTCCGCCGACGCCGATGGCGCCGTCGGTCTCGGCGCGGACCTCGGCGAGCCGGTTGACCGCATCCTCGCCGATGACACGCGTGTGGAATGGCGCCTCGGTGCGCGTGCGCGAGACGAGGATCTTCGGCTTGTCGGTCCAGATCGCCCCGTACTCCTGCATGAACTCGGGCAGCGACCGGTCGTCACGCGCCGCGGGCCAGTACGACTCCATGATCTCGAACACGCGGCGGCCCTGCACCATGAGCGCGAGGTCTGCCGCACGCCGGTTGAACTCGCGGTGCAGCGGTTCATCGATCCGCATCCAGTCACCGCCGCCGTCMTCGCCRGGRGCGGCYTCGATCYGCAGRTCGAGSGACACGTTCATCCAGTACACGAACCGGCCGGCCATGCGCTTCTCCCATCCTCGGGGACGGGTTCGACGCTAGCCCCGGGGATCCGCGGACGCAATGGATACGGATCCGTCTCGGGGCCGGCAGGCGCCATGGATCCGGATCCGCCCGGGGGTTCAGCGTCCTCCGCAGCGTTCACCCCCTCCCGCGTCGACACCTCCCCGTATGGACGTCGCTCAGCGGGGGTACTGACGCGGCGAGGGGGTGAGGGCGAGGTGCCTGGAGGGGCGCCGCGATCGCGGGCTCGTACGAAGATCGCGGGCTCGTACGAAGAATGAGTCGTCCCCCCTCAGCACGACCTATGGACCGTGCTGAGGGGGACGACTCGGAAGTAGAAAGAGAAAGGGGGCGGATTACGCCGCGATGCGGGCGACCGCGGCGATCGCGCTCGTGAAGAACGGCAGGCCGTCGACGCCGCTGCGCATGGCGGCGGATGTATCCGGGCCGAAGCCGGGCTCGGTGGCGTGCTCGGGGTGCGGCATGAGGCCCACGACGTTGCCGGCGGGGTTCGTGAGGCCGGCGATGTCGCGGAGGGATCCGTTCGGGTTCACTCCGGCGTAGCGGAAGGCGACCAGGCCCTCGCCCTCGATGCGGTCAAGGGTCTCGTCGGAGGCGATGTAGCCGCCCTCGGCGTTCTTSAGCGGGATGATGATCTCCTGGCCGCGCGTGAACTCGTTCGTCCAGGCGGTGTCGGCGTTGGTGACCGTGAGCTTCTGGTCGCGGCGMACGAAGTGCTGGTGGTCGTTGCGGATCAGGCCGCCGGGCAGCAGGTGCGCCTCGACGAGCATCTGGAAGCCGTTGCAGATCCCGAGGATCGGCATGCCCTTGGCGGCGGCGTCCTTGATCTCGGTCATGATCGGCGAGAGCGCGGCGATGGCGCCCGAGCGCAGGTAGTCGCCGTAGCTGAAGCCGCCGGGCAGGATCACGGCGTCCACGCCGTCGAGGTCGTGCGAGCCGTGCCAGAGGGCGACGGGCTCGGCCCCGGCGATGCGGACGGCGCGCTGCGCGTCGCGGTCGTCGAGGGATCCGGGGAAGGTGACGACCCCGATCCGAACGGTCACTCCGAGACCTCGATGCCCACGACGTCCTCGATCACGGAGTTGGAGAGCACCTCTTCGGCGATCCGCCGGGCCTCGGCGAGCACGTCGTCGGTGACCTCACCGTCGACCGTGAGCTCGAAGCGCTTGCCGATGCGGACGTCGCTGAACGCGGTCACGCCGGTGCGGGCGAATGCTCCGGAGACGGCCTTCCCCTGCGGGTCGAGCAGTTCGGACTTGGGCATGACGTCAACGACGATGGTGGGCATTCGAGGCTCCGAAATGTCGCGGGCGGGGGCAGAGGCCAGTCTATCGCGCGGAAACAGGGCCTCCGGCCGGGGTTCGCGGAGCCGGGCCGGCGGGCAGGCTCGAAGGAGTCGGGTCGGGCAGCGGGCTCGCGGCGTTGCCCGTCGACCGAGCGGGTCGGCCCGGGTCAGCTGCGGAACACGGTGTGCACGTCGCCGACGACCTCGCGGCCGCCCAGCCCGTCGATCTCGAAGAGCACCGAGATCCCGGCGACCGTGTAGCCGAGCTGCTCGACGATCTTCCGGCCGGCGGCCAGCGTGCCGCCGGTGGCGAGCACGTCGTCGATGAGTAGGATCCGGGATCCGGCGGGCAGGTCCTCGTGCATTTCGATGGTGGCGGTGCCGTACTCCAGCGCGTAGTCGACCGACGCTGCCGGCAGCGGCAGTTTGCCGGCCTTGCGGATCGGCACGAAGCCGGTCCCCGCCTCGATCGCCGCGGCCCCGGCAAGGATGAAGCCGCGCGCCTCGATCCCCGCAACGACGTCGAAGGCGCCGCGGAACGGCGCGACGAGAGCCTCGGTCGTGGCCTGCAGCGCCTCGCGGTCGGCCAGCAGCGGAGTGATGTCGCGGAACAGGATGCCCGGCTCCGGGTGGTCCGGGATCGAGCGGATGAGCGATTCGGCACGGACGAGCGCGGGCGATGAGGTCACCGCACCAGGCTACGCGGTGCAGTGCCTCGTGCGGGGGCGTCTGAAACTCAGTCGAAACCGGAACTTGCGGCGGCGAACGGCGCCAAGCGGCACGGATCGACTGAGTTTGGCGCGGCTCGCCCCCGGACGGTGCGGTGAACGGGTGAGGGATGTACTGCGGAGGATCCGCTGAGCGCTGTTGACAGTCGTGGGAGCGCTCCCATAGCCTGTCCGGAATGCGCGGCAACCCGCCGATGACCCGCGCGCACCGCCTTGAAGCCGCCACCATGAAGGAGCGTCCGCCCGCATGAGCACCGTGGATCCGTCCGCCCGCCGATTCCCCGACGGCTTCCTGTTCGGTGCCGCCACCGCCGCCTACCAGATCGAGGGCGCCGCCTTCGAGGACGGCCGCACCGCGTCGATCTGGGACGCCTTCGCCCGCGTGCCGGGCGCGGTGCACGACGGCGACACCGGCGACGTGGCGTGCGACCATTACCACCGCTATGCCGATGACGTGAAGCTCATGGGCGAGCTGGGCCTGCAGGCGTACCGCTTCTCCACCTCCTGGGCCCGGGTGCGGCCCGACGGCGGTGCGGTGAACCCCGCAGGGCTCGCGTTCTACGACCGTCTCGTCGACGAGCTGCTCGGCGGCGGCATCGTGCCCTGGCTCACGCTGTACCACTGGGACCTGCCCCAGGCGCTCGAGGAGAAGGGCGGCTGGACCTCCCGCGACACCACGGAACGCTTCGTCGAGTACGCGCTCAGCGTGCACGATGCCCTCGGCGACCGCGTGCAGCACTGGACCACGCTGAACGAGCCGTGGTGCTCCTCGTTCCTGTCCTACACCGCGGGCGTGCACGCGCCGGGCCGGCTCGGCATCGAGGACGGCATGCTCGCCGCACACCACCTGCTGCTGGCGCACGGCCGCACGATCCGGGCGCTGCGCGAACGGGATCCGCAGCTCGACCTCGGCATCACGCTGAATCTGACGGTCGCCGATCCTGCCGACGCCCGTGACCCCGCCGACGTCGACGCCGCGCGCCGCATCGACGGGCAGTTCAACCGCTGGTTCCTGGATCCGGTCCTCCGCGGCGCCTACCCGGCCGACGTCGTCTCCGACATCCGCGAGGTGGATCCGGTCGCCGTCCGTCGATGGGCCGCCGCGATCCACGAGGGCGACCTCGACACCATCGCCGCGCCGCTGGACTGCCTGGGCATCAACTACTACCACGGCGAACTGCTCTCGGGCACGCCGCAACCGGGCAGCGAGGGCACACCGCACGACGGCGGCGGMGAGGGCGAGAACGCGCGTCGCACGCGTTCGCCGTTCCCCGCCGCCGACGACGTGCACTGGGTCGAGCGCGGGCTGCCGCGGACGGGCATGGACTGGGAGGTGCAGCCCGAAGGCCTCACCCGGCTGCTGCGCCGGATCGGCAAGGAGTACGCACCGGGGCTTCCGCTGTACGTCACCGAGAACGGCGCGGCCTACGACGACGTGCTCGAGGGTGCTCGGGTGGACCCTGCGACGGGGCACAGCACAGGCGGCGCCGTGCACGATTCGGAGCGGGCGATGTTCCTGCGCGAGCACRTCGCGGCGACCTACGACGCGATCGACGAGGGCGTCGACGTGCGCGGTTACTTCGCGTGGTCGCTGCTGGACAACTACGAGTGGTCGTTCGGCTACAGCAAGCGSTTCGGGATCGTGCGGGTCGACTACGACACCCAGGCGCGGATCGTGAAGGACTCCGGGCGCGAGTACGCCAGGATCATCGCGGCCCGGGCGGTCTGAGACGTGGTCGCCAGGTCTCGCGCCGGTGCCGGACGCATCGGGCCGGCGGCACCGGGATCCCCATCGGGAGAGGGAACCACGGATCGGACGGCGTCCGGACGGGCCACGATCGAGGAGGTCGCGGCGGCGGCAGGGGTCTCCCGGTCGACCGTGTCGCGGGTCGTGAACGGGTCGACCGCGGTGAGCCCGCACGCGCTCGCGGCGGTGCAGGACGCGATCGCCCGGCTCGGCTACGCGCCGAACCGCGCGGCGCGCTCGCTCGCGCTGCGCCAGACTCACGCGATCGCGCTCGTCGTGCCCGAGGACACTCGGCGCTTCTTTGGCGACCCCTACTTCGGCGCGGTCGTCGCCGGGATCAGCGACCGGGTCGCGCGCTCGGACTACATCCTGAACCTGCTGATCGCGAGCGATGACCCGGGCGGCAGGATGACGGGCTTCGTGCGCAACGGAGGCGTGGACGGCGCGATCATCCTGTCGCACCACAACAGCGACGCCTTCGTCGACCGCATCGTCGAGGCCGTGCCGGTCGTGTTCGGCGGACGCCGCACGAACGGCCGTGACGACGACTGGCTCGTGGACGTGGACAACGTCACGGGCAGCAGGCAGGCCGTCGACCACTTGCTGGCCACCGGGCACCGACGGATCGCGACCGTGACAGGGCCGCTGTCGATGGCGGGCGCCGTGGATCGGCTCACCGGCTTCCGCGAGCGCCTCGCCGAGGACGGTCTGGAGCCGTTCGCCGAGATCGCCGGCGACTACTCCGAGGCCAGCGGGGTGCGGGCGGCCCAGGAGCTGCTCGACCGCGCCGCCGAGCCGGGCGGAGGGCTGCCCGACGCGGTCTTCGCCGCCAGCGATCTCATGGCCCGGGGCGTGCTGCGTACGCTCCGCGGCGCGGGCGTGCGCATTCCCGAGGACGTCGCGATCGTCGGCTTCGACGACTCACCCGTGGCCCTGTCGACGGATCCGCCGCTCACCACGATCCGCCAGCCGATGCACGCCCAGGGCGAGGCACTCGCGGGCGTGCTCATCGATCGACTGACCGGATCCGCTCCGCCGCACCGCACGACCCTCGGCACCGAGCTGGTGGTGCGCGGCTCGGCGTGACGCGCAGACCGAATTCAGGATGGATTCGGCTTCGGAGACGGAAACGCGGCGTGTGGACGTGAACACGGGCGATCCAACCTGAATACGGCACGGAAGGTGTTGGTGTGTTGCAGGCGCCGACCGGCGGCGGGCAGCGGGCGGGCAGGCGGTCTGCGGCGTACGACGTCCGCCGGCGGCAGGCGGCAGCCGCCCTGGGCGCGGATCCATAGCCGATCGGATGATGCGGTTCCGAGCGCGGCGTTCGTAGGCTGAGCCCATGCGATCGCGGACCGAGCTGCAGGACGAGAGGTCCCTCGGCGACGGCGTGCGGGGCATCCTCGCTCCCGTACGGTTCGGGCGGGCGCTGCAGGTCGTGCTCATCGCGCTGATCGTGGTGAGCGCGATCCGCTACCTGCTTCGCCACGGCGAGGGCGAGAACGCCGTCCTCGTGCTCGCCGGCGCCGCCCTGCTCACCGTGACCGCCGTACTGCAGGGCCTGGTGCCGCGTCGCGGTGTGTGGCCCGCGGCATGGGCGCTCGTGGCGTGCGCGCTCTGGGCCGTGCTCACGCTGGTCGCGCCGTCGTTCGGCTGGTGTGCCGTTCCGCTCGCCTTCGCGGTGCTGCAGATCCTGCCGTTCTGGCCGGCGACGGCAGCGATCGCGGCGATGACCGCGGTCGTGATCGTCGCAGAACTGCGCCTTTCCTCGCTGTTCGACCCGACGCTCGTCGCGGGCCCGATCGGCATCGCGTTCGCCACGATCTTCGCCTACCGTGCACTCGACCGCGAGGCGCGCGCCCGGCAGCAGCTGCTCGACGAGCTCACCGCGACGCAGGCGGACCTCTCCGCCGCGCAGCACCGTGCGGGCGCGCTCGCCGAACGCGCCCGCCTGTCGCGTGAGATCCACGACTCCGTCGGGCAGGACCTGTCCAGCATCAACCTGCTGCTGCAGGCGGCCGAGCAGGGCTGGGAGCGCCGCCCCGACACCGCCAGGGAGCAGGTGCGCTCGGCCGCCGGCACCGCCCGGTCGGCGCTCGACGAGGTGCGCCGCGTGGTGCGCGACCTCGCCCCCGGCGAGCTCGAGGGCGCCGCCGGATCCCTCCCCGCCGCCCTCGCCCGCGTGGTCGAGGAGGCGTCGGGGCGCGGCGTCGACGTGCAGTTCCGCAGCCACGGCACCGCCACGGAGGTGCCGCTGCCGGTGGCGTCGGCCATCATCCGCACGGTGCGCGGCGCCCTCGCGAACGTCGCCGAGCACGCCCGCGCGACCCGGGCCGTGGTGAGCCTGACCGCCCAGCCGGACGAGCTGCGCCTGGACATCCGCGACGACGGGGTCGGCTTCGACGCGCGGCCCGCCGCGATGTCGGCCAGGGCGGCACAGCGACGAGCGGCCGGCCGCGGCCAGGGCATCCCCGGCATGGCGGAGCGGATCGCTCAGCTGGGCGGCGAGCTGCACGTCGAGAGCGCTCCGGGGGAGGGCACGACGCTGTCGCTGGTGTTCCCGCTCAGCGCCGACGGAACCCGCGCGGAGCCCGGATCCGGTGCGAGGACCGGGTCCGATCGCGCGGCCGGTTCCGATCCGGCGGCCGGTTCCGATCTCGCAGCGGGTTCCGATCGCGCGGACGGGGCCGACTCGAAGAGCGGATCCGACACGAAGAGCGGATCCGATGCGGATCCGCAGAAGGAGAACCGATGACCCTGCGGATCGTGCTCGTGGACGACCATCCCGTCGTGCGCGCCGGCGTGCGCGCGCTGCTCGAGTCGAGGGACGACCTCGTGGTCGTGGGCGAGGCGTCGAACGCCGCCGACGCCGTGCGGGCGGTCGAGGCCGAGCGGCCGGATGTGGTGCTCATGGACCTCAGCCTGGGTGACGGCGAGAGCGGCATCGCTGCCACCGGGCGGATCCGGGCGCTGCCGGAGCCGCCGGCCGTGCTCGTGCTGACCACCTACGACAGCGAATCCGACATCCTGCGCGCGCTGGACGCCGGTGCCGCCGGATACCTGCTGAAGGACTCCCCGCCGGACCAGTTGTTCGCCGGCATTCAGGCGGTCCACCGGGGCGAGCCGGCCCTGGCTCCCTCCGTGGCGGCGGTGCTCATGCGCCGTGCCGCCTCGCCCGAGCCGCGTATGACCGAGCGCGAGGTCGAGGTGCTCGAGCTGCTGGCGGACGGCCTCGGCAACCGCGAGCTCGCCAAGGCGCTGTTCGTGTCGGAGGCGACGGTGAAGTCGCACCTCTCGCACATCTACGGCAAGCTCGGCGTCGACACCAGGGCCGGCGCCGTCGCCGCGGCGATCGAGCAGCGCATCATCCGGCGCTGAGCGCGGCGGGCGCAGGGCGCACATCATCGCGCCGACCCGGTCCCGGTCGCAGACGCCGAGACGCCCCGTCCCCTGCCGTGCACAGCAGGGGACGGGGCGTCGGTCGCCGATCCCCCCAAGAGATCAGCGCCTGCGGTCACCCCCCTGATCGCAGGATCGCCCCGCCGAACAGCGCGAACGCCGTGATCCCTGCGGAGAGGATCACCGCCGCCGATACGCCGGCCACGGCCAGCAGGGACACGCCCTGTCCGCCGAGGCGCTGTCCGCCCAGCCCGATCGCAACTCCCTCCGGTCGTACGATCGGGCCGGTGCTCTCGTCGCGGTACGGCCCCGTGCGTGCCGCGAAGCGTCGGTGCAGCTCTTCGGCGAGCTGCACGGTTCCCTGCATCACGTCCGGTCGATCGAACCGGGTGCTGCCGGGCAGGTACACGTAGGCGCGATCCTCGACGAGTTCGATCTCGGCACCGGATCCGAGATCCAGGATCCGCGCCATCAGATCGGGCGTGAAGATGTAGAGCGCGTCACGCTGATACCCCTCGGGCACCAGCAGCTGGAACGTCGACGCGAAATGGCCTTCCAGGTCCATCCGTGCGCCGCCCAGCCCCAGGGTGGGCACGATGCTGCGGCGGCGGTTGCGCAGCACGATGTGCGGAACCTTCGCCGGCAGCGGCAGCTCGATGAAGGCGAAAGGGCGCTGCACGGTCGCGGCCTCGTCCCGGCCGCCGACCGAGCGCGCGATGCCCAGCTCGAACGGGATGCGTTCGTCCTCCGACGCGACCACGCCGCGCTCGATCGAGCGGCGCATGCGCGTGAACGCCGAGCCGGGTCGGCGGGTGCCCTGCAGCAGGTCGGCGTAGGCCCACCCGTTGCCCCACGCGAACATCGCCAGGCGCGTGCGGCGGGACAGGCCCACGGCGTACCAGACGAAGCCGACCGCTCCCATCACGCCGTAGAGGGCGCCGAACACGGCGATCAGCGGCACCCGCGCGAGCATCCCGATCGAGCCGAGCCACCAGAGCGCGGCCACGATCGCCGTCGTRAGCAGCAGCACGCCGGCGAGCACCGCGACGAAGCGCCGGTGCAGGGGGATGCGCGCCGCGCGCTCGTAGGCGAGCAGCGTGCGCATTCCCGGTGACGTCCGCAGTGCGGAGAGATCGACCCGGATCGGCTCCGCGGTGCGCGGATCCGTGCTCATACGGCCCTCGCTCACCCGATTCGCCAGGGCAGCGACGCCCACGGCCCGTTGCGCTTCGCGGTCGCGGCCGCCTTGAACTCGGACCAGCCGTCGCCGAACTTGTCGAAGGTCTTCTCGCCGATCACGCCGTCGCTCCAGTGCATGACGCGACCCGTGATGTAGCTGAGGCCGAAGTCGGCCCASGAGGAGAACGCSGGGCGKCCCTCCTCGTTGATGCGGTGGATGATCGCTCGCGCCTCSGSSAYGTCGGCGTGGCCCAGCGCGACACCCCAGGTCGCGAGTGCGATGGCCTGGCCGAGCGCGTAGCCGTCGAGCGTGCGGACGTAGACGTCCGGCGTCACGATGTCCTTGCCGACGAGCTTGCGCACCTGCCCCTCGACGCCCTCGATCGCGGCGACGAAGGAGCGGGCATCGCGCTTGTCGCCGCCGGCCTCGATGATCGCGGACGTCCACTCCTTGCTCTTCGGCACGCGACCGAGCCGGCCGGCCAGCTCGGCGCGGATCGCCAGGCAGGTCACCCACACGTCGCGTCGGCGCCGGCCCGTGACGAGACGTTCGATGCCGGCGAGCCACTCCTCACGCGTCGCCACGCCCCACATCTCGACGAGCCGCTTCTTCTCCCCGTCGCTGAGCGCGGACGCGGTCGGATCGTTCCACGGCCCGGACGGCTGGTTCACGATCTGCAGGAAGCCCAGCGCGATCTCGTTCGCCTCGCGGTCGTCGGTCGGGTACGCCTCGGAGGGCTTCACCTTCGCGGCCGGCATGATCCACACGACGAGGAAGAACAGCACGACGACACCGACGATCACCCACACCCACCACTGGGCGAAGAGCCAGCCGATGATGCTGCCGAGGTCGTTCAGATCCACGCGCGCGCTGCCGTGCATGAAGGCGCCTCCAGTCTGGGGGGAATCGTAGGTTGAACACTTGTTCAGTGATTAATGTAGCGAAAGGATCCCTCACCCGGAAAACGGATCCGGAAGGCACGTCGCATGGCACGCTCCCCGGAGCAGAACCGCGTCGCCAGGGAGCGCTCCCGCGAGAGCCTGCTCGAGGCGGCGATCGACGTCTTCGCCGAGCGCGGGATCGACGGCGCGACGATCGCCGACATCACCGGACGCGCGGGCGTCGCACAGGGGCTGGTCAACTACTACTTCGGCGGAAAAGAGCAGCTCGTCCAGGCGGTGATCGACCGCTGGTTCGAGATGCTGCTCGGCATCGCGCACGGCGGGGCGGCGGCCGACCCCGGGAGCGCGGCCCGAGGCGAAGAGATCGCCGCGCGGCCTGAGCCCGAGTCGGAGCCGGCCACCGAGCCCGAGCAGCCCGAGTCGGAGCGAGTGCCGCCGCCGTCGGCCGCGTCGCTCCCTCCGGAGGTGCGGCTGGCAGCCATCATCGACACCGCGCTCGGCATGACCGCCGTCGCCCTTCCGTTGCAGCGCGTGGTCATCGCCCTGCAGCAGCAGCCGACCACGCGAGCTCTGTTCGCCGAGGGGGAGCGGCGGCACATGGCAGGGGTCATCGCCGCGGAGGACGCGGTGCGCTCGATCTTCCGCGACCGCGGCGACGCGGATCCGGCGCTCGAGGAGATCATGCTCCGCAGCGTGCTCGACGGGATCGTCGGGCAGCGCATCATGTACGGCGACTCGTATCCGCTCGAGGAGGCGCGCCGCTGGGTGCACCGCCGCTACGGTCTGCCGGAGCCTGAAGCGCCGCTCCCCGGAATGACGAAGCCCACGCCCGGCTCGGGATCCGAGCTGCGGGCGCGGGCTTCGCGCTGAGCAGTCGCGCGGATCAGGCCGGGTCGCCGCCCATCGGCCCCACGGCCTCGAGCGGACGGGGGTCGTCCGCACCGGTCTTGCGCAGCCGGGCGATCGCGTTGCCGCCGTGATAGATGATGATCGCCGCCACCGTGGCGATGACGATGCCGCCGAGCATGAAGCCGGAGTCCTTGATCGCGATCGAGAAGCCTCCGACGGCGATGATGAGCGCGACGGCGGCGGTGTACTGGTTGACCGGGCGGGAGAAGTCGACGCGGTTGTCGACCCAGATCTTGATGCCGATCACGCCGATGAGGCCGTACAGCCCGGTCGTGATGCCGCCGAGCACGCCCGCGGGTACCGAGTTGATGATCGCCCCGAACTTCGGGGAGAGGCTGAGCAGGATCGCGGCGATGCCGGCGACCCAGTACGCGGCGGTCGAGTACACCCTGGTCGACGCCATGACGCCGATGTTCTCGCCGTAGGTGGTGGTTCCGGATCCGCCGAAGAAGCCGGCGATCGTGGTCGAGACGCCGTCGGCGATGAGCGCCTTGCCGGTCTGCTGGTTGATCTCCGGGTCCTCGACCATGGTCGCGACGCCGCGCACGTGGCCGACGTTCTCGGCGATGAGCACGAGCACGACGGGGAGGAACATCGCGATGCCGCTCCACACGCTCGGGGTGCCGAAGTCGGGGAAGTGGAAGGTGGGAAGCCCCACCCACGCGGCCTTGTCGACCGCCGAGAAGTCGAGCTCGCCGCGGAAGCCGGCGAAGATGTAGCCCGCGATCACGCCGAGGAAGATCGAGATCCGCCCCAGGAACCCGCGGAACAGCACCGCGAAGATGATCGTGATCGCAAGCGTGAAGGTCGCGGTGACGGGCGCCTTGGCGAAGTTGCCGTACGCGGCGCCGGCGAGGTTGAACCCGATCAGCGCGACGATGGTGCCCGCCAGCACCGGCGGCAGGAACCGGTCCACCCACTTCACGCCGGCGACATGCACCACGACGCCGATGAGCGCGAGCAGCACGCCGACGGCGACGATGCCGGCGAGGGCGGCGCCGATCCCACTGTCGCCGCCGGTCGCGTGGGCGGCGGTCGCGGCGGTCACCGGGGCGATGAACGCGAAGGAGGATCCGAGGTAGCTCGGCAGCTTGTTGCGCGTGATCAGCAGGAACAGCAGCGTGCCGACGCCGCTGAACAGCAGGGTCGTCGGCACCGGGAAGCCGGTGAGGATCGGCACCAGGAAGGTCGCGCCGAACATCGCCACGACGTGCTGCACGCCGATCGCGATCGTGGCGGGCCAGTTCAGGCGCTCATCGGGGTGGACGACGGCGCCGGGTTCGACGGTGCGTCCGTTGCCGTGGATCTTCCACAGGGCCATGCGGGCTCCTCGGGATCGGGGGAGGGGGCTGTGGAAACCCTATCCTGGGCGTTCCCTGGGAGCAGGGATCCCCGTCGCCTGGTCCCGCCGGCGACACGGCCCCGCAGACACGCGGCCTCGCCGCTGCGCGGCGCCCGGCCGGCCGTTCGCGCCGAAATCAGGAGGAATGACCGAGATCAGGATCCTTCCGCGCGAAACGTCCTGTTCTCGGTCACTTGTCCTGATCTCGGCACGCGGCGGCCGGTACGCGACCCGTCAGGCCGTCAGGCGCTGCAGCAGCTCGGCGTAACGTGCGGCGGTCTGGGCGACCACCTCGTCGGGCAGCACGGGCGGGGTGCCCTGCTTGTCCCAGTGGGCGCTCAGCCAGTCGCGCACGATCTGCTTGTCGAAGCTCGCCATCCGCTCGGCGGGGGTGGATCCGGTCCGCCACGACTCCGCGTCCCAGTACCGSGAGGAGTCGCTSGTSAGCACCTCGTCGGCGAGCCGCAGCACACCGTCGGCATCGACGCCGAACTCGAACTTCGTGTCGGCGAGGATCAGTCCGCGCTCCTCGGCGATGGCCGCAGCCCGGCGGTAGACCGCGAGAGAGACATCCCGCAGCTGGGCGGCGCGCTCGGCGCCGACGAGCTCGGCGGTGCGCTCGAACGTGATGTTCTCGTCGTGCTCGCCCATGGGGGCCTTGTACGCCGGGGTGAACAGCGGCTCGGGCAGCCGGTCGCCGTTCTGCAGGCCGGCGGGCAGCGCGATGCCGCAGACGGTCCCGCTCTGCTGGTACTCGGCCCAGCCGGATCCGGTCAGGTATCCGCGCACCACGCATTCGATCGGCAGCATCTCCAGGGACATCGCGAGCATCGCGCGGTCGGCGACCTCGGCCGAGATGTCGCCGTCCACCAGGTGGTTCGGAATCGGATCCGGTCCCTCTGCGAGCCGGTCGAACCACCAGCGGCTGAGCGCGGTGAGCAGGGCGCCCTTCTCGGGGATCCCCGGCTCGAGGGCGAAGTCGAAGGCGCTCACGCGGTCGCTCGCGACGACGAGCAGGCGCTTGTCAGCCGGATCCTCGGGGGCGTACAGATCGCGGACCTTGCCGGAGTAGAGGTGACGCCAGCCGGAGAGTTCGAGGGGTGTGCTCACGCGTCCATTATCGCGGTGGCCGGAGCCGGCGATGTCCGTGGCGACGCGTAGGTTGCTCTCGTGAGCGCCGCCTTTCCCCTCGAGACCACGACCGACCGCCTCCTACTGCGTCGACCTGTCCCGGGCGATCTCGCATCGGTGTTCGCGATCCATGCGGATCCGCGGGTCTGGACGCATTTCCCCAGCCTGCGGCCCACCGATCCTGACCAGATCCAGACGATGATGGCGCGGTGGGGGCGCAGCTGGGAGGGTGCGGGGCTCGGCACCTGGACGGTGCTGCTGCGGGGGACCGGCGAGATGATCGGCAACGGCGGATGCACGCTGCTCACCGCCGATGGCGATGACCCCGCGGCGGGCGTCTGGAACCTCGGCTACCGGCTCTCGGCCGAGCACCACGGTCACGGCTATGCGACCGAGCTGGCGCAGGCGGCGCGGGCGGCTGCTGCCGAGGTCGCGCCCGAGCGTCCGGTGATCGCCTACCTCGTCGAGCACAACCGCGCGTCCGCGGCGGTCGCGGAGAAGGCGGGTCTGACTCTCGTGCACCGCGCGCCGGACGTCGGGAATCCGGATCCCGCCGTGATGCGCCTGGTCTTCGCCGATCGCGAGCTCACCTCCGCCCAGCTCGCCACGGCGCTGCGATGAGCGACGGCTCCGGGCTGGCGTCGGCTGTTGTTTCGGCGTATAGTCCTATCCGACTAGTCCACATGGACTAGTCGGGACGGAGTGATGGTGAAGGATCCGGCGCTCACCCCCCTGGGGGTGATGGTGCTCGCCCTGCTGAGCGAGGGCGACATGCACCCTTACGAGATGGCGCGGCTGCTGCGCGCCCGTCGCGACGACAGGATCATCCCGATCTCCAACGGCACGCTCTACCACACGGTCGCCCGCCTGCACGGGCAGGGGCTGCTCGAGGAGGTCGGCGTCGATCGCGACGGCAACCGCCCCGAACGCACGACCTACGCGGTCACGGCGGCCGGCGCGGACGCGGTGCGCGAATGGGTGCGCCGCGAACTCGGCGGCAGTCGGCGGCAGACCCCGTTCCGCGTCGCCCTGGCAGAGGCGCACAACCTCGACCGGGACGAGGCGGTCGACCTGCTCACTCAGCGGCTCGGGCTGCTCCGGCAGGAGCTCGACACGATCTGCGGCGCGCTGGACGGCGCCGCGACGCGCGACGTGCCGGAGCAGTACCTCCTCGAACCGTTCCGACACCGCCTGATGCTGCAGGCGGAGATCGACTGGCTCGACACCCTGATCCCCCGGATCTCGTCCCCCGACTTCGCGTGGGGGCCGGATCCGGACCACCTTCTTGCCAAGCGAAAGGCACACCAGAATGGCTGAAACCATCGGTACGTCGACCGGCGCCTACGCCGCCGGCCACAAGCCGAAGAGCCCCTGGCCCGCCCTCTGGGCGCTGGTCATCGGCTTCTTCATGATCCTCGTGGACACCACGATCGTCTCCGTCGCGAACCCGGCCATCAAGGCTGCGCTCGACCCGAAGACCAACAACCTCGACAACGTGGTGTGGGTGACGAGCGCCTACCTGCTCGCCTACGCCGTGCCGCTGCTGATCACCGGCCGCCTCGGCGACCGGTTCGGCCCGAAGAACATCTACCTCATCGGTCTGACGATCTTCACCCTGGCCTCGCTCGGCTGCGGTCTCTCCGGCACGCTGGAGATGCTGATCGCGTTCCGTGCCGTGCAGGGACTCGGCGCCGCGCTGATGACGCCGCAGACCATGGCGGTCATCACCCGCACGTTCCCGGCCGAGCGCCGGGGCGCCGCGATGGGGCTGTGGGGCGCGACGGCGGGCGTCGCGACGCTGGTGGGCCCGCTGGCCGGCGGCCTGCTGGTGGACGCCTTCGGATGGGAGTGGATCTTCTTCATCAACCTTCCGGTCGGCGTGATCGGCTTCGTGCTGGCCGCGGTCCTCGTCCCGCGGTTGAAGACGCACGAGCACCGGTTCGACATGGTCGGCGTCGTTCTCAGCGCCCTCGGGCTGTTCCTCATCGTCTTCGGGCTGCAGGAGGGGCAGCACTACGACTGGGCCGGATGGATCTGGGCGATGATCGGCGCGGGCGTCGTGGTGATGGCGATCTTCATCTGGCAGCAGGCGAAGACCCGCAGCGAGCCTCTGGTGCCCCTCGGCCTGTTCCGCGACCGCAACTTCTCGGTCGCGAACTTCGGCATCGCCGCCGTCGGCTTCACGGTGACCTCGATGTCCCTGCCGATGATGTTCTTCTACCAACTCGCCCGCGGCCTCACGCCGACCGAGGCGGCGCTGCTGCTGATCCCGATGGCGGTGCTGTCGGGCGTGCTCGCCCCCATCGCGGGCCGCATCCTGGACCGGGTGGATCCCCGCGTCTTGCTCGTGCCGGGCCTCGGCCTGACCACGGTCGCGCTGATCTGGTACGGACTGCTGATGAACCCGGACACCCCGATCTGGATGTTCCTGCTGCCGTCGGCGCTCATGGGCATCGGCCAGGCGGGGATGTGGGGCCCACTGGCCACCACCGCGACGCGCAACCTCGCTCCGCGCCAGGCGGGCGCGGGTGCCGGCATCTACAACACCACCCGGACGATCGGWTCCGTSCTGGGATCGGCMGCCATCGCCGCCCTCATGCAGGGCCGACTCGAGGCGAACCTTCCGGGTGCGGCCAGCCACGGCGGCGACTTCGGCACGGGCAAGCTGCCCGAGTTCGTGGTGGCGGGGTTCTCGACCGCCATGGCGCAGTCGATGATCCTGCCCGCCACCGTGCTCTTCCTCGGCGTGATCGGGATCCTGTTCATGCAGCGTCCGGAGCACCTCGTGAAGCGCTGACGCAGCGCTCGTCTCGTCCGCGCCCTCTGAGCGCCGATACCCCGCCTGAGCGCCGATACCCCCTCGTACGGACGATCGTACGAGGGGGTATCGATGATGCGAGGGGGCGTCGGCGTTCGCGGTCGGCGTCTCGCGGGCCTTGTGCAGACCAGGCCCGTGCGCGCGCGCTCGGGCTACTGCGCGACGCGGGCGGCGATGTCGGTGCGGAAGTGCGCGCCGTCGAGGCGGATCCGGCCGATCGCCTCATAGGCGCGGGTGCGGGCGTCGACGAAGTCGGATCCGGTCGCGACCACGTTCAGCACCCGGCCGCCGGTGGCGATGAGGTTGCCGCCCGGTGCGTCGGGGCCCGCGGTCGCCGCGTGCACGATGCCGACGCCCTCGACCGCCGCGGCCTCGGCCAGGCCCTCGATCGGGCGGCCGGTCTGCGGCGCCTCGGGGTAGCCCTCGCTCGCGAGCACCACGGTGATCGCGACGTCGTCCGAGAACTGCGGCTGCGGCTGGTCTTCGAGCGTGCCGGTGGCTGCCGCGAGCAGCAGTCGCGACAGCGGGGTGCGCAGGCGCGGCAGCACGACCTGGGTCTCCGGGTCGCCGAAGCGCGCGTTGAACTCGATCACGCGCACGCCGTTCGGGGTGAGGATGAGGCCGGCGTAGAGCAGGCCGATGAACGGCGTGCCCTCGGCGTCGAGCTGCTTCACGACCGGAAGGGCGACCGTGCGAGTGACCTCCTCGACGAACGCGGCCTCGCTGCCGAACTGCTCCTCGAGCCACGGCAGCGGCGAGTACGCACCCATGCCGCCGGTGTTCGGGCCCTCATCACCGTCGAGGGCGCGCTTGAAGTCCTGTGCGGGGCTGAGCGCGCGCACGGTGTCGCCGTCGCTGAGGAAGAACAGCGAGACCTCGGGCCCGGTGAGGAACTCCTCGATGAGCACGGGGCCGTGGGGCAGATAGTGCTCGGCGTGCGCGAGCGCGGCCGCACGGTCCTCGGTGACGATGACGCCCTTGCCTGCGGCGAGGCCGTCGGCCTTCACCACGTAGGGGGCGCCGAGGTCGTCGAACGCGGCCTCGACCTGGGCCGTCGAGCTCGCGCGCACGGCACGGCCGGTCGGCACGGAGGCCGCCTCCATGATCCGCTTCGCGAACGCCTTGGACCCCTCCAGCTGTGCGGCGGCGCGACCGGGGCCGAAGACGGGGATCCCGTGCTCGCGCACCACGTCGGCGACGCCCGCGACGAGCGGCGCTTCGGGGCCGATCACGACGAGGTCGACGGCATGCTCATCGGCGAACGCGCGCACGGCGGAGCCGTCCATCGGATCCACCTCGACCAGGGTCGCGTGCTGCGCGATGCCGGCGTTGCCGGGGGCGCAGAGGATCTCGTGCCCCTTGTGCTCCGCACGCAGGGCGAGGATGATCGCGTGCTCACGGGCACCGGAACCGAGGACGAGGATCTTCACCCCGCAAGCCTACCGAGCGCGCGCATGCCGATGACGGCCGTGCGGCGCCCGGTCGGTCACACCTCGAGCCGGATCGGCCTCTCATCGGCGCGGTTCCACGGCAGGGTCCACCCCGCGGCCTCGAAGACGCCGTCGAGAACCATCGCCGTGAAGCCCCACACGATGGTGCCGTCCACGTCGAAGGCGGGCCCGCGGAAGGTCTGCCCGATCCGCGTGAGGGTGGAGGTGAACCGGGTCGCCGGATCCAGCAGCGTGGCCACCGGCACGCGGAACACCTGCACGGTCTCGGCATGATCCACCGCGACCACGCGCGAGGGCTCCCGCCACCAGCCCAGCACCGGGGTGACGAGGTGGTTGCTGGCGGCGAGGGGGATCTCGGGCAGAGTCGCGAGGATCTCGACGCCGGCCGGATCCAGTCCTGTCTCCTCCTGCGCCTCGCGGAGGGCGGTCGCGGCGGGATCCGGATCCGCGTCCTCCCGGCGTCCGCCGGGGAACGAGACCTGGCCGGGGTGCGAGGAGAGCGTCGCCGCACGACGTTGCAGCAGCACGTCGAGGTCGGCCGGCACGGTCACGGCGTCCGCATCGGACGGCTCGTCGTCGAGGCGGCCGAACAGGATCAGCACGGACGCGGCGTGCGCGTCGTCGTCGACCCCGGGGAAGCGGCCCAGTCCGAGTGCGCCCTTCGCCGCCGCCGCGAGCAGGTCGGCGCGCGCCCCGGCTGCGGTGTCCGTGGCGGGCGTCTCGGCGGAGGAAGTCATCGTGCCGAGCCTATGCCCGGCGTGCCTAGCATGGACCCATGGCGAGCAGGATCGACACGACGGCGGGGCGCGCGGCGCTCGAGGCGGCCCGCGCCGCGCTCACGGCCGGGGAGAAGCCGGCCCGCTCCGACTACGCCACAGCCGTGCGCTACCTGTTGCAGCTGCTCGACGAGAAGGCTCCGGGCAACAGCGTCGAGGTGCGCGTGCCGCCGTTCGGTGCCGTGCAGGTCGTGCAAGGGCCGCGGCACACGCGGGGCACGCCGCCGAATGTCGTCGAGCTGGATCCCGCCACGTGGATCGCCGTCGCGATCGGATCCGAGACCTGGGCCGCCGCCGTCGATGCGGGCCGCATCCACGCCTCCGGCACGCGCGCCGACCTGACCGAGCTGCTGCCGCTGCGGCCCTAATCATCCGCCGGATCCCCGCACAGGTGCGCGTGGGACAATGGATCCATGAGCACGTCGCAGCCGCATCGCACGCCCGAGATCGAGATCGCGCGCGTTCGTCGAGCGCCGCGCTGGGGCGTCTTCCTCGGCATCGGCGTGGGCCTGGGCGTCGTTCTCGCGTTCCTGCTGACCGTGTTCGGCAACTTCGGCGCCTCGGAGGCCACGCAGGTCTCCTACCCGTTCGGCCAGGTGTTCGGCTTCCTGCTGCTGTGGACCGTGCCGGCCGGTATCGCCGTGTTCGGCGTCATCGCGCTGCTGCTCGAACGCGCCGCCCGCCACAGTGAGCGCGTGGTGCGCGTCGACCACGAGACCGTCGTCGAGTAGCCCGCGCGAGGGCACGAGCGCAGGCAGCCGTCAACCGGTCAGGCGACCTCGGCGATGACGGGGCGGATGGCGCTGTCGAAGTCSACSGGRTCGTGCCGGAGGCTGTCGGTCACCGCGATGCTGAACGCCCCGATGCGCCAGATTCCGCGCTGCGCGAGCGGCAGCACGTGCACGTTCAGCTCGAAGGAGTGCGCGCGGCGCCCGGTGTCGCGCTCGAACTCCGCGAGCGCCGCGGCGTATGCCCGATACGGATCACCGGTGCCGGAGACGGACCGGGAATAGCGCTGCTGCGCCTCGTTCGCGTAGCGCACCACCTCGGCGGCGAGCGGGGCGATCGCGGTGCGCAGCCGCTCGGCTCCGACGGCGGGGAGCGCGACGATCGTGTCGAAGCCGTCGATGAGCTCGAGCGGAGCGGCGGACGGGTGCGTCTCCGGCTCGACCGTCATGTCCCAGTACGCCCGCCATTGCCGTTCGAGCACGTCGTCCGCCCCGGCGTCGTCGAAGGCGCGCAGCGGATGATCCCTCAGCGTGGGAAGCTCGGCGGGGGTCCGTACGCCGAGCCGCTGGCGCAGCGCGAGTGCGACGAGCACCGGGATCCCGGCCTCCTCGCGCACCAGCCACTGCGGCTTGTCGACCATGGCCCCATCGTACGGATTCCGGGGCCTCGCGGGGCGGCTCGATTCACGATTCAGGGAGCGATGTCCGTCCTGATCCGTGCAGGAACAGGACCGGCATCGCTCCCCGAACCGGAAATGCGGATCCGGTGCCGCGAAACGCGCCGGTCAGCCGATCGTTCGGGCGACGGCGTCGAAGGCTTTGATCGTCCACAGCAGCCGCTCGGCATCCTGCGGCGTCGGCCAGCTGGAGAGCTTGGCGGCGACGACGTTCGCGGCACGGTTGACGTAGATCATCTGTCCGTGGATGCCGAGCGCGAGGAAGACGTCGGACCCCGGGTACGGGAACCAGAACCCGTTGCGGTACATGCCGCCGGGCATGAGCGTCGGCTCCGCCGCGTTCGCGAACGCCGCGCGGGAGTCGGGTGCGCCGGCCATGGTCTCCGCGATCCAGGACGAGGGAAGCACCTGCTTCCCGTCCATCGCTGCGCCGTCGCGGAGGAACAGCGTGCCGAAGCGCAGCAGATCCCGCAGGGACGCCGAGACGCCGCCGTCGAACATGCCCGCACCGACCGCGTCCACGCCGACGTTCGCGCCGAACTCCGCCCCCATCGGACCCCACAGCCGCTCGGACATGAGATCGGCCGCGTGCACGCCGGTCGCGCCCTCGAGCACGAACGCGAGCGCGTCGGTCTCGCACGACTTGTAGTCGAAGCGGCCGCCGTGCGGGCCGTCCGCGCCCAGCGTCGCGAGGAAGTCGCGCAGCGTGCCAGGGGTGTCGGGGTGCCTGCGCGGCGCCCAGCCGATGGCCTCCTCGAGCAGGCGGACCTCGGCGTTCTCGTCCAGATACGCCTCGGAGAACCGCACGCCCGTGCGCATGTCGAGCAGGTCGCGCACGCGTGCGCCCTCGTAGCCGGATCCGGCCAGAGCCGGGACGTAGGCGGTGACCTGCGCTCCCGCATCCAGCGCTCCGGCGCCCATGAGCGTGCCGGCGACGGCCGTCGTGAGCGACTTGCTCACCGACATCAGCAGGTGCAGCACGCTCGCTGACATCGTGCCGGTGTACTGCTCGCCCATGACCGCGCCGTCGCGCGAGACGATCCATCCGTCTGTGAAGGTCGAGGCCATCACGTCCTCGAACGGCGCCGAACGCGGCTCCCACGGGTGCGGGACGTCGATGTGGCTGAGATCGGCCGGCACCGAGGGCAGCGCGAGCGTGCGCCCTCGCGAGGAGATCTCGTGCACCGGCAGGAAGTCCGCCATGTGCTGCATCGACCAGCGCAGGTTGGGCTCCTGCTGCCAGGCCTCGAGCGGGGGGATGAACCCGTCGATCGGTCGCGGGCCGTCCGGTGCACCGCCCGCCGCCGGTATGGTGCCGTTCCAGGTGTCCGTCGACGGGGGTGTCACATCACCGCTCATGGTGTCGGTTCGGTTCCGATCTGCTCGTGCTCGTCGATCTCCGCCGCGGGCGGCAGCGGCGTGGCCGCGTACATCGCCCGGATGGACTCGATGAGATGCTTCGCGCGGATGGACAGGCGCCCTGTGGGCGTCTGCAGCCGGCCTTTGGTGACCAGGATCCCCAGATCCGCGCCCTTCCAACGGTAGTCTCCCGGGCCGTAGATCCGCAGGAAGAACGATTCCGACTCGCTGCCGAGCAGGTGCCAGTCCAGGTCGCCCTGCGAGAATGCGAGGCGACCGTACGCATCCAGCACGTAACGGCCGGTGGGCGGAGCCACATCGATGTGCTCCACGGTCGGATCCGTGTGCTTGATGATCATGTGGCTCCACTGGTCGGCGGCGGCGAGCTCCTCCCAGCGGTCGTTGATCTCGTCGACGTCGAGGTCGAACTCCACCCCGGAGAACTCGAGCAGGTGGAACACGAACAGCGGGATGTCGGCGTACGCGCCCGCGGTCACGTTCGTGATCGCGGAGGCGCCGGAGATGCGCGGGTTCAGCTCGCCCAGGTACACGTCGCCGGTGTCGGTGTCCAGCAGCACGTCGACCTCGAAGAAGCCCCGGTAGCCCTCCGCGCTCAGCGCGTCGCCCAGCTTGCGCACGAGGCTGGTCGCCGCATGCCGGGTGGGCTCGTCGAGCACGCCCGGGAACATCTCGTTGCCGGCCCAGCCACCGCGATACGGGGTGAGCTCCTTGTGCCCGGTGATCTCGGTCATGAACGGGCCGACGATCGTGCCGTGCCGGGTGAGCACCGCCTCGACGGCGATCGGGCGGTTGTTGATCCGCTTCATGACCTTGATCTCATGGCCGATCACGTCGGCCGCGTTCTTGTCGAACGAAGCGCGGTCGGTGACGAAGTACGTGGTCTTGCCCGAATCGCCGTAAGCGGTCTGAACGACGAGGTCGGATCCGAGACCGGCCTTCTCGGCCTGTGCCATCAGGTCCTCGAAGGACTCCGCCTTCGTGATCACGTTCGGCACGCTGGGAACGCCGACGGAGTCCGCGATCCGGGTGGTCACCATCTTCGAGTCGAGGCGCTCCCGCAGTGACGCCTTGGGCAGGATCAGCTCGTAGCCGAGCTCCTCGCAGATCGCCTCGGTCTCCTCGTCGAAGAACACCAGCGCGATGCGCGGCTTCTCTCCCGCCGGAGTGAGTCGGGCGATGTGCGCTCGCACCTCGTGGTGGCGCAGCAGCCAGTTGTTGATCTGCTCGCCGCTCTCCCACTCGATGTACGGCTTGTGGATCGGGCTGAACACGCGCGGATGCGCGCCCTGCCAGCTGTCGTAGTAGGCGATGTACGAGAATCCGCGCACCCAGCGATCCAGGCCCAGCAGGTTGAACGACGACGCGCCCACGAAGRAGATCGGGGTGCGGTTGGTGCGGAAGAAGTGCCGGATCTCCGACATGTTCCGCAGGCCGTGACGACGGACCGGCGGCTCCCCGGGAGCGATCTCGGGATCGAGCGTGGGGGCGGCCACCGGCAGCGGTCCGGTGTTCGCCGACGTGGTGGGCATCGGCACCGGCTTGCGGGCGCGTGATCGCGATGCGCCGGCTGTCTTCGCCACGGGCGTGACCGGAGCCTTCGCGGCCGCAGCACTCGCCGCGCGGCGACGCGGCGCCGATCTCTTCACGGCGGCCGCCTCCTCCGCCGGAGCAGGTGCGGATCCCTTGTCCTTCTGAGTGCGTGCCACGATCGTCCTCTCCACTTGCCACCGCACGGCGTCGTTGCCGTGCGGTCTCACATCCAGCGCGTCACACGCCTTCAGGGGTCTCTCAGGATCGGGGGAGTCAAGTATTACCAGGTCCGTGGACGATGCACCAGGACCTTTCGGATCGGTCCGTCCGACCGCCCTGCGGGCGGGCCGGGACGGCGGCGGTCTCCCGGGTCTTCGCACAGTCGCCCGCCGGTAGGATTGACGGGTGTCCTCCCGCACCTATGCTGAGGCCGGCGTCGATACGGCAGCCGGCGATCGCGCCGTCGAACTCATGAAGTCCGCCGTCCGTGCCACGCACGGACCCGAGGTGCTCGGCGGGGTCGGCGGATTCGCCGGTCTCTTCGACGCCTCCGCCCTGCTCGGCTACCGCCGGCCGCTGCTCGCCTCGAGCACCGACGGCGTCGGCACGAAGGTCGCCATCGCGCAGGCGATCGACAAGCACGACACGATCGGGCACGACCTGGTCGGCATGGTCGTGGACGACATCGTCGTGGTCGGCGCGAAGCCGCTGTTCATGACCGACTACATCGCCTGCGGCAAGGTGGTCCCCGAGCGCATCGCCGACATCGTGCGCGGCATCGCCGAGGCCTGCGAGCTCACCGGCACTGCCCTCGTCGGCGGCGAGAYGGCCGAGCACCCGGGTCTGCTGGGCGTCGACGACTACGACGTCGCGGGCGCGGCGACCGGCATCGTCGAGGCGGACCGGATCCTCGGATCCGAGCGCGTGCGGGACGGCGACGTCGTGCTTGCCCTCGCGTCCAGCGGCCTGCACTCGAACGGCTACTCGCTCGTGCGGCACATCCTCGCCAAGGCCGGCATCGGCTACGGCGACCGCGCCGACGACCTCGGCGCGACCTGGGGTGAGGCGCTGCTGACCCCCACCCGCCTCTACACGACTCCGCTGCTCGGCCTGACCGATCGCTTCGAGGGCGCCGTGCACTCCCTCAGCCACGTCACCGGCGGCGGCATCGCCGCGAACCTCGCCCGCGTGCTGCCGCAGGGATCCTGGGCCGAGGTCGACCGCTCCACGTGGTCCCCGGCCCCGGTGTTCCGTGTGCTGAGCGATCTGGCGGGCACCTCGCTCGAGTCCAGCGAGGGCACCTGGAACCTCGGCATCGGCTTCCTCGCGGTCGTCGACGCCGCCTCCGCCACCGCGATCGCCGACGCGCTCACGGCCGGGGGCATCGACACCTGGCAGGTCGGGACGGTGCGGCTCGATGCCGTCGCCGTACGCCCGGCCGGCGATTTCGAGCAGGGCGCCAAGGGCGTCGACGGTGGTGCCGTGCGCCTGGTCGGCGCCTACGCGGACGGAGCGAACTGACCTCATGTGCGGCATCGTCGGAATGGTCGGGCACGCCCCGGTCAACCAGGACATCTATGACGCGCTCCTGCTGCTGCAGCACCGCGGCCAGGACGCGACCGGCATCGCCACGGCCGAGCCGAGCGGGGTCATGCACATGGCCAAGGCGGAGGGCATGGTGCGCGAGGCGTTCCGTACCCGCGACATGCGCTCGTTGCTCGGCAACGTCGGCCTCGGCCACGTGCGCTACGCCACCAAGGGCACGGCGTCGAGCGAGGAGGAGGCCCAGCCGTTCTACGTGAATGCGCCGTACGGCATCGTCCTCATCCACAACGGCAACCTCACGAACACGCGCGAGCTCACCGCCGACATGGCGCACCGGGATCGCCGTCATCTGAACTCCTCGAGTGACACCGAGCTGCTGCTGAACGTGCTCGCGCACGAACTGCAGACCTCGACCTCGACCGTCGACCTCGACTCGGAGCGCATCTTCGAGGCGGTCGCGCGCACGCACAAGCGCATCGAGGGCGCGTACGCCGTCATCGCCATCCTCGCCGGATACGGGCTGCTCGCGTTCCGGGACCCGTTCGGGATCCGCCCGCTGATCCTCGGCAAGCGCACCCGCGAGGGGGCCGAGGAGTGGGTCGTCGCGAGCGAGTCCCTCGTGCTCGAGAACGGCGACTACGAGATCGTCCGCGAGGTGGAGCCGGGTGAGGCCGTGTTCATCACCAACGAGGGCGAGCTGTTCACGAAGCAGTGCGCGGCGGATCCGGTCCTCGCGCCCTGCGCGTTCGAGTACGTGTATCTGGCCAGGCCCGACTCGGTCATGAACGGCATCTCCGTGTACGAGTCGCGGCTGCGCATGGGCGACCGCCTCGCCGACACGATCGCGAAGCACGTGCCGTTGGACGAGATCGACGTGGTCATGCCCATCCCCGACTCCTCGCGGCCCGCCGCGATGGAGGTCGCCCGCAAGCTCGGCATCGAGTACCGCGAGGGCTTCTACAAGAACCGCTACGTCGGCCGTACCTTCATCATGCCGGGGCAGGCGGTGCGCAAGAAGAGCGTGCGTCAGAAGCTGAACGCGATGTCGACTGAGTTCAAGGGCAAGAACGTGCTGCTCATCGACGACTCGATCGTGCGCGGCACCACCTCGAAGCAGATCATCCAGATGGCKCGCGACGCCGGCGCGAAGTCGGTCATCTTCGCCTCCGCAGCCCCGCCCATCCGGCACCCGCACGTGTACGGCATCAACATGCCGTCCAAGCACGAGCTCATCGCGCACGGCCGCACGATCCCCGAGATCGCCGAGGTGCTCGGCGCCGACCGGCTCGTGTACCAGGAGGTCGAGGACCTCAAGGCCGCGATCACCGAGGGATCCGAGCTCACCGATCTCGACCTGAGCCCCTTCGACGGCCGGTACGTCACCGGAACCGTCACCGAGGAGTACCTGGGCTGGCTCGAGGGATCGCAGAGCTCGTGACGGCGGGCGGACCCGAGGTCCGACCGCTCTGGCGCGGGCGCGTCCTGGCGGTGCTCGGCATCGTCCTCGTCGCGTTCTCGTTGCGCTCCGCCGTGGCCTCGCTGTCACCGGTCGTCGACCACGTGGCGCGCGACTTCCCCATGCCGGCTGCCGTGGTCGGCCTGATCGGAACCGCGCCGCCGGTGTGCTTCGCGCTGTTCGGGCTGCTCACCCCGCTCATGGAGCGCCGGCTCGGTCTCGAGCGGGTGGCCGTCATCGCCTTGAGCGCCGTGACGGTGGGGCTCGTCGGGCGCGGGTTCGCCGTCGACGCGACCACGCTGCTGATCGCCACGGCGCTCGTGTTCGCCGGCGTCGGCATGGCGAACATCCTGATGCCGCCGCTGGTGAAGAAGTACTTCCCCGACCGGCTCGGCCTGATGATGACGCTGTACACGACGGTGATGGCGTTCTCGACGTTCCTGCCGCCGCTGGTCGCGGTCCCGGCGGCGGACGTCGCCGGCTGGCGGGTGTCCCTCGCGATGTGGGCCGTGTTCGCGCTCGCCGGGACGATCCCCTGGATCGTGATGCTGCTGCGCGCGCGGACCGAGGGCACGGCTGTCGGTGCCACGGCCCCGCCCGCGGAGACCGAGGCAGCGCCCGCGGTCGGCGACCGGGCACAGGATCAGGTCGAGGCCGACGTGACGGATCCGGCCGGGACCGCATCAGCCCGGCCGTCGTTCGAGGACGCCGCGGCGCTTTCCACTGGTCCGATCGTGACGGCGCCGTCCAGCTCGCGCGTCTTCTCCCGGCTGGCCCGCATTCCCCTCGCCTGGACGCTGGCGGTCGTGTTCGGCACGTCTGCGAGCATGGCCTACACGGCGTTCGCCTGGCTGCCCACGATCCTCGTCGAGCACGTCGGCACGACTCCGCAGCAGGCCGGTCTGCTGCTGTCGCTATTCGCGTTCACGGGCTTCCCCGCGTCCCTGATCGTGCCGGTGCTCATCGTGCGCTTCCACGCGACCACCAGGCTCTATGTGATCGGCGCGCTCGGCGCGGTGCTGGGCCTGCTCGGCCTGCTGCTGTTCCCCGCTCCGTCGATCGTGTGGCTGTGGGTGCTGCTGTACGGGCTCGCCGGGTTGCTCTTCCCGCTCGCGCTGGTGCTGATCAGCATTCGCGCGCGCGAGTCGGAGACCGCGGTCGCGCTGAGCGGCTTCGTGCAGAGCTGTGGCTATGTGCTCGCCGCGATCTTCCCGCTCCTGCTCGGCATCGTGCACACCGCGACCGGCGGCTGGCAGGTGCCGCTGATCGTGCTCACCGCTCTGCTCGTCGCATCCATCCCCGCCGGCGTCTACGCCGGGCGTCCGATCACGGTCGAGGCCGCGTGGGAGCGGCGCCACGGCCGGCGCTGGTAGGCCCGAGGTCTAATCGCCTCCATCGGAGCGTGACCGGTCGGGCGCGTGCGGCGCGAGGGCATGCGTGAGGCGTACGGCGCCGTCGAGCGTGCGCATCTCCAGGCGCAGGGCCTCGGGATCCGCCTGGATGTCGATCCAGGTCGCGGCCTCCGCCGAGGAGGCGTCGAGGTCAGGCCCGCCCGCGACGACCTGCGCGTACGGGAACTGCGCGTCGCCGGGGATCAGCGCCGGCTCGTGCGTGTGCCCGGAGACGATGAGCTGCGCGCCCCAGGCGACGAGGGCGTCATGCCAGGCGTCGCGGCTGAACCGGCTGAACCAGTCGTAGCCCTCGTCGTCGTAGTCGGCCGGGGTCTCGTCGAGCCAGCGCAGCGGGATGTGGCAGAAAACGAGACGGTAGGGCGCGTCGCGGATCTCCGGCCGTGCGATCGCCTCGCGCAGCCACAGCGCCTGCTCGGCACGCAGCGGCTCGAACGCGACGCGACCCTCGAAGGTGGGGTGCGCGTCGGGCTTGTCCTCGCCCGTGTGCAGGAAGAGGCACGCCACAGGCCCGATCCGCGCGGCGGAGAAGGGCCGGCCGTCCCTGGTCGCCACGTAGTCCTGCAGCTGGAACGCCCAGTCCCCGCGGACGTCGTGGTTGCCGATCGTGATCTCGAGCGGCCGGTCGGCGCTGATGTCGCGCTGGGCGGGGGAGAGCACGGTGCTCACGAACTGGCCGGGGGTTTTCCAGTCGTTGCAGAGGTCGCCGTTCCACACCAGCAGGTCGACCGCCGGAGTCTGCTCGTCGAGGGCGCGGATCGTGTCGTCGCGCTGGTGCGTGTCGTTCCACACCGCGATCCGGGCGTGTGCGGCGGACGCATCCAGCAGGCGCACGGTCTTCCATGCGCTCACGTGCTGCGCGCCGGGGTCGCCGACCGCCTCGGTGACCGCGCGCACCTGCACCGTCGTGCCGGGGTGCATCCCCTCGGCGCGCACCCGCAGCACCTGCTCGCCCTGGGGCGTCATGCCGAACGGATCCATCCGCGCTTCACCCTCGGCGCGGTCGGTGCGCCACTCGAGCCGTCCACGGCTGAGCCGGCTCACCGCCCACACCGCCTCGAACCCGTCCGGACGCACGGCCATGATCACCAGCGGGCTCGTCACGAGTGCGTCATCGGCGGCGGACGCGCGGCGGACGTCGGTCATCGGTTCTCCTCTGCGAAGGCGGCTGCGCCGTCGAGGTCCAGCTCGAACCGGTAGCGCAGATCGTCATCGAACCACATCCGGAAGTTCGTGCCCCACACGTTGTTGTGCAGGTTCACGGCGAATCCGTCGGCCGGATCCGGGATCTCGTCGTCGAAGCGCAGCAGCGCAGGGGTGCCGACCGCGACGAGCGGGGCGTCGATGGTGCGCAGGCGCAGCGGACGGGATCCGCGGCGCTCCACGGCCGTCACCGCGTGCAGCGTGCGGTTGCCGCGGCTCACCACGCGCCGGGGGTCCACCGGCACGCCGAGCTTGCGCAGCGCCCAGGCGTCGGCGGCGGCCCTCTCGGCCGGCGCCGGACGGAAGCCGAACCAGCTCGCCTCGGGCAGCCGCGACGCCTCTCGCCCGCACACGTCGAGCAGGATCCGGATCGGGCCTTCGCCCTGCGGGAACCGGTACTCGATGCGGACCCGCCGCGGCGCCCCCGTCTCGGCGACGAGCTCTTCCGGGAGGGTCAGCTCGAGAAGCGCCGTGCCGTCGCCCTCCGGAGCGGCGCGGGTCGTGAGGCCGCGGAGCTCGGGCGCCGTCACGCGCGCCGGCAGGGTCTCGGCGATCGCGAGCCCGGGGCTCGCCTGGTCGGGGATCGCCCAGACGCCGGTGTGTCCGAGATCGCGGCAATACTGCTGCAGCCAGCGCTCCTCGTCGCGCTCGTCGAAGGTCTGATGCCGGAAGGCGCCGAGCGTGTGCTCCGGATCCGCCCACACGGCCCCGCGCTCGTCGCGCAGCCCGGTGATCGCGCCGTCCGCCCCGAACGTCACCCGGAACCGCCCCAGCGCGACTTCCTCGCCGACGCTCACCTCGGCCTCGGGGGTGGCGGGGCCGGCGCCGGTATCCGCCGACGGACGCAGCTCGGCCAGCGCTGCGCGCGCCTCTGCGGCGCGCTCAGGGGCGAGCGCGGTGAGCGCGGCATCCAGGTGCGCGCGCTGCTCGGCCCACGACGCCTCGAAGCCGGAATAGCTGAGGCCCTGCGGCGACGGATGCTCCGCCCACGCCCAGTCGTAGGTGCGGGTGTCCGCGGGATTCGCGGACGGATCCACGACATCGCGGGCGCGCGCGGCACGGAAGTCGGCCTTGGCGTAGTTCACGTAGTCGGGGAGGTACGTCTTCAGATCCTCGCCCCAGGTGTGCTCGACGATGCGAAGCAGGGCGACGCCGAAGTCGTGGTGCTCCGCCGACGACGGATCCAGCGCGCCGTCGCGCAGCCACGTGGTCCGCAGCCCCTGCAGCACGCCCAGTCCCGCCGTGAGCAGGGGATCGGCGCCCGCGCCGTGGATCCAGGTGTCGCCGATCTCCGCAGTCACGACGTGGAGGGCGTCRCGGTGCGCGAGCASSGCGCGGGCGAAGTCGTCCAGGTTCGATGCGACGATCCGTGCGCCGGGGTGCGCGGCCGTCAGGGCGGCGAACAGCTCCTCGACCTCGGCAGCCGAGGGCGGGCCGTTGTTGTCACCAGTGTGCGCGAGGTGCAGCGCGTCCGTGCCGCCCGGCACCACGGCGAGGTCGAGCCCCTCCGAGCCGTAGGAGCGGGCGTAGTTCACCACGACCTCGGCGCCGTCGGGTGCGCGCCACACGAAGAACTCGGGCACGTCGGGGACCGCGGAGGCGCCGTTCACGCCCAGGTGCAGGTACTCGATCCCCGCCGCGGCGAGCACAGGCACGAGCCCGATGGTGTGCCCCGGCACGTCGGTCATCTTCGCAGCGATGGTGCGCCGACCGTACCGGGCGTCCAGCCCCTGTGCGATCGACGCGGCGAACGCGGCGAGCGACGGATCCATGAGCTCGGTGTGCGTCGTGAGCGGCAGTGCGTGCCAGTGGATCCGTCCCTCTCTCAGGGCGGCGTCCAGCCGGTCCTGCTGGGCGGGCGTGCCGGCCCGCAGCACGTGATCGATCAGCCAGGACCCGGTCGTCCAGACGAATCGGGCGGGCCCGCCGCGGCGCTCCAGTTCCTCGGAGAGCTCGATCGCGCGCGGCAGGTAGCGCTCGGTGTACCCGGCGATCACGTCGCGCGCGAGCGCCGTGAAGCCGATGTCGAGGTGGGTCTTGAAGACGACGTGGATCGTGTCTATCACGGCGGATCCTTCCGGGGTGGGGAATGCGGTGCAGGGGTCGGGTCGAGGGGCGCTGTCGCGTCGCGCAGGGTCGTGCGCCTGTCCCGGAGCGACGGTACGCCGTCCGGGACAGGTGCATGGGTCAGTGCAGCGGCTTGCAGAGCAGAGCGCTGGGCACGCCGCCCTGGACCCGCTGATAGGTGTAGGCGATGCCGGCGACGTACTCGCCGTCCGCGCACTGCCCCTTGAAGCGTCCGGGCGCCCAGTCGCTCGCGGTCGAGCCTCCGCCCGCAGGCCGGTTGTCCGCGCGGTCGAACCAGAGGGTGCGGCCGGCGCTCTGCGGCAGCGCGGTCGTGCTCGGCGCGCAGAGCAGCGTGGACGTGGCCCAGCGGTTGACCGTGCCGATGGTCAGGCTGAGGCCCACGGCGATCTCGCCGTTCGCGCACTGCAGCTTGCTGTAGCCGCCGGCCCAGTCGGACTGCACGTTCGCCTCGTTGCCGACGACGTGGCGCACGGTCGTGAGGGACGGCTGCCCGGCGTCGGTGCACAGGGCGCGGTTGCTGCTGCGCGACACGCCCTGGAGGCGCTCGGTGTCCGGGCAGACGCCCTTCCACTGGCCCGGATCCCAGTCGGGACGGTCCTGCATGAGCACAGAGGCGTTCGTGTCGGGCAGGTAGCTGTCGCTGCCCAGCATGTTCCAGCGCGTCGGGGGGTCGACGTGCCCGGTCTTGCCGACGGAGGTCACGAGCTTCTGCCACCCCGCGTATCGCCAGTCATCGGCGATGCTGATCCTGCTGCCGTCCGGCCGGTATCCGAGCAGAGCGTAGGTGTCGGCGAACGTGCCGGCGGCATCGGCCTGCGTGACCAGCGGCCATGCCGCGAAGTCGGTGTCGTCGGCGGCGAGCAGGTCGGTGAAGTTGTTCCACCAGTCGATGTTCTTCTGATCCGTCTCCCCGGCCCCGCGGATGCCGAACTCGCTCATCCACACCGGCGCCGTGTAGTGCTGCCCGGCGGTGGTGACGAACAGCGCCTCCTGCGTCACGGCATCGGCGAGCTGCGCCGCCGTCATGTCCCGATAGCGCAGGTCGTGCGTCTCGCCGAGGCCCGTGGCACCGGTGTGCTGCGGGCCGGTGTACGCGTACACGTGCGCCGAATAGACGAGCTTGTCGGGGTGCAGGATCGTGTTCGACGTGTTCGCGACCGGCTTCAGCATCGGCCGGTCGTGGAAGAAGCCGTCGATCGGCACCCCCTGCCAGTTGATGCCCTCCATCACGATGAGGACGTCCGGGTTCACCTTCTGGATCGCGATGGCCGCCTGCTGGTACGCCTTGTACAGGTCGTTGCCATCGCCCATGCCCCAGTTCGCGTCGTCGGTCACATCTCGTCGCACCTCATTGCGCAGATCCATGCCCACGACGCGCGGGTTCGTCCGATACCGCTGGGCCAGCATGACCCAGTCCGAGATCCACTTCTCGGTGGTCTGGCTGCTGTACCACTTGGTGTTGGCGTCCACGCCGCAGCACCACAGTGATGTCGTGGTGTGGTTGTTCAGGATCACGGCGAAGCCGTCGGCGGTGAGCGCGTCGATCACGGCGTCGAAGACCTGCAGGGGCGTCTTGCCGCGCAACTGCGGGTTCGCCGCGACCGCTGCGTCCGGCACGGCCGCCGTCATCCCGAGCATTTCGTTCGAGAAGGGGAGGCGGATGCTGTTGATCCCGATCGAGTGGAAGTCACTCATCAGGGTCGGCAGCGCCACCCGGTCCAGACCCATCGGGATGTCGTAACTGTCGCCGCTGTTGTGCGTGGTCGGGTCGGACTTGGATCCGTTCCCGCTCCAATGCCCCTGCGCGCCGTCCCAGTTCGCGGAGATGAGCTTGAACCGGTCGCCGTCCGCGTCCACCACGTAGCGCCCGCGCGTGCTCAGCGGCGCCGTCCAGCTCGCGGAGAGCTCGGCACCGGTGAGCTGCGGGATCTGGGTCGGCGCGGGGCCGGCGGCCGGTCGCGTCGAGGTCGTGGCGGCCTGAGCCGGCACGGCGAGGGCAAGGGCGAGGATCGCGCCGCTCAGCGCGATCGCCCCCTGCGTCCATCGTCGTCGTTGCATGGATCCAACTCCTTCGTCTTCTGTCCATCTGGTCGGCCTCCGTC
>NZ_JBFTQL010000036.1:0-50529 GCF_056398985.1 Microbacterium sp. 01T413_2
GTCGCAGCCCGCGGCTCGGTGGCTCTCGGCGGGCTCACCTCGGCTGCGGTCGGCATCGGCAGCGCGTGCTTCGGTCCGCTGCTGGGCGCCGCTGCCGATCGCCGTGGTCAGCGGATCGTGCTCGCCGTCGTCGCTGTCGCCAACGCCGCGGCCCTCGTGGTGTTCACGTTGGTCGTCTACTCGTCCGCCGCCGAGCCGTTCGTGCTGCTCAGCGCGTTCGCGATCGGCGCCACCGCTCCGCAGGTCTCTCCGATGTCGCGGTCGCGGCTGGTCACGATCATCGCCGAGCGCGTCCCGGCCGAGCGGAGAGCGCGTACGACATCGTCGACGATGTCGTACGAGTCCGCGGCCGACGAGACGGTGTTCGTGTTCGGGCCGTTCCTGGTCGGTGTGCTGGCCACCGCGATCGCTCCGTGGATGCCGCTCGTGCTCGCCGCCGCACTCATCCTCGTGTTCGTGGGAGCGTTCGCCCTGCACCCCACCGCCGCTCATGTGTCGACGCAGCGCGGCGCCGACGGCCGCGCCACGTCGCGGGTGTCGGCGCTGTTCCGGCCCCGGCTGCTCATCGTCGTGGCCGGCATGCTCGGCGTCGGCGTGTTCTTCGGGGCGATGCTCACCTCGCTCACGGCGTTCATGACCGAGCACGGGCGCCCGGAGGAGGCGGGGCTGCTCTACGGAGCGCTCGGGGTGGGATCCGCGATCCTGGCGCTCAGCGTGGCATTGCTGCCCGCCCGGTTCTCCCTGCCTGCTCGCTGGCTGCTGTTCGCGGGCATCTTGTTCGGGGGGAGCCTGATGCTGCTCTGGGTGCGGGACCCTCTGACCATGCTCGTCGCGCTGGCCGTGATGGGCTGCGGGATCGGTCCCACTCTGGTGACCCAGTTCAGCCTGGGCGCCGCATTCGGACCCGTCGATCGGTCGGCCACCGTCATGACGATGCTCGGATCCGCGATGATCGTCGGGCAGGCCGCCGGCGCCGTGGTCACGGGCCAGGTCGCCGACGCCTCGGGGGCGCAGGCGTCCCTGCTGCTGCCGGTGATCGCGGCGGGCCTGGTGCTGCTCACGGGCCTCGTGAACGCGGTGCTGGCGCGGGGCGGACGCAGCGCTTCCTGACGCGGGACGACGTCGGGGCGCATCGGGTGACTAGCCTGGAGGAGGCATCCGCCGCTGCCGTGAGGAGCGTTCCCATGACTTCGTCCACACCCACCGCCTCGTTCGTGATCGTCGCGAACCGACTGCCGGTCGACCGTGTTCCGGGCCCCGACGGCGAGGTGATCTGGCGCCGCTCGCCGGGCGGTCTCGTCGCCGCACTCGAGCCCGTCATGCAGTCCGTCGACGGCGCCTGGGTGGGCTGGGCCGGACAGCCGGACCTCGACCTCAAGCCGTTCACCGAGGGCGGCATCCGGCTGCTGCCTGTGGCGCTCTCGACGCAGGACGTCGAGGAGTACTACGAGGGGTTCTCGAACGACACGATCTGGCCGCTCTACCACGATGTCATCTCCTCGCCGCAGTACCACCGCGAGTGGTGGGACGCGTACGTGCGGGTGAACCGGCGGTTCGCGGAGCGGGCCGCGAGCGCGGTCGCCGAGGGCGGCACGGTATGGGTGCACGACTACCAGCTGCAGCTCGTTCCCGCGATGCTGCGCGAGCGCCGTGCCGACGTCACGATCGGCTACTTCCACCACATCCCGTTCCCCGCGCACGGGCTCTACGCCCAGCTGCCCTGGCGGGACCAGGTGCTGCAGGGTCTGCTGGGCGCCGACGTCGTCGGCTTCCAGCGCGCGCAGGACGCGACGAACTTCCTCGCCGCCGTGCGCCGCCGGCTGCGGCTGGACGTCAAGGGCTCCACCGTGTCCGTGCCGTACGGCGGCCCCCGCACCACCGTCGCCCGTGCCTTCCCGATCTCGATCGACACCACGCCCTACACCGAGCTCGCCGCCAGGCCCGATGTGCGCGCCCGTGCCGCGGAGATCCGCGAGGGCCTCGGCAGCCCGAAGAAGATCCTGCTCGGGGTCGATCGGCTCGACTACACCAAGGGGATCCGGCACCGGATCAAGGCGTTCGGGGAGCTGATGGACGCCGGGCGGATCTCCGTCGAGGACGTCACCCTCGTGCAGGTTGCCAGCCCCAGCCGCGAGCGGGTGGACGCGTACGTGCAGCTGCGCGACGAGATCGAGTTGGCCGTGGCGCGCATCAACGGCGACCACGACACCATGGACCACACGGCGATCCGCTACCTGCACCAGGGGTTCCCGCGGGAGGAGATGGTAGCGCTCTACCTCGCCGCGGACGCGATGCTCGTGACGGCGCTCCGAGACGGCATGAACCTCGTGGCGAAGGAGTACGTCGCCACCCGCGGGGATCACCGCGGCGTGCTGGTGCTCAGCGAGTTCACCGGTGCCGCCGATGAGCTGCGCCAGGYCGTGCTCGTGAACCCGCACGACATCGAGGGGCTCAAGGACGCGATCATGCAGGCTGTGGAGATGCCGCCGCGGGAGCAGTCCCGGCGCATGCGGGCCCTGCGCAAGCGGGTGCTCGAGAACGATGTGAACGCCTGGTCGCGGGAGTTCCTCGCGGCCCTCGAGAACGTACGGAGTGCACGATGACCCGCGACTGGACCGCTGCCGAGACCGATCCCGCGCTCGCCGCGATCGCCCGCACCCCGCGACTGCTGGTGGCGCTCGATTTCGACGGCACCGTCTCGCCGCATGTGGTCGATCCGATGGCGGCGAGAGCGTTGCCGGCGGCCGTGGCCGCGGTGAACCGGCTCGCCGCCCTTCCGGAGACATTCGTCGCGTAYGCGTCGGGSCGSAGCCTGCACGATCTGCGGGAGATCACCGAGCACGAGGACGGATCCMGGATCCTGCTCGCCGSATCTCACGGTGCGCAGTTCTGGTTCCCCGACACRGGGGAGGAGACCGACCTCTCCACCGAACCGGGGGACCGGGACGAGGTGATCGCCGAACTGCGCGAACTGATCGGAGACCTCGACGGCGTCGTCTACGAGCCGAAGACGTTCGGGTTCGGCGTGCACACGCGTTCGGCCGCGCCCGGGCAGGAGGAGCTGGCCTTCGTGCGCGTCGAGAAATGGGCGCCCGAGCGGATCCCCTCCTGGCGGCGGCGCACCGGGCACCATCTGCGCGAATACTCCTGGCGCGACGAGGGCAAGGACGCGGCGCTCTCGCGGCTGCGCGAGCACGTCGGCGCCACCGCCGTGCTGTTCGCCGGTGACGACGTCACCGACGAGGACGGCATGCGCACGCTCGGCGGCGCGGACCTCGGCGTGCGGATCGGCGCCGGCGAGACGGCGGCGACGCTGCGGGTCGCGGATCCGGCGGCGTTCGCCGTGCTGCTCGACGCCCTGGCGGACGCCAGAGCGGCCGCGCAATAGACTGCTTCCATGCGCGCGCAGCACGGATCCGATCGTCCGTCCGTCGCGCGCCGCGCCGGCAGGAGCACGGCCGATCATGCGTTAGGCTTGATGCACGTTCGAGACGTGATCGGCACAACCGGATCCCGGGTCGGACGCAGAGCTCCGGCGGTCTTGCTGGCCGTCGGGCGCGATGGTGATCTGATTCGGGTCGATATCGCGGCTCGCGCTCTCGGCTCACGCGCCGGGACGCCTGAGCCGGGCTCATACCGCGACGGTGTTCGTCGCGACGAAGAGCCGACTTCTCCGCGCTGCACCCGAGGCGTTCCAGCCCAGCATTCCCGACCCCTGTGGTCCGCCTCGAGCGGACCGGGGCGGAGAGTTCTCCGTGGCGGGGTTCTGTCCCGCCGCTTCCGCCGATCGTCCACCACCGCAAGGAACCCAGATGACCGCTGATACCGCTCCAGCCGTCCCTCGTCCGCCCGCCCGTCCGGCGTCGGCACCCGTTCTCACCGGCGCGCAGGCCGTCGTCCGCTCCCTCGAACTGCTCGGGGTCACCGATGTGTTCGGCATCCCCGGCGGTGCGATCATGGAGGTCTACGACCCGCTGATGAGCTCGACCGAGCTCCGGCACATCCTGGTCCGCCACGAGCAGGGCGGCGGGCATGCCGCCGAGGGCTACGCCACCGCCTCCGGCAAGGTCGGCGTGACCATCGCGACCTCGGGCCCCGGTGCGACGAACCTCGTCACGGCGATCGCCGACGCGTACATGGACTCGATCCCGATCGTCGCGATCACGGGCCAGGTGTTCTCCACGCTGATGGGCACGGACGCGTTCCAGGAGGCAGACATCGTCGGCATCACGATGCCGATCACGAAGCACTCGATCCTCGTCAAACGCCCGGAGGACATCCCCGGTGCGATCGCGGCAGCGTTCGAGATTGCCTCGACCGGTCGTCCGGGTCCCGTGCTCGTGGACATCACCAAGGACGCGCAGAAGGCGACGGCGCCGTTCGTCTGGCCGCCGAAGTACGACCTGCCCGGGTACCGCCCGGTGACGAAGGCGCACGGCAAGCAGATCCAGGCCGCGGCCACGCTGCTGGCCGAGGCCAAGAAGCCCGTGCTGTACGTCGGCGGCGGCATCATCCGCGGCCGCGCCTCGGAGGAGCTGCTCGCGCTCGCCGAGCTCACCGGCGCCCCCGTCGTCACCACGCTGATGGCGCGCGGCGCGTTCCCCGACTCGCACCCGCAGCACGTCGGTATGCCCGGCATGCACGGCACGGTGCCCGCGGTGCTGGCGCTGCAGGAGGCCGACCTGCTGGTCGCGCTCGGCACGCGATTCGATGACCGCGTGACCGGCAAGGCCGAGCTGTTCGCCCCGAACGCGAAGGTCGTGCACGTCGACATCGACCCCGCCGAGATCTCCAAGATCCGCACGGCCGACGTGCCGATCGTGGGCGGCGTGCGCGAGGTCATCACCGACCTGGAGGTGGCGTTCCGCGGCATCACCGGCGGCGCCAAGGGCGACATCGAGGAGTGGTGGGCGTACCTCGACGGTCTGCGCGCCGAGTTCCCGCTCGGCTTCACGCCGCCCGAGGACGGCCTGATGTCGCCGCAGCACGTGATCCAGCGGATCGGCGAGCTGACCGGCCCTGAGGCGGTCTACGCCGCGGGCGTAGGGCAGCACCAGATGTGGGCGGCGCAGTTCATCAAGTACGAGCGCCCCAACTCCTGGCTGAACTCCGGCGGCGCCGGCACCATGGGCTACGCCGTGCCGGCCGCCATGGGCGCCAAGGTCGCCCAGCCCGAGCGCGTGGTCTGGGCGATCGACGGCGACGGCTGCTTCCAGATGACCAACCAGGAGCTTGCGACCTGCGTCATCAACGACATCCCGATCAAGGTCGCGATCATCAACAACTCCTCCCTCGGCATGGTCCGCCAGTGGCAGACGCTGTTCTACGAGGGCCGGCATTCGAACACCGACCTGAACACCGGGCACGGGACGATCCGGATCCCAGACTTCGTCAAGCTCGCGGAGGCCTACGGCTGCCTCGCGATCCGCGTGGAGAAGGAGGAGGAGATCGACGCCGCCATCAAGCTCGCGCTCGAGACGAACGATCGCCCCGTCGTGATCGACTTCGTCGTCAGCGCGGATGCCATGGTGTGGCCGATGGTGCCGCAGGGCGTCAGTAACAGCTACATCCAGTACGCGCGCGACCACGCGCCCGCCTTCGACGAGGAGGACTGATCATGTCCACGCATGTGCTGAGCCTCCTGGTGGAGGACACCCCGGGTCTGCTGACCCGTGTCGCCGGCCTGTTCGCGCGCCGCGGCTTCAACATCGAGTCTCTCGCCGTGGGCGTGACCGAGGTTCCCGGGGTCTCCCGGATCACGGTCGTCGTCGACGTCGAGGACTTCCCGCTCGAGCAGGTGACCAAGCAGCTGAACAAGCTGATCAACGTCATCAAGATCGTCGAGCTGGAGCAGAACGCGTCCGTGCAGCGCGAGCACATGCTCGTCAAGGTGCGCACCGACAACAACACCCGCTCGAACGTGCTGGAGGTCGTGAACCTCTTCCGCGCGTCCGTCGTGGACTACGCCCCCGAAGCGCTGGTGGTTGAGGTCACCGGCGACAAGGGCAAGGTCGACGCACTGCTGCGGGCGCTCGAGCCGTTCGGCATCAAGGAGCTCGCCCAGTCGGGCCTGCTCGCGATCGGCCGAGGCGGCAAGAGCATCACCGAGCGCGTGCTGCGCGGCTGACACAGAACCACGGCCGGTCCCTCGACTGCTGAGCGTGTCGAAGCAGGCGGGCGGCCCGGCATCCAGAACCCCAACAAGGAGAAAACAACAGTGAGCACCGAGATCTTCTACGACGCAGACGCGGACCTGTCGATCATCCAGAACAAGAAGGTCGCGATCGTCGGCTACGGCTCGCAGGGCCACGCGCACGCGATGAACCTGCGCGACAGCGGCGTCGAGGTCGCGATCGCCCTCAAGGAGGGCTCGAACTCGATCGCCAAGGCGACCGAGGCCGGCTTCCCGGTCAAGACCGTCGCCGAGGCGACGCAGTGGGCCGACCTCATCATGATCCTCGCGCCGGACCAGCACCAGCGCGGCATCTACAGCGAGTCGATCGCGCCGAACCTGACCGCGGGCAAGACCCTCGCCTTCGCGCACGGCTTCAACATCCGCTTCGGCTACATCGACGCGCCCGAGGGCGTCGATGTGATCCTGATCGCTCCGAAGGCCCCCGGCCACACCGTGCGCCGCGAGTTCGTGGCCGGCCGCGGCATCCCGGACATCATCGCCGTCGAGCGCGACGCCTCGGGCACCGCCTGGGCGACTGCGCTGTCCTACGCGAAGGCGATCGGCGGCACCCGCGCCGGCGTCATCAAGACGACCTTCACCGAGGAGACCGAGACCGACCTGTTCGGCGAGCAGGCCGTGCTCTGCGGTGGCATGAGCCACCTCGTGCAGGCCGGCTTCGAGGTGCTCACCGAGGCGGGCTACCAGCCGCAGATCGCCTACTTCGAGGTGCTGCACGAGCTCAAGCTGATCGTCGACCTGATGTGGGAGGGCGGCATCGCCAAGCAGCGCTGGTCGATCTCCGACACCGCCGAGTTCGGTGACTACGTCTCCGGCCCCCGCGTCATCGACGCCGGCGTCAAGCAGCGCATGCAGGAGGTCCTCGCGGACATCCAGTCCGGCGCCTTCGCGACCCGCTTCATCGAAGACCAGGACAACGGTGCCGTCGAGTTCCTCGCCCTCCGCGAGAAGGAGCAGGGGCACCCGATCGAGGCCACCGGCAAGGAGCTGCGCGCTCTGTTCGCTTGGAAGTCGCAGGACGAGGACTACGTCGAGGGCAGCGCTGCGCGCTGACCTCGCCAGCCATACGGAGCGGGCGTCCCTTTCGGGGGGCGCCCGCTCTTCGTCCACGAGCGACGGCGCGGCGCTACACCGGGAAGGCCACGCCCTCGCCGACCACACGCAGGGCGATGCGCTGGCCGGGCCGGGTCAGAGCCGCGTTCCAGTGCCGGATCGTGATCGTGGGCGGTTCCGCGGACAACCGAGGATCGGTGTCGGTGCGCGGCTCCAGGTGGATCCGCACCGACGATTCCGCGCCGAAGTACACGCCCTTCTCCACGGTCGCGCGGATGGGCGAGTCGGCGACGAGCTGCACCTGCTCCGGCCGGAGCATCAGCTGCACGTGGCCTCGCGCCGGCGGGTTGCGCACCGGCACATAGCCGAGCGCGCAGGAGGCGAGGGACCCGTCCAGCCACGCATCCAGCACGATCGCATCGCCGAGGAACTCCGCCACGCCGCGGTCCACGGGGCGCGTGTACACCACGAACGGATGCCCGGTCTGCACCAGGCGGCCGTCGCGCATGACGGCGACCTGGTCGGCGAAGCTCAGCGCTTCGGACTGGTCGTGCGTGACGAGGATGGTCGTCGTCCCGGCATCCGTCAGTATTCGCGCCACCGCCTCGCGCGTCGCGGCGCGCAGGCCGGTGTCGAGCGCGGAGAACGGCTCGTCCAACAGCATCAGCTCGGGCTCGCGCGCAAGCGCCCGGGCGATCGCGACGCGCTGCTGCTGTCCTCCGGAGAGCTGATCGGGGCGCCGGTCCGCGACGTCGCTCGGGAGCGAGACGAGGTCCAGCAGCTCGGCCACCCGGCGGTTCCGTTCGGCTCGGCTGAGATCGTCCAGCCCGAAGGAGATGTTGCGCGCGACCGTCAGGTGCGGGAAGAGCCCGCCGTCCTGCGTGACGTAGCCGATGTCTCGGCGGTGCACGGGCACCCAGGTTCCGGGCCCGACGACCGTGGCGGAGCCGAGCACGACCTCGCCCTCGTCGGGGCGCTCGAAGCCGGCGATGATCCGCAGCAGGGTGGTCTTGCCCGAGCCCGAAGCGCCGACGATGGCCGTGATGCCGCCGGTCTGCACGGCGAGATCTACGCCGTGCAGCACGCGATGGCCTCCGTAGGAGGCGGTGACGCCGGCGACCTGCAGGTGCGCGGTCGGCAGTGGGCCCGTGCCGGGGGAGGGCACGGCGCCGACGGATCCGAGATTGTGTGCGGTCATGCGGTCTCCGCGGTCGTGGGGGCGGATGTCGTGGAGCGGCCGGCCGATGCGTCCGCGGTGGAGAGCACCGTGGACTGGCGGAACAGCAGGTAGGTCATGGGGGCGGAGAGCACGATCAGCAGCGTCGCATAGGGCGCCGCGCCGGCGAAGTCGATCTCGCTCGACAGGCTCCAGAACCGCGTGGCCAGCGTCTGCACCCCGATCGGGGAGAGCAGCAGCGTGGCGGTGAGCTCCCCGGCCACGGCGAGGAACACCATCGCCAGGGCAGCGGCCGTGGCGGGGGCCACCAGGCGCAGGGTGACTCCGATGAACGCGCGCAGCGGGCGGCGCCCGAGAGCCTGCGCCGCCTCCTCCAGACTCTGCGGCGCCTGTGCGATGCCCGCCTGCAGCGGCACCAGTGCGCGGGGCAGGAACAGCAGCGCGTACGCGAGGAGCAGCAGCGCGGTGGTCTGGTACAGCGCCGGCACGAAGAAGAGCGAGACGGTGACGAGCGCGAGCGCGAGCACGATGCCCGGCATCGAGCTCGTGACGTAGTTCGTGCGCTCCAGCAGTCGGCTGAACGCGCCGGGTCGGCGCACCGCGAGCCAGGACAGGGGGAACGCGGCGAGGACCGTGACCACGCCGCCGCCGAGAGCGAGACCGAGGGTCTGCAGCAGCGTCGGCACGAGATCGGGCGCCGTCCAGACCGCCGCACCGCCGTAGGCCAGCCATCCGCCGATCACGACGGCGGGCACTCCGAGGGCGGCGATCCCGAGTGCGAGCAGGGCGACCTGCGCCGGGAGCTGCCATCCGCGCAGCCGGATCCGGCGGGGCGGTGCCGCGGAACCGGATCCGATCCGTGCGTAGCGGGCGCGTCCTCGGGCCCGGCTCTCCAGCAGGAGCAGGGCGAAGCACAGCAGCATCAGCACGCCGGAGAGCATGCTGCCCGCGGAGCCGTTGAACGTGGACCGGTACTGATCCATGATCGCGGTCGTGAAGGTGTCGAATCGGATCAGCGCGAACGCGCCGTACTCGCTCAGCAGATGGAGCCCGACGAGCAGCGCCCCACCGAGCAGCGCCAGCCGCAGCTGTGGCAGCACGGTGCCGAAGAACACGCGCACCGGTCCGCGGCCGAGGCTCGCGGCGGCCTGCTCGAGAGCGGGATCGAGTCGGGCCAGCGCCGCGCGCACCGGCAGATACACGAGGGGGAAGTACGACAGCGTCGCCAGCAGCACCCCGGATCCGAGTCCCGCGAGCGAGGGGATCGCGGAGACCCATGCGTACGAATTCACAAACGCGGGGATCGCCAGCGGCATCGCGAGCATCGCGCCCCACGCACCGGCGCCCGCGAGCGATGTGCGCTCCACGAGCCAGGCGCCGCCGACCCCGATCACGGTGCACAGCGGCACGGTGATCGCGACGAGGAGCACGGTGTTCGTGAGCAGCTCGCCGACGCGGGGCCGGAAGATGAGCGCGGCCGATTCGGCCCAGCCGATCTGCRCCGCGGTCGTCACCACGAACAACAGCGGCAGAAGCGAGAGCGCCGCCACGACGACGCCCGCCGCGATGACGACCCAGGACCCCCGGGAGACGCCGCGGGGCGGCCGGAGCTGTCGCGCTCCGGCCGCCCGTCGGGAGGTGGTCGTCGTGGTGATGTCTGCGCCTTAGAGCAGGCCCGCCTGGGTCATCAGATCGGTGACCTGCTTGGAGTTCAGCGTAGCCGGGTCGATGGTCGGCGCCTGCAGGTCCTTGAGGGGGACGAGCTTCGGGTTGGCGGCCACCCCGGATCCGACCGGGTACTCGAACGAGGTGCCGGTCTGCAGGATCTTCTGACCCTCCGAACCGGTGACGAACGCGAGGAACTTCTGCGCGGCGGCCTGGTGCTTGCTCGACTTCAGCACGCCACCGCCGGACACAGAGACGAACGCGCCCGGATCCTGGTTCTTGAAGTAGTGCAGCTGCACGTTCTTCGAGTTCTCACCGGTCTCGGCCTGGTCGCCGAACCAGTAGTAGTGGTAGATGACGGCGCCGTCGATCTCGCCGGCGTTCACGGCCTTCATCGCGGTGGAGTTGCCTTTGTAGGCGACGGAGTTCGTTTTCATGGCCTTCAGCCACTCCTCGGCGGCGTCGGCGCCCTTGAGCTGCACGAGCGCCGAGACGATGGCCTGGAAGTCGGCGCCGGACGGGGAGGCCGCCCAGCGGCCCTTCCACGACGGGTCGGCGAGATCCATGAGCGACTTCGGGAGCTGAGCCTCGGTGAGCTTCGACGTGTTGTACGCGAACACGGTCGAGCGGGCGGCGATGCCCACCCACTTGCCGGAGGACGGGCGGTACTCGGTCGGGACGTTCTTGAGCGCCTCATCGCCCGGCGAGGTGAACAGGCCGGCCTTCTCGACCGCCGACATCGACGGCGAGTTCTCGGTGAGGAACACGTCGGCGGGGGAGCGATCGCCCTCCTGGATGAGCTGCTGCGACATCTCGGTGTCGTCGCCGTTTCGCACCTGCACCTTGATGCCGGTCGCCTTCGTGAACGCGTCGGTCCACGACTTCGTGAGCTCCTCGTGCTGCGCGTTGTAGATCGTGATGGTCTGACCGGCGAGGTCGCCGCCGCCTCCTCCCGTGCTGGAGGTCGGCGCCGGGGAGCCGCTGCAGGCGGTGAGCGCGAGGGCGACAGCGGAGGCCGCGGCGGCGGCGGAGAGCAGTCGGAGGGAACGGTTCACGGAGTGTCCTTCGTGGAGGGAGAAGCGCGGGAGTCGCGAATCCAATAATAGGTAAGGCAAGCCTCACCCAACAACCTGATGACCTTCCTGTGAACGGCACGGAATCGGCGCAGAAACCCTCGGCGGGCAACCGCGCGGAGCGGGTCAGGCCACGCCGTAGAACCGCGCGGAGTTGTCCCAGAAGATCGCGTCGACGTCGAGGCCGCGCTCGCCGGCCCAGTCCGCCACGGTCCGAGCCCAGAGGTCGCGGTTTTCGGCTCGATACTCGTCAGCCGCGCCGTTGACAGCGGAGACGGGCCAGTCGCTGCCCCACAGCAACCGGTCGGATCCGAACGCCTCGGCGGCCGCATCGAGGAAGGGGATCACCTGCGCCGGGCTCCAGAAGTCGCCGGCCTCGGCGGGCAGCCCCGACAGCTTGACGGAAACCTGCGGATGCGTCGCCAGGTCCCTCAGATCGCTCAGCCAGGCCGCGGCAGGGCGGAGCGGATCCGCCGCTGTGCCGACCGCGGGCTTCCCGAGATGGTCGAGCACGATCGGCAGTGCGGGCACGGCCGCCGCGAGGTCGGAGACGTCGGGGAGCTGATGAGCGCGCACGCACGCGTCGAAGCGGAGTCCCTGCGTCGCCAGCGCCGCCGCACCGGTGCGGAACGCGTCGCTGCGCGCGGTGCCGTCCGGCTCGTCCTGCAGGTTGTGCCGCACTCCGACCACCCCGTCGAGTGCGGTCAGGGCCGAGAGATGCACAGCCGTCTGCTCGCCGCGGTCGAGCCGGGCACCTGCCACGATGCCGACGACGCCGGTGGCCGCGGCAGTCTCCGCTACCCAGCGCACCTCATCGAGGAACTGCCTCTCGACGCACTCCGCCTGCACGAAGATCGCCGCGGCGCGCTCGGCGCCGTCGATGCCCGCGTGCTCGAGCTCTTCCGCGGCGAACCGCTGTGCCAGGGAGCCCTCGAGCCACTCGTAGTCGAGGCGGGATGGATCCCACAGATGCAGATGGGAGTCGARTACGCGCATGGGCACATCCTTCCGCAGATCGACGCCGTTATGGCGCAGACATCCGATGTTCGTGAAAAGCCCCTAGGATGACGCCATGGCAGTCACCGACGAGGCGATCGAGAAGATCAAGGCGATGATCGTGTCGGGCGAACTCGGCCCGGGCGACCGGCTGCCCCCGGAGAAGGAGCTTGCCGAGCGGCTTGGCCTGAGCCGCAACTCGATGCGGGAGGCCGTCAAGGCGCTCGAGGTGATCCGCGTCCTCGATGTGCGTCGCGGCGACGGCACATACGTGACGAGTCTCGAACCGCATCTGCTGCTCGAGGCGATCAGCTTCGTCATCGACATGCACGACGACGACTCCCTGCTCGAGCTGTTCGCCGTGCGCCGCATGCTCGAATCCCAGGCCACGGGCCTTGCCGCGACGCACGGCGACGACGAGGCGATCGCCGCCCTGCAGGCCGAGATCGCCGGCGTCGACGCGGGCGTCTCGATCGACGACCTCGTCGCGCACGACATCCGCTTCCACCAGGACATCGTGCGGATGACCGGCAACGGCTACCTGGCGAGTCTCATCGACAGCCTGTCGAGTCAGACCATCCGCGCCAGGGTGTGGCGCGGCCTCACCGAGCAGGGCGCCGTCGAGCGCACGCTCTCGGAGCACCAGGCCATCGCCGACGCGATCGCGCAGCACGACCCCTCGCTCGCGACCTCCCTCGCCACCGCGCACATCGCGGGTGTGGAGCGCTGGCTGCGCCAGGCCGCCCAGGCCTGAGCTCCCGGGCGGCCGGTCCGGGGCTACTCCGCGCGCAGGCGCAGCTGCGCCATCCCGCCGTCCACCTCGATGAAGGTGCCGGTGGTGGATCCGGACGCGGGGCTGACGAGGTAGACCACGGCGCCGGCGACCTCGTCCGGCGAGACCAGACGGCCGTGCGGCTGTCGGGCGTTGAGGGCGGCGCGCTCCGCGGCGGGGTCGGCGGCGGAGTCGAGCAGACGCCCGACCCACGGAGTGTCGGCCGTTCCGGGGTTGACGGCGTTCACCCGGATGCCTTCGCGGAGGTGATCGGCTGCCATCGCCCTGGTGAGCGCCGAGACGGCGCCCTTCGACGCGGAGTAGAGCGCGCGCTGCGGCAGCCCGGTGGTCGAGGCGATCGAGGCGGTGTTGCAGATCGCCGCGGCGGGGGAGTTCCGCAGCCACGGCAGCGCTGCGGCCGAGACGCGGGCGATGCCCGTCACGTTGATCGAGAGCACGCGGGCCCACTCGTCGTCGCCGTTCGCCGTGATGTCGCCCTGAGCGCCGATCCCGGCGTTGTTCACGACGATGTCGATGCGGCCGAACCGCTCGCCGATCGCGGCGACGGCCGTGTCTACGCTCGCGCGGTCCGACACGTCGGCCGTGAAGGCGGCGAAGCGCGGATCCGCGCCGGCCACGTCGCGGTCGAGCACGGCGACCTGCGCGCCCTGATCGTGCAGCTGCGCGGCGATCGCCGCGCCGATTCCGGATGCGCCGCCCGTGATGATCGCGACGAGTCCTTCGACCTGACCGGTCATGCCTGTGCCTCCCATGCGATGAACTCCTGACGCTGGCCGCCCAACCCCTCGATGTCGATCTCCACGACGTCCCCGGCGCGCAGGTACGGGAACTTCCCGCCGAACGCGACGCCCTGCGGCGTGCCCGTGAGGATCAGGTCCCCGGGTTCGAGCGTCATGTACTGCGAGATGTGGTGCACGATCTCGGCGACCGAGAAGATCATGTCGTTCGTGTTCGAGTCCTGCCGCGGTTCGCCGTTCACGAAGCTGCGCAGCCGCAGGTTCTGCACGTCGACCTCGTCGGGCGTGACCAGCCACGGGCCGGTCGGATTGAACCCGAAAGCCGCCTTGCCCTTCGACCACTGCCCGCCGGAGACCTCCATCTGGAACGCTCGCTCGGAGACGTCGTTGCAGACGACGTAACCGGCGATGTGCGCGGCGGAATCCGCGGGGGAGTCGAGGTACGCGGTGCGGGATCCGATCACGATGCCGAGCTCGACCTCCCAGTCGGTCTTCTCACCGCCGCGCGGGATGGTCACCGCGTCGTCGGGGCCGACCACGGTATTCGGCGTCTTCAGGAACAGGATCGGGACCGTGGGCGGTTCCGCCCCCGACTCGCGGGCGTGCGCAGCGTAGTTCTGCCCCACGCAGATCACCGCGCTCGGGCGTGCGATCGGCGACCCGATGCGGAGCGTGTCCGCGTCGGCGAGCTCCGGCAGGGTGCCGGCGTCGAGCGCGGCACGCGTGCGCTCGACAGGACCCGCGGCGAGGAAATCACCGTTCACATCGGAGGTCACGGACCGAAGATCGTACGTACGGTCCTCGGCGATGACGACCGGGATCTCGGATCCGGAGTCGCCCAGACGCGCGAACTTCATGATTCTCCTGCCTTGTTACGGGGATGAGCGGATCCCCCGCCAGAACGGCGAGGGCGAACGCATCCCGCGTTGACAGTATAGACATCCGATGTTTACACTCCAACTGTCGAGAAGCGATCCGGTCGTCCGCGCCCCCGGTTCTCGACATCAGGCCCAGAACAGGAGAACCGTGAGCCGCATCGTCGCGCTGGAGACCAGCGACATCCGATTCCCCACCTCGCTCAGCCTCGACGGCTCCGACGCGATGAACCCCGACCCCGACTACTCCGCGGCATACGTCATCGTGCGCACCGACGCGGCGGACGGCATCGACGGGCACGCCTTCGTCTTCACGATCGGCCGTGGCAACGATGTGCAGGTCGCGGGGATCGACGCCCTCGCCGGGCATCTGGTCGGCCGTGAGCTGGAGCCGCTGCTCGACGACATGGGCGGGACGTTCAGAGAGCTCATCGGCGACTCGCAGCTGCGCTGGCTCGGGCCGGAAAAGGGCGTCATGCACATGGCCATCGGCGCCGTGATCAACGCCCTGTGGGACATCAAGGCCAAGCGCGCCGGGCTCCCGCTCTGGCAACTGCTCGCCCGGATGACCCCGGAGGAGCTCGTCGACCTCGTCGACTTCCGCTACCTCACCAACGCCCTCACCCGTGAGGACGCGCTGGCGATCCTCCGTGACGCCGAGTCCGGCCGTGCCGAGCGCGAGCAGCAGCTGCTCGCCACCGGCTACCCGGGCTACACCACGAGCCCCGGCTGGCTGGGCTACTCGGACGAGAAGCTCGAGCGCCTCGCCCGGGAGGCGATGGCCGACGGGTTCACACAGATCAAGCTCAAGGTCGGCGCCGACCTCGACGACGACATCCGCCGGTTCCGCAAGGCCCGCGAGGTATGCGGCCCCGACTTCCCCATCGCGATCGACGCGAACCAGCGCTGGGAGGTGTCCGAGGCCATCGTCTGGGTGAACGCTCTCGCCGAGTTCCACCCCGCCTGGATCGAGGAGCCGACCAGCCCCGACGACGTGCTCGGCCACGCCGAGATCGCGCGAGGCGTCGCGCCGATCCGCGTCGCCACGGGCGAGCACGCGCAGAACCGAATGATCTTCAAGCAGCTGCTGCAGGCGGAGGCGATCCAGGTCATGCAGATCGACGCGGTGCGCGTCGCGGGCGTGAACGAGAACATCGCGAACCTGCTGCTCGCCGCGAAGTTCGGCGTCCCGGTGTGCCCGCATGCCGGTGGCGTCGGCCTGTGCGAGGCCGTGCAGCACTTGTCCATGTTCGACTTCGTCGCCGTCTCCGCCAGCCGCGAGGGGCGCATGATCGAGTATGTGGATCACCTGCACGAGCACTTCGTGGTGCCGACCGACATCCGTGGTGGCTCGTACACCGCGCCCACCGAACCCGGCAACGGCATGGAGATGAAGGCGGCAAGCCGCGCCGAGTTCACCTGGACCGGCGAGCACCGTGAGGCGGGCGCGCATGTCTGAGCCCGTCGACACCGCCGCCCGGCCCGCGATCCCGGCTCTCGGGTACGGCGCCGCGAACGTGGGCAACCTGTTCCGCGCGCTGACCGACGACGAGGCCTGGGCGGTGCTGGATGCCGCGTGGGAGAGCGGGATCCGGCTCTACGACACGGCGCCGCACTACGGGCTCGGCCTCTCCGAGCGTCGGCTCGGCGCGTTCCTGAGGACGAAGCCGCGCGACGAGTACGTGCTCTCCACCAAGGCGGGCCGGCTGCTGCGTCCTAATCCCGAGCACGCCGCGGGCGGACTCGACACCGCCAACGACTTCTTCGTCCCGGACGACCTGCAGCGGGTGTGGGACTTCTCGGAGACGGGGATCCGCGCCAGCCTCGACGAGTCTCGCGAGCGCCTCGGCATCGAACGCATCGACATCCTCTACCTGCACGACCCCGAACGGCACGACCTGGATCTCGCGCTCGCCGAGGCGTTCCCCGCGCTCGAGTCGCTCCGTGCGGAAGGGCAGGTCGGGCGGATCGGCATCGGATCCATGACCGCCGACGCGCTCACCGCTGCGGTGCGCTCCGCCGACCTCGACACGATCATGGTGGCCGGGCGATACACGCTGCTCGAGCAGCCGGCGGCGGTCGACGTGCTTCCGGCCTGCGCCGAGCACGGCACGGACATCGTCGCCGCCTCGGTGTTCAACTCCGGGCTGCTCGCGCAGAGCGAGCCGCGCCGTGACGGACGCTACGAGTACGGGGCGCTGCCGGAGGAGCTCTGGCAGCGGCTCACCCGGATCGCCGAGATCTGCCGCGCGCACGACGTGCCGCTGCCGGCTGCCGCGATACAGTACCCGCTGCAGTCCCCGGTCGTGACCTCGGTCGTGGTCGGCGGAAGCCGTCCGGAGCAGCTCCGCCAGAACGCGCAGCTCGCCACGATCGACATCCCCGCGGAGCTCTGGGGAGAGCTCGCGGCCGAGACGCTCATCCCGGCTTGAGCGGCGACCGGCGCAACGGCCACGACGAAGGGAACGACATGCTCGAAGGAATCGACCCGCTGCTCACCGGTGAGCTGCTGCTGCACCTCGATCGGATGGGCCACTCGGACGCGGTCGTCATCGCCGACGCGCATTTCCCGGCGTGGGCGCTCGGCGCGCGCGTCGTCGATCTGCCTGGCACGACGACGCCCGCTGTGGTCGCGGCGATCCGCTCGGTGCTGCCGCTCGACGACGCCCCCGGCATGGACCTCATGGAGTCCGCCGACGGGTCCGTGCTCGACGTGCAGCGCGAGCTCATGACCGCGGCCGGCACCGAGGAGCGGACCACGCGCTTCGTGGAGCGCTTCGCGTACTACGACGTCGCGAAGGGCGCCTACCTCATGGTGCGCACGGGGGAGACCCGCAAATACGGCAACGCGCTGCTGCGCAAGGGCGTCGTCGGGCACCCCTCCGCCTGAGCCGCACCACCCAGGAACGAGAAGGAGGCAGGGATGCGACAGCAGTGGTTCGACGATGCCCGGTTCGGGATGTTCGTGCACTTCGGCCTGTACAGCGGAGCCGCGCGGCACGAGTGGGTGCAGAACTACGAGCGCCTGACCGCCGAGGAGTACCGGGTCTACTTCGACCACTTCGACCCCGATCTCTTCGACGCCGCCGCGCTCGCCCGCCGCGCGAAGGCGACGGGGATGGGATACGTGGTGCTCACCACGAAGCACCACGACGGCTTCTGCCTGTGGGATTCGGCGCTCACCGACTACACCTCGGTCACCGCGTGCGGGCGGGATCTCGTCCGCGAGTACGTCGACGCGCTGCGGGCGGAGGGCCTGCGTGTGGGCCTGTACCACTCGCTGATCGACTGGCACCACCCCGACTTCACCGTCGACGCCAACCACCCGCGCCGCGACGACGCGATCGAGCTCGATCGCAACCGCGAGCGCGACATGGACCGCTACCGGGCGTATCTGCACGGACAGGTGCGCGAGCTGCTCACGCAGTACGGCGACATCGACTACCTGTTCTTCGACTTCACCTACCCCGAGGCGAAGGACGGCTGGGAAGGCAAGGGGCCGCGCGACTGGGACGCGGAGGCGCTCCTCGCTCTCTGCCGCGAACTGCAGCCGCAGATGCTCGTGAACGACCGCCTCGGGATCCCCGGCGACTTCGTGACCCCGGAGCAGTATCAGCCGACCGCGCCGATCGTGGTCGACGGCCAGCCGCAGGTCTGGGAGGCGTGCCAGACGATCAACGGCTCCTGGGGCTACCATCGCGACAACCACGACCAGAAGTCGGCTGTGCTGCTCGCGCAGATGCTCGCCGACTCCGTGTCGATGGACGGCAACATGCTGCTCAACGTCGGGCCGGACGGCCGGGGGAGCATCGCCCCCCGCGATGAGCGGGTGCTCGCCGAGCTCGGCGAGTGGATGCGGCTGCACCGCCGCGCGATCGTCGGTGCCGGGCACGCTGCCTTCGCCGCTCCCCGCGAGGGCGTCTACACCCGGCGCGGCGACCGTCTCTACCTGCACCTGTTCTCGTGGCCGCTCGGATACGTGCACCTCGAGGGCCTCGCCGACCGGGTGACCTACGCGCGGCTGCTGAACGATGGATCCTGGCTGAAGACGTCGGTCACCGATCCTGACCAGGAGGCGACTCTCATGACGCCGGCGGGGGAGGCCGAGGGCACTCTGACGGTACATCTGCCCGTGCAGCGCCCCGACGTGCTGATCCCCGTCATCGAGCTGACGCTCGCACCGGGCGCCTGACCGGCGCGGCCTCGAGGCTCACGCCACGGGGTCGACGAGCTCCATCGCCAGCCGGGCCGCGCCGTACAGCGCCGCATCCGGCCCCGTCTGGGCGGACTCGATCCGCAGGGTCTGGGTGGCGAGGGGATGGCAGGCCTCGTACACGCGGCTGCGCACGGCGGCGAGGAAGGGCTCGCTCGCGCTCATGCTGCCGGTGAGGAACACGGCGTGCGGGTTGAAGAAGTTCACGACTCCGGACAGCACCTGACCGAGGTGCGTGCCGGCCGTGCGCACGAGTGTGGTCGCGATCGGGTCGCCGTTGCGTGCGAGTTCCAGCACCTCCGCGGCGCCGGAGACGGCAACGCCGCGCTCGCGCATCTGGCGGACGAGACCTGCACCGCTCGCGATGGTCTCGAGGCAGCCGTGGTTGCCGCAGGAGCACGCGATGTCCGCGGCCTCGGCGACGCGGGTGTGCGTGATGTCGCCGGCCGCCGCGGTGGCGCCGCGGTGCACGGAACCGGCGACGATGATGCCGGATCCGATCGCCGTACCGGCTTTGACCGTGATGCTGTGCTGATCCCGGTGGAGACTGCGATGGTGCTCGCCCAGCGCCATGAGATTCGCGTCGTTGTCGACGGCGGCGGGGACGCCGAAGCATTCGGTCAGAGCCTCGCCGACGCGGAACCCGGGCCACCCGGGCATCCGTGAGGGCTGGTCCACGCTGCCGGTCTCGAAGTTGACGGGCCCGGGGAGCGCGATGCCCACAGCTCGGATGTCTGCCCCCTCCGCGAGCTCGCGAAGACCAGCCTCGACGAGGGCGAGCGTCGCCTCAGGGCCGTCTGCGATCGTGATCGGGATCGTGGCTGTCCGGTGCAGATGACCGCCGAGGTCGAGGACGCCCAATCGGGCGTGCTCGCCCCCGAGTTCCGCGGCGAGCACGCGGTGCGGCGTGCCGCCCAGGGAGAGGCGGCGGGCGCGCCGCCCGCCGGAGGACTGCGCCTGACCGTTCTCTCGCAGGATTCCGGCGTCGACGAGCTCCTGCACGCGCAGGGAGGCGGTCGACGGTGCGATGCCGAGCAGGCGCGCGAGATCCGAGCGGGACGATGCCTCCCCGCGCGTCACCAGCTCGACGATCTGCCGTGCGTGGTCACCGGACGCGGGTGTCTCACGACGGTCGGGGGACCGGTCTGCCGAACGTGCCATGACACTTCCTTCGAGGTCGAATGAAGATCACTCTAGTGCGGAAGCCGCCGGACTTCCGGAATCATCACGGAATTCTCACAATCCGACGCAGACATCCGATGTTCGGCTGGRGTTTCCCGGGAGCCTCTGACAAGATGAGGGCATAACCCCGAACTACTTCGTTCGACATCGAATGAAGCAAGGATCTGTTCGTGCCTGAGGAGGCATTTCAATGAAGAAGACTCACCTCGTCCCCGTGGCGGCGTTCACGGTGGGCGCCGCGCTCGCGCTGACCGGCTGCGGCGGCTCGAGCAGCAGCGCCGGCGCCGACGACAAGACCGTCGTGGTGGACATGTGGGCGGGATCCGCCGACGACACCAAGGCGCTCCAGGCGCAGATCGACGTCGCCAAGAAGCAGAACCCCGACCTGAAGATCGAACTGCGCACCGCGCCGTGGAACGACTTCTTCACGAAGCTGACCACGAACATGGCCTCCGGCAACATGGCGTGCGTCACCGGCATGAACAGCGGCATGCTGTCCGGCTACACCTCGGGCTTCCAGAAGCTCACCGCGGACGACCTGAAGACCGCGGGCCTCAAGGAGGACGACTTCGCCTCGGGCACGACCGAGATCCTGAAGAACAAGGGCGACCTGTACGGCCTCCCCTTCGACACCGCCACGATGCTCGTCTACTACAACGCCGACCAGCTCAAGGCCGCCGGCGCCGCAGACCCGAAGCCGGGCTGGACGTTCGATGATTTCGAGAAGACCGCCAAGGCAGCCACCCGCGACGGCAAGCAGGGCTTCGCCGTCGGCATGGGCGACTTCCAGTGGCAGGCCCTGCCGATCGCGAAGGCGGGCGTGCAGCCGGCGTCGCAGGACGGCAAGCTGCAGCTCACCGACAAGAAGTTCTCCGACGCCGCGACCTGGTACGCGGGGCTCGTCAGGGACCAGAAGGTCGCTCTGCCGGTCGCCAGCGCCTCGGACGGCGGCTGGGGCGAGGATCAGTACTCCAACGGCAACGCCGCGATGGCGGTCGACGGCACCTGGAACGCCGTCAGCTACCTGAAGAACGAGGCGGGCTTCACCGCCGGCATGGCGCCGCTGCCGGGTGAGGGCAAGGACTCGCTGAGCCTCATCCTCGGCTCCGGCTACGGCATCTCCAAGACCTGCAAGAACAAGGACGCCGCGCTCAAGGTGCTCGGCTCGCTGCTCAGCAAGGACTCGCAGGACTACATCGCCTCCTCGGGCCGCAGCTACCCGGCGCGTGCGGAGAGCCAGCCGCTGTACTTCCAGTCCATCGACGAGAAGTTCCGTCCGCAGGTCGAAGAGGTCTTCAAGGCCGCCTTCGCGAACGTGCAGGGTCAGTACGTCACCGACAACTGGTCGAAGGTCGGCAGCTACATCCAGCCGCAGCTGGTGAGCGTCTACAACGGCCAGACCCCCATGGCCGAGGTGCTCAAGAGCGCTCAGCAGCAGTTCGGCAAGTGATCGACTCCCGGTCCGGCGGATCCGTCCGCCGGACCGGGACACCAATCTGGAAGAAGGAGGAACGGTGACCATCGCCGCATCCCGCCGCCGCGCGTCGCAGAGCCGACGCGGTGCTCCGCCCCGTCGCGGATCCCTCACGCGCGCGGAGGGCCGTCAGGCGCTCGGCTTCGCGAGTCCCGCCCTGATCGGCCTCGCCGTGTTCACCGTCGTGCCGGTCGTGCTCTCCATCGTGATGAGCTTCTACAACTGGCCCACGTTCGGCGACAAGACGTTCAACGGCGTCGGCAACTACATCAAGCTCTTCACGTCGAGCCCGGACTTCTGGCCGGCGATGCGCAACACCGCSGTCTTCACGATCGTCTACGTGCCGCTCAGCATCGTCTGCTCSCTGATCCTSGCGATGTCCCTCGGCCCGCGGATCCGCGGGCGTGGCGCGCTGCGCGTGCTGTTCTTCATCCCGGTCGTCACGCCGATGGTGGCGAGCGTCCTGGTCTGGAAGATGATGCTGCAGCCCCAGGGCCTGTTCAACGGGATCGCGCAGGGCTGGTTCGGCATGAAGCTGCCGAACTTCCTCGCCGACCCGTTCTGGGCCATGGCGATGGTCATCATCATGAGCGTGTGGCAGGGCCTCGGCTACAACATGCTGATCTTCTCCGCCGCGCTCGAGCAGCTGCCGGAGTCGGTGATCGAGGCGGCGCGCATCGACGGGGCCTCCGGCTTCCGGATGCAGTGGAGCGTCGTCGTCCCGATGATCTCGCCGTCGATCTTCTTCGCGACGATCATGACCATGATCACGTCGTTGCAGGTGTTCGCGCAGCCGCAGCTGCTCACCGGAGGCGGCCCGGGCAACGCGACGCAGCCTCTGGTCCAGTTCATCTACAACCAGGGCTTCAAGTTCCAGGATCTCGGCATCGCCGCCGCCGGCGCGTGGATCCTGTTCGCGCTCATCATCATCATCACCGCGCTGCAGTTCGGGGCGCAGAAGAAGTGGGTGCACTATGAGCACTGATCTGCAGCAGGCGGCCMTCSKSGAGTCCGCCGAGWCGGTSGAGGTCGCGGYYGAGGACCGCGGSAAGCGCTCGAAGGCGCCGCTGTCCGGCGGCGAGCGGACGCGACTCATCATCGCTCACGTCTTCGTCTACCTCGCGGCGCTCATCTTCGTCTCCCCGCTGATCTATTCGTTCTTCTCGGCGCTGAAGCCCAACAACGAGATGTTCTCGATGCCGCCGAAGCTCGTCGGATCCGAGGTGCGCTGGTCGAACTTCGCCGACGTGTTCGCGTACGGTCCGTTCCTCACCTACATCGGCAACTCGTTCTTCGTGGCCATCGCCGGAACCCTCGTCGTCCTCATCGTCTCGACGACCGCGGGGTACGCCTTCGGCCGGCTGCGCTGGCGTGGACGCGACGCGGTGTTCGTGCTGTTCCTCGCGACCCTCATGGTCCCGGCCGAGGTGCTGGTCATCCCGATGTTCCAGGTGATGCAGTGGCTGAACTGGGTGGACACCTACCAGGCGCTGATCTTCCCGTTCGCGTTCACCGCTTTCGGCACGTTCCTCATGCGGCAGTTCTTCCGCGGGATCCCGTACGAGCTCGAGGAGGCGGCCCGTGTCGACGGGGCGGGACCCCTGCGCTCCTTCCTCCAGATCATCCTGCCGCTGGCGAAGTCCGCGGTCGCGGTGCTCTCCGTCTTCACCTTCCTCTCGTTCTGGAACAGCTACCTGTGGCCGCTGATCGTGACGGTCGACTACAACGCGCATGGCACGCTCCCGGTGGGCCTGGCGACCTTCTCCGGTCTCACCGGCACGCGCTGGGATCTGCAGATGGCGGCGGCGATCATCTCGATGGTGCCGACGACGGTCCTCGTGATCGTGCTGCAGAAGCACCTGGTCAAGGGCATCGCGATGGCTGGACTCGGCGGACGATGACTCACGATGCAGGATCCGGTGTCGCGCAGCACCGGGATACGAGAGCGCCCGTGATCGCGGGCGTCGACATCGGCGGGACGAAGATCTCCGCCGTGCTGACCGACGAGTCCGGCGCGGTCCTGGCGAAAGGCGTCGTGCCTGCGCCCGCCGCGGAGGGCGGTCCCGCGATGGCGGACGCCGCCGCCGATCTCGTCCTGCGGCTGTGCGACGCGCTAGGCGCTTCCCTGGCCGGGGCCGGCGTCGGTGCGGCAGGCGTGATCGACCAGGAGCGCGGCGTCGTCGTCGCCGCCTCCGCCACGTTCACCGATTGGAGCGGCTTCCCGCTCGCCGACGAGCTCGCGCTGCGCCTCGGCGTGCCCGTGTGGGTCGAGAACGACGTGAACGCCTTCCTGCTCGGCGAACTGCGCTGGGGCGCGGCCCGCGGGGAGAGCGACGTGCTCGGCATCATGCTCGGCACCGGGGTCGGCGGCGCGATCGCCCTCGACGGCGCGGTGCACCACGGCGTGCACGGCGCGGCGGGGGAGATCGGGCACACGCCGGGCTTCAGCGACCTGGTGTGCACCTGCGGGCAGACCGGACATCTGGAGACGCTCGCTTCCGGCACCTCGATCGCCCGTCGCTACCGCGCGGCCACCGGATCCGATGCCTCCGCCCCGGAGATCGCCGACCGCGCGAGGGCGGGGGAAGCCGCCGCGCTGGCCGTGTTCACGGACGCGGCGCGGGCGACGGCTCTGGCCGCCTCCGTCGCGTCCTCCCTGCTCGATCTCGGCATGGTCGTGATCGGCGGAGGGGTGCGTGAGGCCTGGGACCTGCTCGAGCCCGGCATCCTCGATGCGCTGCGCACCGACGCCCCGGTCTCGGGGTTCGCACTCCGCATCGTGYCCGCCGAGATCTCCGCTGACGCCGTCGCGCGAGGAGCCGCGGCGCTCGCCTCCGCGCGACTCGCCGATCCCATCCCCGCCACCGTCTGAACCACCCGCACTGCCTGAGAAGGAACGAACGCCGCCATGACAGCGCCCACCCCGAACATCCGCCCCGAGGCCGACACGGTCTGGATGGGCCCTCTTCCGGCCGTCGAGGACGGGGGACTCACCCGTCCCCGGATCGGCATCGCCGGGATCTCGATCGAGTCCAGCACGTTCTCGCCGCACATCTCCGGCGACGAGGCGTTCACCATCCGCGAGGGGGCGGACCTCCTGCGGTACTACCCGTTCCTCGACGAGGGCCGTGAGCTGCGCGAGGCGGCCGAGTGGGTCCCGATCCACCACGGGCGCTCGCTGCCGGGCGGAGCCGTGGCGCCGGCCACCTACCAGCGGATGAAGGAGGCGATCGTGCGCGGCATCCGCGCCGAGATCGCCGCGGGCGGTCCGTTCGACGGATTCTTCTTCGACATCCACGGCGCCATGAGCGTCGTCGGCATGCAGGACGCGGAGGGCGAYCTSGCGGCGGCCGTGCGCGCCGMRCTCGGCGACGACGCGCTCGTGTCGACCTCGATGGACCTGCACGGCAACGTGTCGGAGGTGCTGCGCGACGCGCTGGATCTGCTCACTTGCTACCGGATGGCGCCGCACGAGGACTGGATGAACACCAAGGAGCGCGCGGTGTGGAACCTGCTCGCACGCCTGCGCGGTCCGCACGGATCCCACCCGATGCAACGCCGTCCTTACAAGGCATGGGTGCCGGTGCCCGTGCTGCTGCCGGGGGAGAAGACGAGCACACGGCTGGAGCCGGCGCGCGGCATCTACGCGCAGGTGCCTGAGGTGGAGGAGCTCGACGGCGTCGTGGACGCGGCGATCTGGGTCGGCTACGCCTGGGCCGATGAGCCGCGCAACATGGCGATCGTGATGGTGACCGGTGACGACCGGGCCGTCATCGCGCGGGAGGCCGAGCGCCTTGCCCGGCAGTACTGGGACGCGCGCGCCGACTTCGTCTTCGTGGGGCCGACCGCCGGCCTCGATGAGGCGCTCGACCGGGCGCTCGCCCCGGGAGCCGCGCGCCCGTATGTGATCTCCGATTCGGGCGACAATCCCACCGCGGGCGGGGCGGGCGACGTCTCCTGGACCCTCGGCGAGCTGCTCGCGCGCCCCGAGCTCGCGGAGCCCGAACTCGTCGTGGTGCACGCCTCCGTGTTCGACCCCGCGGCGGTGGCGCAGGTAGTGGCCGCCGGCGTCGGTGCGACCGCGACCCTCGAGGTCGGCGGACGGGTGGATCCCGGCCCGCGCGGCCCTGTCGCGCTCTCGGGCGAGGTGTTCTCGATCACCGAGGGCGACCCCGACGCCGGCACACAGGTCGTGATCCGCTCCGGCAGCGTCCACGCGATCATCACCGAGCGCCGCAAGCCCTTCCACCACCTGGACGACTTCCGCATGCTGGGGCTGGATCCCGAGAGCGCCGACATCGTGATCGTCAAGATCGGCTACCTCGAGCCCGAGCTCTACGACCTCGCCGCCGATTGGACCCTCGCCCTCACACCAGGAGGAGTGGACCAGGATCTGCTCCGCCTCGGGCACCACCGGCTCGCGCCCGGCGTCTTCCCGTTCGACGCCGACGGCACGCCGGCCCTGACCGCGCACGTGAGCCGTCGTGGAGAGGAGCTGTCCGCATGATGAACTTCGAGACGCGCACCGGACCCGACTTCGGATCCGAAGCTCCGGCGTATCCTGCCGCCCGGGTGCCGGACTGGTACCGCGACGCCAAGCTGGGATTCTTCGTGCACTGGGGGCTGTACTCGGTGCCGGCCTGGGCCGTGCAGCACGGCGAGGGCGTGAACATCCCGACCGAGGACGCGTACGCTTGGCACCAGTACGCGGAGTGGTACGGCAACACCGTGCGGATCGCCGGGAGCCCGACCTGGCAGCGGCACCAGGAGCTCTACGGACCCGGCACGTCGTACGAGGACCTCGCAGACCTCTGGGACACGTCGTCCTTCGACGCCGACGCCTTCATCGGCGAGCTCGTGGACGCGGGTGCCCGCTACGTCATCCCGACGACCAAGCACCACGAGGGCTTCTGCCTCTGGGGCACCGGCACGACCGGCTTCAACGCGGTGGCCCGCGGGCCCCGGCGCGACCTGATCGCGGAGCTCCATGACGCCACGCGACGTGCCGGCGCACGCTTCGGGGTGTACTTCTCCGGCGCGCTGGACTGGCACGCGAGCGACTTCCCGGCGATCGAGTCGGACACCGACCTGTTCCGCTACCGCCGCAACGACGAGCACTTCTCGCGCTACGCGGCCGCGCAGCTCGACGAGCTCGTCGAGCGGTTCTCGCCGGACGTGCTCTGGAACGACATCGAATGGCCCGACGGCGGCAAGGGCCACGACGACTTCGCGGTCGCCGCGCTGCTGCGCCGCTACTTCGAGCGAGTGCCGCACGGCGTCGTGAACGACCGCTGGGGCGTGCCGCACCATGGCTTCCTCACGCGCGAGTACACGCACATCCCCGGCATCCTCGAGGCGCCGTGGGAATCGACGCGCGGCCTCGGCTACTCGTTCGGGTACAACCAGGCCGAGGACGAGCGGCAGACGCTGTCCGGGCCGGACCTGATCCGGATGCTCGTCGACGTGGTCTCCAAGAACGGGAACCTGCTCATCAACGTCGGTCCAGACGCGGCCGGGCGGATCCCGGAGCTGCAGCGCCGCACGATGCAGGATCTCGGCGCATGGATGCGCGTGAACGGCGATGCGATCCACGGGACGCGTCCCTGGGTGCGCTTCGGCGAGGAGATCGGCGAGCCGCGCCGCTACACGCGGTCCGCGGAGGGGGTGCACGTGCACGCCCTCGACCCGAGCACGGGGGAGGTCCGCCTCCCCGCCGAACTGGCCGACGGTGCGGCGCGCTGGGCGGACGGTTCCGCCGCGGAATCGGAGGCATCCGGCGACGGCACGCGGATCGTGCGCATCCCCGCGGGGCTGCGGGCCGAGCCCGTCGCCACCCTCACGGTCGCGCCGTGACGCGCATCGCGCTCGAGATCGCCGTCGACGGGCCGACCGGAGCGCAGACGGCGTTCGCGGGCGGCGCGGATCGCGTCGAGCTCTGCCAGGCGCTCGCCGCGACCGGCGGCCTGACGCCTTCGGGGGCGACGGTCGACGCGGTCCTCGCCGTCGCCGGCGATCCGGAGCGCATCGCCGTGCTCGTTCGGCCGCGCGTCGGCGGATTCGTCTACAGCGCCGAGGAGGTCGACCGCGTGGCCGCCGACATCGCCGATCTCGTCCGTCGCGGCGCGGGAGCGGTCGTGGTCGGCGCGCTGACCGCCGACGGCGCCGTGGACCGTGGCGCTCTCGAGCGCTGGAGGAGCGCCGCAGGCGCCGCGGATCTGGTCTTCCACCGGGCGATCGACACGGTGCCGGAGCCCGCGGCCCTCGTCGACGATCTCGTGTCGAGCGGGGTACGGCGCGTCCTGACGAGCGGAGGGGCCGCCCGCAGCATCGACGGTCGCGACACCCTGCGCGCCCTCGTCGCGGAGGCGGACGGCAGGCTCGAGATCATGGCCGGGGGAGGCGTGCGCATCGAGGACATCCCCCGGCTCGTCGCCTGCGGCGTCGACGCGATCCACCTCTCGGCACGCCGGCCCTCCGGGGACACCGCGCCGAGCGGTCCCGGCGGCGGGGATCCCGGCTTCGATGTGACCGACGGCGGCATCGTGCGCCACGCCGCTGCCGCATTGCGCGTGCGACTCTGACCCGCTGCCCCTGACTGTGGCCACCTCCGATCCGTCGGTCCCTCTGACGCGGAAGAGCGCGACGCCCTCTCGGGAGCGTCGCGCTCTTCGCAGCGGTCGCGGCGGGGCCGCTCGGTTCAGGGCGTGCTGGTCGGCGAGGGCTCAGAGCCGTTCGACGCCGCGTCCGGCACCGTCAGGGGAGCCTGGACTCCTGCGCCCCATACCGGAGCGGGAAGGGTGACGGTCTGCCCGCCCTGGATCTGACGCAGTGCGTCGGCGATCGCCGTGGCGTTCTCCGGCACCGGCAGGCCGCACTTCTCCAGCTCCGAGGCGAACTTCAGCGTGAGGCGCTCCTTGCCCGCCGCGACGGCATCGCCGGTGGTCCCGGTCTGGATCGCGCTGCCGGTCTGGATGTCCGAGACCTTGTCGCACACGTGGTAGACGGCGCCGCCGGCGACCCAGGTCACCTGGTCCTTGCCGAGCAGCTGGATGACCGTGGACTGGTCCGCGGTGTACTGCTCGACGGACGCCGGCTTGAAGTCGATGCCGAGCACCACGGCGAGCGCGGCGAGCGCGATGCCGACGATGCCCGCGATCGTCTTCTGCCCCTTGTCCATGTCCTTGTTCAGGAACACCATGATGATGAGCGGCACGAACGCGATGATCGCGATGATCGCGCCGAGCTGGTTCTGCACGAAGAAGCGGATGGTGTCGGAGCGGCGGGCCGGATCCAGATGATTCGCCTTCTTCCACAGGAAGGATCCGGTGATCGAGAGCGCGGCGATCACCACGAACAGCACGATGAGCGTGATGAACGCCCACTGCGGGAAGGTGACGGTCGCGCCCTGCTGCTCGAGCAAGCCTGTGTCGGGGTTGCGGACGAGCTTGCCGTCCTCGCCGACCACCTGGCGCTGACGCAGCAGCCAGAAGATGCCGACGGCCTCGGCGGCGATGGCGACGGCCCAGAGCACGCCCGCGATCCAGCGGAACCGGGTCGCGGTCGCCTTTGCCTCCGGGGTGGGCACCCAGCCGGCGGGCGGATCCGCGGGGCCGTTGGCGGCCGCGGCGTTCCCTGCGGCGGAAGCGCTCTTGCTCGCTGCGGTGCGGGCGGGTCTCTTGCTGCTGTTCTCGGGCACGGTGGTCCTTTCCCTTCCCCCTGATGCTGGACCTGAGCCTAGCGGCGGCGAAGCCGCACGCGTGGGATATCGGTCGCTACGCTGGACACATGACAACCGACCCGGACGACGCGCTGCGCTGGGAGGGCGACGAGCCCGATGCGCCGGACGCTGCCGCGAAGAATGCGCCCCCTGCAGTGCCGCGGGCACAGACCTCCGCGGGCGACGCTCAGAAGGCGGAGCGGGTCGGAGAGAGCGCAGCCGGTACTCCGGTGGCGCGCGCCGCGACGGGCGGGGCGACGTCGGCTGCAGAGGTCGAGACCGACGCCGACGACGAACCGGCGGGGATCGGCAACGCAGCCCTGGTCTTCTACGGGATCATCGGCGGCGTGTACCTGCTCTTCGCGGTCGGCTGGATCGTGGGCGGTTTCCGGCTGCGTCCGCGCGCGTCCCTGCTGCTCGTGGACTGGATGTACTTCCCCTGGATGTGGCTCGCAGCGCTCGCCCCGGTGCTCTGGTTCGCCACGGCCTGGGTGCTCACCCGCGGCAGGGCGACCTGGATCCGGATCGTGGCGCTGATCGCCGGCGCCGCGCTGCTGGTGCCGTGGCCCTTCGTGATGTTCGGGACGGTGGGAGCATGAGCGCCGAGTCTATGTCGACCGCACCGCAGACCGATCCGCGGCGTCCGCGCTGGATCTTCTACACACTGCTGGGCGTGTTCGGCCTGCTGTACGCCTACGCGATCTGGAACGCGATCGCGTACATGATCCCGCTCGTGGGCCTCGCCGTCGGAGCGACGACCTGGGTGGCACTGATCCTGGCGATCATCCTGCCGGCCGTCATCTACGTCGTCGCGATCGCGCTGACCCGGCGGCGCCGGCTCGGCACGGTAGCGCTCGTGCTGCTCGCGGGCCTGGGCCTGGTCGCCGTGTTCTGGCTCGACGTGGTCGGTTACACGCTCTCCGGCACGCACTGACCGCCCCGGTCTCTCGCCGTCACACGGTCGGGGCGGCTCTGGCGCCTCGGGTAGAGTGTGGGCACTATCGCGCCCCGACGGTGCGGCGCGTCCGGATCCCCCTTCCCAGCCCCGAAGGATCTCTCTGTGCCCGAGAATGCCGTGAACACGTCCGCCCGCAAACCCATCGTCCTGCTCGCGGAGACGCTGTCTCCCGCCACGGTGGACGCGCTCGGCCCCGACTTCGACATCCGCTCGGTGGACGGCACGGATCGCGAGGCGCTCTTCGCTGCCCTCGCCGACGCCGATGCCGTGCTGATCCGCTCGGCCACGAAGATCGACGCGGAGGCGCTCTCGCACGCCCCCGTGCTGAAGGTCGTCGCCCGCGCCGGYGTGGGCCTCGACAACGTCGACATCAAGGCGGCGACGGCCGCCGGCGTCATGGTCGTCAACGCCCCCACGTCAAACATCGTCTCGGCCGCCGAGCTCACGGTCGGTCACATCCTCAGCCTCGCCCGGCGCATCCCGGCGGCACACGCCTCGTTGTCGGCGGGGGAGTGGAAGCGCAGCTCCTACACCGGCGCCGAGCTGTTCGAGAAGACCGTCGGCATCGTCGGCCTCGGCCGGATCGGCGCGCTCGTCGCGGCGCGCCTGGCGGCGTTCGACATGCGCGTCGTCGCCTACGACCCCTACGTCACGAGCGCCCGCGCCCAGCAGCTCGGCGTGYAGCTGCTCAGCCTCGAGGACCTCGTCGCCGAGAGCGACTTCCTCACGATCCACATGCCGAAGACGCCGGAGACCACGGGCATGATCGGCGCAGACCAGTTCCGCGCGATGAAGAAGACCGCGTACGTCGTCAACGTCGCGCGCGGCGGGCTCATCGACGAGGAGGCGCTGCTGGTCGCCCTGCAGAACGGCGAGATCGCCGGTGCCGGCCTGGACGTCTTCACGTCCGAGCCGCCCGTCGAGGGCAGCGCCGCGCGCGCACTCACCGCGCAGCCGAACGTGGTGGTCACGCCGCACCTGGGTGCGTCGACCGACGAGGCGCAGGAGAAGGCCGGCGTCTCCGTCGCGCGCTCGGTGCGCCTCGCCCTCGGCGGGGACCTGGTCCCCGACGCCGTCAACGTGGCCGGCGGCGTCATCGACCCGTACGTGCGCCCCGGCATCCCGCTCACCGAGAAGCTCGGCCAGATCCTCTCCGGYCTCGCGCAGTCCCCGCTCACGAGCCTCGACGTCGAGGTGCACGGCGAGCTCAACGGCTACGAGGTCAGCGTGCTGCGCCTCGCCGCGCTCAAGGGCGTCTTCACTCCGATCGTCAGCGAGACGGTGTCGTACGTGAACGCGCCGCTGCTCGCCGAGCAGCGCGGCGTCGCCGTGCGCCTCGTGCAGGACGACGTCAGCGAGGAGTACCGCAACGTCATCACGCTGCGCGGCGCGCTCGCCGACGGCAGCCAGGTCTCGGTGTCCGGCACCCTGACCGGCCCGAAGCAGATCGAGAAGCTCGTCGCGATCAACGGCCACGCGGTCGAGCTGCCGATCGAGAAGCACCATGTCGTCATGCTCTACACCGACCGCCCCGGCATCGTCGCGGTCTACGGGCAGCGCTTCGGCGACGCGGGCATCAACATCGCCGGCATGCAGATCGCGCGCGAGACGGCCGGCGGCCAGGCGCTGTCCGTGCTCACGCTCGACTCGCCGATCCCGGAGACCCTCCTCGACGAGGTGCGCGAGGCGATCGACGCCGACCTGTTCCGTCAGATCGAGCTCGTCGAGGCCTGACCCGGCTCACGAAGAACCGCCGCCCCCGAACGATCGGGGTGGCGGTTCTTCGCGTCGGGACGGCGTCAGTTCTCGACGGACCGCCGCACCAGGGTGACGAGCGCGTCGAGACCGGCCCCGGCGGGCACGACTCCGTCGGATCCGGCCGCGTCCAGCGCATTGTTGAAGAACAGGCCGTCGCTGAGCAGCAGCACGAGGTCGAGCGCCGCCTGATCGCGCACGTGCGGGCGGATCCCCTCCGCGAAGCGATCGCGCATTCGGTGCAGAGCCTCCGCCGCAGACGAGCTGCCGCCCTGCGCCAGCCGGGATGCGGCGATGATCGCGCGGTCGAGCGAGTCGTCCATCATCACCGACGTACGCAGGTAGTACTCGACGGGGCCTTCCGGCGCCTGGACCATCGTCGCGACGTCCTCCTCGACGAGACGGTCCAGGCGCCCGATCATCGCGCTCGCGAGCTCGTCCTTCGACGCGAAGTGATAGAGCAGGCCGCCTTTGGAGACGCCGGCGGCGCGTGCCACGGCGTCGAGGGTCGCGGTGCGCTCTCCCGCGGAGATGAGCAGGGCCTCGTAGGCATCGAGAACGCGCTCACGGGCATGCGGAGGTCTGGCCATGTCTGTTACTATACCAGCTGGACGGTTAAGTAACTCGTCCTTCCGCGATGAATCCGAGAGGTGCACCATGTCCGCAACAGCGTCGATCTCCCTGCCGGGGACCGAGGACGGCCCCCGCGTCGGTGCACGCGGCTGGGCGGCGCTGGTCGTGCTCATGCTGCCCGTGCTGCTGGTCTCCGTCGACAACACCGTGCTGTCCTTCGCTCTGCCGGAGATCTCGACCGCGCTGAGCCCCAATGGCGTCGAGCAGCTCTGGATCATCGATGTCTACCCGCTCGTGCTCGCGGGACTCCTGGTGACGATGGGCACGCTCGGCGACCGTTTCGGGCGACGGAAGATGCTGCTCATCGGCGCCACCGGGTTCGCGCTCGTCTCCGCGCTCGCCGCGTTCGCACCCACGGCGGCGCTGCTGATCGCCGCCCGCGCTCTGCTCGGGTTCTTCGGCGCGATGCTCATGCCGTCGACGCTCTCGCTGCTGCGCTCGGTGTTCCAGAACCGCGAGCAGCGACGGCTCGCGATCGCCGTGTGGGCGGCCGCGTTCTCCGCCGGCTCCGCACTCGGGCCGATCGTCGGGGGAGTGCTGCTCGAGCACTTCGCGTGGGGGTCCGTGTTCCTCGTCGCCGTGCCCGTGCTCATCCCGCTGCTGATCCTCGCACCGATCCTGGTGCCGGAGAGCCGGGATCCGAAGCCGGGCCGGATCGACCTGCTCAGCATCCTSATGTCGATGGCCACCATGGTGCCCGTGGTCTATGCGATCAAGGAGTTCGCCGTCGATGGCATCACCCCGCTCGTCGTGATCCTGATCATCGTCGGCGTCGGCATGGGCGTGCTGTTCGTGCGCCGGCAGCTGCGCGCGGAGGTCCCGATGCTGGACATGGCGCTCTTCCGCCGCGGGATGTTCAGCGGCGCGATCCTGGTGAACCTGCTCAGCGTGGTCGCGCTCGTCGGCTTCCTCTACTACGTGTCGCAGCACCTGCAGCTGGTGCTCGGGCTCAAGCCCGTCGAGGCAGGCCTCGCGCTCATCCCGGGCATGGCCATGATGATCGTCTCGGGCCTCGTGGTCGTGCCGATCGCGCGCCGCGTGCGCCCCGAGATCCTCGTCCCTGCCGCCCTGGTGTTCTCGCTCGCGGGCTACCTCGTGGTGGCCTTCACCACGCATGCGCACGGCGTGGCACCGCTGATCGTCGCGTTCATGCTGCTCGGCATCGGCATCGGCGCAGCGGAGACCGTCTCCAACGAGCTCATCCTCGCCGCGGCCCCGCCGGAGAAGGCGGGTGCGGCCAGTGCCGTGTCCGAGACGGCGTACGAGCTGGGCGCCGTGCTCGGCACCACGATCCTCGGCGGCATCATCACCGCGTTCTACCGCACCTCGCTGGTGGTGCCGGCGGGTGTACCCGAGGCACTGGCCGACCGCGCGAAGGAGACTCTCGCAGGAGCGTTCTCCGTGGCCGAGCAGCTGCCGGGAGCGCTCGGACAGGCGCTGCAGCAGGCCGCATCCGAGGCGTTCGGCACCGGCGTCATGGTGACCTCGCTCATCGGAGGCTTCCTGGTGGTCTGTGCCGCGACGATCGCCGCGCTCACCCTCGGGCGCCGGCTCGGCAACTGACCGCCATTCTCGAGTCGTCCCCCTCAGCACGGTCTATAGGTCGCGCGGAGGGGGCCCGTGAAGCTGGCTGTYATCCCSGGTGACGGCATCGGTCCCGAGGTCGTCACCGAGGCGGAGAAGGTGCTCGACGCCGTCACCGCCTTGAGCCCCGTGACGTTCGAGAAGACCCGGTTCTCGCTCGGCGCCGCGCGCTTCCTGGAGACGGGCGAGACGCTGACCGATGAGGATCTGGATGCGATCCGCGCGCACGACGCGATCCTGCTCGGCGCCGTCGGCGGGCAGCCGGGGGATCCGCGCCTGAAGGACGCGAACATCGAGCGCGGGCTGTTGCTGAAGCTCCGTTTCGAGCTCGACCACTACGTCAACCTGCGCCCGTCCAAGCTCTACCCGGGTGCGCCCGGACCGCTCGCGGACCCGGGCGAGATCGACTTCGTCGTCGTCCGCGAGGGCACCGAGGGGCCATATGTCGGCAACGGCGGCGCCATCCGCAAGGGCACCCCGCACGAGGTCGCGAACGAGACCAGCGTGAACACCGCATTCGGTGTGGAGCGGGTGGTACGCTACGCCTTCGCGCTCGCGGAGAAGCGCCGCAAGAAGCTCACCCTCGTGCACAAGACCAATGTGCTGGTGCACGCCGGCGCGATCTGGAAGCGCATCGTCGACGAGGTGGCGCAGGAGCACCCCGACGTGGCCGTAGACTACCTGCACGTCGATGCGGCCACGATCTTCCTGGTCACCCACCCTTCGCGCTTCGACGTGATCGTCACCGACAACCTCTTCGGGGACATCCTCACGGATCTGGCCGGCGCCGTCACCGGTGGCATCGGCCTCGCCGCCTCGGGCAACATCAACCCCGACGGCGCGTTCCCGTCGATGTTCGAGCCCGTGCACGGCTCGGCACCCGACATCGCGGGCCAGCAGAAGGCCGACCCCACCGCAGCGATCCTCTCGGTCGCCCTGCTCCTGGACCACCTAGGGCTGAGCGACGAAGCCGCACGCGTACAGCGTGCCGTCGAAGAGGACATCGCCGCGCGGGACGGCGCCCGCACCACCGAACAGACCGGCGCGGCGATCATCGCCCGACTCCAGGCGTAACCTGAAGTCAGCGCACGACGCCGCACCCTTCGACCTGTCAGGACGCATTCATGACCATCGAACTCCCTCTTCAGGCTCCGTCACCCGCCGGACTCATCTGGCGCGTCACCCGTAACGAGGACGCGCGCTCCGACGCCGACCGCGAGGAGATCCTCGCCGCGCCCGGCTTCGGGCAGCACTTCACCGACCACATGGTCGATCTGTGCTGGTCGGACAAGGGCGGCTGGCACCGTCCTCGCGTCTCGCCGTACGGCCCCATCGAGCTCGACCCGGCCGCCGCCGTGCTGCATTACTCGCAGGAGATCTTCGAGGGCCTCAAGGCCTACCGGCACGCGGACGGATCCGTGTGGACCTTCCGCCCCGACCGCAACGCCGCCCGCCTGCAGCGTTCTGCGCGGCGCCTGGCTCTTCCCGAGCTGCCGACCGAGTTGTTCATCGAGTCGCTCAAGCAGCTCGTCGCCGTCGACTCCTCCTGGGTGCCCAGCAACCCCGAGGAGAGCCTCTACTTCCGCCCGTTCATGTTCGCCAAGGAGGCCTTCCTCGGTGTGCGCGCCGCGAAGAAGGTGGCCTACTACCTCATCGCGAGCCCGGCCGGTGCGTACTTCCCTGGCGGCGTGCAGCCGGTGAACATCTGGCTGTCCCGTGACTACGCCCGCGCCGGYCACGGCGGMACGGGCGCSGCCAAGACCGGCGGCAACTACGCCTCGAGCCTGCTYCCGCAGGAGGAGGCGTACAAGAAGGGCTGCCAGCAGGTCCTGTTCCTCGACGGCGAGTACATCGAGGAGCTCGGCGGCATGAACCTCGTGCTCGTCACCCGCGACAACAAGCTGATCACCCCGGCCAGCGACTCCATCCTCGAGGGCATCACGCTCGCGTCGATCCTGCAGCTCGCGAAGGACCGCGGGCTGGAGGTCGAGCAGCGCAAGGTCTCCATCCAGGAGTGGCGCGACGGTGCCGCGTCCGGCGAGATCGTCGGCGCATTCGCCTGCGGCACCGCCGCGGTCGTGGTGCCGATCGGCACGCTCATGGCGGACGACTTCGAGATCGTGCACGCGGGCCCCGCGTCGACCGAGCTCGCGATGTCGCTGCGCGAGGAGCTCACCGACATCCAATACGGCCGTCGTGAGGACACCCACGGCTGGCTCGTCCGKCTGGACGSCTGACCCGCCGCACGATCCACGCCGTCTCCGACACGGAGGCGGCGCATGAACTGCGATCCCTGACAGGAGAGGACCCCGCTATGAAGCTGGCCATGGTCGGACTCGGACGGATGGGGGCGAACATCGTGCGCCGCCTCATGCGCGGAGGGCACGAGTGCGTCGTCTACGACGTCAACCCGGATGCTGTCGCCGCACTCGTGGCGGAGGGGGCGATCGGCGCGACCGATTACGCCGACCTGGCGGCCAAGCTCGACGGGCCGCGCGTCGTCTGGCTGATGATCCCTGCCGGGCTCACCGGGCGCGTCGTCGACGAGCTCAGCGAGGTGCTGCAGCCCGGCGACATCCTCATCGACGGCGGCAACTCGAACTACCGCGACGACGTGCGCCGCGCCAAGGCGCTGCGGGAGAAGGGCCTGAACTACGTCGACGTCGGCACCAGCGGCGGGGTCTTCGGCCTGGAGCGCGGCTACTGCCTCATGGTCGGCGGGCCCGACGAGGCGTTCGCGACGATCACCCCGATCCTGAAGACCATCGCCCCTGGCGTGGGCGAGATCGAGCGCACCCCGGGCCGTACCGGTGAGCTCGGCGACGAGGAGCTCGGATTCCTGCACTGCGGGCCGTCCGGTGCCGGTCACTTCGTGAAGATGGTGCACAACGGCATCGAGTACGGCGTGATGGCGGCGCTGGCCGAGGGGCTGAACCTGCTCGAGAACGCCGACGCGGGGATCCGCGAGGCCGAGCACTCCGCCGAGGTCGCACCTCTCGAGGAGCCCGAGTACTACCAGTTCGACATCGACACCCCGAAGGTCGCGGAACTGTGGCGGCGCGGATCCGTCATCTCGTCGTGGCTGCTCGACCTCACCGCCGCGGCTCTGCAGGGCAACCCAACACTCGACGGTCTCGCCGGCCGGGTGTCCGACTCGGGCGAGGGCCGCTGGACGGTCAAGGCCGCCGTCGACGTGGGCGTGCCGGTGCCGGTGCTCGCCGCCTCGCTGTTCGAGCGCTTCGCGTCACGGGACGAGGACCTGTACGCGAACAAGGTGCTCTCCGCGATGCGCCTGCAGTTCGGCGGGCACAAGGAGCTGCCCGCGGGCGACGTGCTCGAGGCCGGCGGCAACAAGGCCGAGACGACGGGCTGATCGCGCGTCTGGATAGGCTGAGCGTGTGAAGATCGCTCGGTTCAGCCACAACGACGGCATCAAGTACGGGATCCTCGACGAGGGCGAGCTGGTCGTGCTGGCCGGCGACCCGATGTTCGCGGGCTACGAGACGACGGGGGAGCGGGTGCCGCTGGCCGATGTGGCGCTGCTCGCCCCGGTCATCCCGCGCTCGAAGGTGGTCTGCGTCGGCAAGAACTACCACGACCATGCCGCGGAGATGGGCGGCGAGGCGCCGGCGGAGCCGTTGCTCTTCCTCAAGCCGAACACCGCGGTGATCGGCCCCGGTGACACCATCGTGCGCCCGAACGCGCTCTCGGAGCGCACCGAGCACGAGGGCGAGCTCGTGGTCGTGATCGGGCGCATCGCCAAGAACGTCGCCGCGGAGAACGCGCAGCAGTACGTGTTCGGATACACGGTCGGCAACGATGTCACGGCTCGCGACCTGCAGCGCAAGGACGGCCAGTGGTCGCGCGCCAAGGGCTTCGACACGTTCTGCCCGCTGGGACCGTGGATCGAGACCGATGTCGACCTGGACGCCGCGGAGCTCACCACCCGGGTGAACGGCGAGGTGCGCCAGCACGCCCCGCTCACCGACATGATCCACTCCGTCGCCGACATCATCGCGTATGCCTCGGCCGTCTTCACGCTGCTGCCGGGCGACGTGATCATGACCGGCACTCCGGCCGGCGTGGGCGCCTTCGAAGCCGGTGACGCGGTCGAGGTCGAGATCTCCGGAATCGGGACGCTGCGCAACGCTGTGCGCGACGCCGTGCCCGCGTCGTGACCGCGGCGATCCTGACCGAACAGGAGCGCACCAGGATCCAGCGTCGCACCGTCGGAATCCTCTCGCTCGGTCAGGTCCTCGGCGGGATCGCCTTCGGCGCGACGGTCTCGCTGGGCGCGCTGCTCGCGGCGGACATCTCGGGAAGCGACGCGCTCTCCGGCCTCGCCACCGCCTCTGTGACGCTCGGTGCGGCCGTCGCCGCGATCCCGCTGGCGCGCCTTGCCGGGTTGCGCGGCCGCCGCCTCGCGCTGACGGCGGGCAACCTGCTCGCCCTGGTCGGCATCGTGGTGGTGATCGGCGCGGCGGCGATCCGCGTGTTCCCGCTGCTGCTGGTCGGGATCATCATGATCGGCATGGGCAACGCCGGGAACCTGCAGTCCCGGTTCGCCGCGACCGATCTCGCCCAGCCGCAGCATCGCGGTCGGGATCTGTCGGTCGTCGTGTGGGCGACCACGATCGGAGGGGTCGCCGGGCCCCTGCTGCTCGGACCGGGCGAGCAACTCGGCCGGGTGATCGGCATGCCGGAGCACACCGGCTCCTACCTGTTCTCGCTGGTGGCGCAGGTCGCGGCGTTCGCCCTGTACCTGATCGCCCTCCGGCCGGATCCGCTGCTCACCTCGCGCATGCTGCCCGAGACCGGATCCGTCGCGGCCGGCATCGAGCGCGTCGACCGCCCGGTCGCCGCCCGCTACGCGATCTTCGCGATCGCCGGCTCGCACGTCACGATGGCCTCGGTCATGGCGATGACCCCGGTGCATCTGTCGCACATGGCCATGTCCGGCGGCTCGATGGGGGGCATGCACGACGGGATGTCGATGGAACTCGACGTCACGGTGCTCGTCGGCGTGACCATCGCCATGCACGTGGCCGGGATGTACGGACTGTCTCCGGTGTTCGGCATCCTCTCCGACCGCTGGGGCCGGCTGCGCACCGTGCTGCTCGGGCAGGCGCTGCTCGTCGTATCGCTGTGCTTCGCGATGTTCGCGGGGGAGACGCCGTGGGGCGTCATGGTCGCGCTCATCCTGCTGGGCCTGGGCTGGAGCGCCGCGACCGTCGCCGGTGCGGCTCTGCTCACCGAGGCGTCGGCGCCCGCGCTGCGCACGCGCCGCCAGGGGCGCAGCGACTCGATCATGAGCCTGAGCGCGGCCGGCGGTGCGGTGCTGGCGGGCGTCATCCTGCAGTCGTTCTCCTACGCGGGCCTCGCCATCGCCGCCCTCGTCGTGGTCGCCGCGATCGTCGTGCTGTCGCCCTTCGGAAAGCGCTGACGGTCGGTCCCGGCACTGAGGGCGATGAGCCGGGATCCGTCCTTATGAGACCGCTGAACATCCGGTATTAGAGCGCTGACCCGGGTGTAGCGTCGGGGGCGGTCCCGCACCGCTGACCCGGCGGTCCGGGTGATCCGTCAACAAGGAGGTTGGCATGTCACGTACCAGGACCCTCTTCGTCGCACTCGGCGTCACGGCGATGGCGGGAGCAACCGCGCTCGCTCTGGCCCCGGTCTCATCGCCGCCGCCGTCCGCAGCAACCGTCAGGCCGTTCGCCGCGCAGGCACCCGACAGCGCGTTCACCTCGCAGGCCGATTCCGACGGCGGGGCCATCGCCTGCCAGCGCCCCGCGCCGGACAACCGCGTCTCCACCACGATCCACTGCTACACGCCGGATCAGCTGCGTGCGCACTACGGCCTCGGCCCGCTCGCGTCCAGCAACGACGGCGCCGGGCAGACGATCGTGCTCGTGGACGCCTACGGCAGTCCGACCGCCGCCGATGACCTGAACTTCTTCGCCCAGACGTTCGGCGGACCTGCCCCGGACTTCGAGGCGGTCTCGCCTCTCGGCACGCCCGACTACAAGAACCCGACCGGCAAGGGCGTCGGGCAGTCCGGCCCGAACTCCGCCGCCGGCTGGGCCGGAGAGGCCAACCTCGACGTGCAGTGGGCCTACGCGATGGCCCCGAAGGCGCACATCGTGCTGCTGTCCACCCCGCCAGCCGAGACGCAGGGCGTACAGGGCGTCCCCAACCTGATGAAGGCGATCGACTGGGCGATCCAGAAGTACCCGTCGGGGACGGTGTTCTCCATGTCGTTCGGCACCGACGAGCAGACCTTCGGATCCGCTTCCGCGGCGAAGACGCAGTTCACGAAGTTCGACCAGACCTTCCAGCGCGGCATCGCGAAGGGCGACACGTTCTTCGCGTCGTCCGGCGATGACGGATCCACCGGATACGTCCGTTCGCACCGCGCCGGCACGGTCGGATCCACGCCCGAGGTCAGCTACCCCAACGTCTCGCCGTACGTGACCTCTGTCGGCGGTACCCAGGTGCAGGACGGCTGGACGTGGAACCCCACCCAGGATGTGCCGTATCTCGCGAGCGGCGCCCGCAACCCGGCGTACTGGGCGTGGAACTCGGGCGGCAACACCGAGCCCGTGTGGAACGAGGGCGGCTTCCAGATCGGCACAGGCGGCGGCCTGTCGACCGTGTACTCGCGGCCGGCGTACCAAGACGGCGTCTCCGGCGTCGTCGGCGGTGCGCGCGGCGTGCCGGACCTCGCGTGGAACGCGGCGGTGAACGGAGGCGTGCTGGTCTACCACACGTACTTCCCGAGCACCGAGGGTCCCGCGGCGTGGGGCGTCTTCGGCGGCACCTCGGCGGCGTCCCCGCAGGCGGCCGCGGCGACCGCGATCGCGAACCAGGCGCGGGCCGCCGCGGGCAAGGGCCCGATCGGCGATCTGAACAAGGCGCTGTACAGCGCGTCGTTCGACCACTCGTCGGCGTTCAACGACATCGTTCCGCGCACCTACGGGACAACGCCGAGCGGGGTGCTCGACAGCAACCGGATGTGGGCGCTCGCCGATGACGGCTCGCTCACGCCGAACGCCGTGCCGGGCTACGCCACGACGGACGGTTACGACCTGACCACCGGATGGGGCGCGCCCATGGTGCCGGGRTACGTCGCACAGCTCGTCGCRCAGTRAKTCCACGATCCGGGGCCGGGCGGGGTTCTCCCGTCCGGCCCCGGACCCTGCTCGGGAGGCAGGCCGCCCGCAACTAGAATCAAAGGGCTATGGCTACTCCCGATCCCCGCACCACGACCGCGTCCGGTGCTGACGTCCGCGTCCGCTTCTGCCCCTCGCCGACGGGTCTGCCGCACGTCGGCATGGTCCGCACGGCGCTCTACAACTGGGCCTACGCCCGGCACACCGGCGGCAAGATGGTGTTCCGCATCGAGGACACCGAYGCSGCGCGSGACAGCGAGGAGAGCTTCCGCCAACTCGTCGACGCGCTGACCTGGCTSAAGATCGACTGGGACGAGGGCGTCGAGGTCGGCGGCCCGCACGRGCCGTAYCGCCAGTCGCAGCGCGGTGACATCTACCAGGGCGTGATCGAGAAGCTCAAGGCCGCCGGATCCGTGTACGAGAGCTACTCGACGGCGGAGGAGATCGACGCCCGCAACGAGGCGAACGGCCGCGCGAAGCAGCTCGGCTACGACAACTTCGACCGCGACCTCACCGAGGAGCAGCGGGCCGCGTTCCGCGCCGAGGGTCGCCAGCCGGCGCTGCGCCTGCGGGTTCCCGACGAGGACCTGACCTACGTCGACCTCATCCGCGGCGAGGTGACCTTCCCCGCGGGATCCTTCCCCGACTTCGTGGTCGTGCGTCCGAACGGCGCTCCGCTGTACACGCTCGTGAACCCGGTCGACGACGCGCTCATGGGCATCACGCACGTGCTGCGCGGCGAGGATCTGATGCCGTCGACAGCGCGTCAGCTCGCGCTCTACGGTGCGCTCATCGACGCCGGCGTGACGACCTTCGTGCCGCGCTTCGCGCACATGCCGCTCGTGCTGGGGGAGACCGGCAACAAGAAGCTCAGCAAGCGCGACCCGCAGGCCGATCTGTTCCTGCACCGGGAGCGCGGCTTCATCCACGAGGGCCTGCTGAACTACCTCGCGCTGCTCGGCTGGTCGATCGGCCCCGACCGCGACGTGTTCTCGCTCGAGGAGTTCACTGCCGCGTTCGACATCGTGAACGTCAACCCGAACCCTGCCCGCTTCGACCAGAAGAAGGCCGAGTCGATCAACGGCGACCACATCCGCAAGCTCGAGGCGAAGGACTTCGCCGAGCGGATCCTGCCCTACCTCGCCGCCGCCGACGTGTTCGACGGGGAGCCGACGCACGAGCAGCTCGTGCTGGCCTTCCGTGCGGCGCCGCTCGTGCAGGAGCGCGTGCAGCTGCTCGGCGAGGTGCCTGGTCTGCTGGGCTTCCTGTTCTCCGACCAGGTCTCGTACGACGAGGACGCGCTCAAGGGGCTGCCGGCGAACGCCGCCGAGGTGCTCACGGCATCCGCCGCGGCGCTCGAGCCGCTCGACACGTTCACGCCGGAGGCGATCCAGGATGCCCTGGCGGCCGCGCTGATCGACGGCCTCGGTCTCAAGCCCCGCGTCGCCTATGGCCCGCCGCGCGTCGCCCTGAGCGGACGCCGGGTGTCGCCGCCGCTGTTCGAGTCGATGGAGCTGCTCGGCAAGGACGAGACGCTCCGCCGCCTCCGCGCGCTGGCCGAGTTCCTGGGCTGACCCGATCCCGGGCCGGGGCGGGGGAGCGCGACGCGCGCGGGATCTCGCCCCGGTTTGGATCCCGGGATCAGCTCGGGTAAGCTTGACTCTCGGTGCGAGGCTCCGGTTTCGCCCTTGGGGTATGGTGTAATTGGCAACACGGCTGATTCTGGTTCAGTTGTTCTTGGTTCGAGTCCAGGTACCCCAGCCATACGGACGTTACTCGAACCATGGTCAAATGAACTGGCCATGGTTCCTTGATTTTCTGAGCTCCTCGCGATTTCGCGGGGAGTTTTTCCGTTCTCCGAGCCCTGTGTGCCCGGTGCGGGCTGAAGCTGCCGCACGCCGACGTTCGCGGCGTTTGGCTCACCTACGACCCGGATCTTGTTGCCTTCCACACGAAGCACGAGACGCTCGAAGTAGGCGGTCAGCAGGTCGCGGCGCACGGTGTCCGAGGCGCGCTGGTAGAGATTCCCAGGATCCTGAAGAAGGTCGATGTAAGCCATTGCTGTATCGGCGCTGTACTGCAGCCGGTCGATCGTGACGTCGAGCTTCTCGCGGATCGCTTCTTTCTGGAGCGTGGTGTGCTCGATGCGTTCGCGGACCTTCGCGATTGGGAGGGGACTGCTGCACGAGTAGGTGACAGGTTCTAGTCACGCCGCGAGGGCGGCTGGCGTCTTCATGATTGCTTCGAATTCGACCGGGGTCAAACGGCCCAGTCTGGGCTGCCGGCGGCGACGGTGGTAGGTCCGCTCGATCCAGGTCACGATCGCGATCCGCAGTTCCTCGCGGGTGGCCCAGGAGCGGCGGTTGAGCACGTTCTTCTGCAGCAGCGCGAAGAAGCTCTCCATGGCGGCGTTGTCGCCGGCGGCGCCGACGCGACCCATGGATCCGACCATCCGGTGATGGCTGATCTCGCGGACGAACTTCCGGCTGCGAAACTGTGATCCTCTGTCGCTGTGGATCACGCAGCCGGCGACGTTCCTGCGTATCGCTACCGCGTTGCGCAGTGCGTTCACGGCCAGGTGTGACTTCATCCTGGAGTCGATGGAATAGCCGACGATCTTGCCGGAGAACACGTCCTTGATCGCGCAGAGGTAGAGCTTGCCCTCGCCGGTCGGGTGCTCGGTGATGTCGGTCAGCCATAGCTGGTTCGGACCGGTGGCGGTGAAGTCGCGCTCGAGGAGGTCGTCGTGCACCGGCGGGCCGACCTTCCCGCCCTTGCCGCGGCGACGTTTCCCGAATGTGCTCCACCAGCCGTTGCCCGAGGTGATCCGCCACGCGGTGCGGTCCGCCATCGGCTGGCCCGCGTCGCGGGCCTCGTCGGCGAGCAGCCGATGCCCGAACTCCGGGTCATCGCGGTGCGCGTCGAACAACGCGTTCGCGCGATACGCCTCCACAACCTCCGCAGTGGTGATCGGGCCGGCCAGCCACCGGTAGTAGGGCTGGCGGGAGAGCTTGAGCACCCGGCACGTCACCGCGACGGGGATCCAGTCGGCGGCGAGCTCGGTCACGAGCGGGTAGAGCCTTTTCCCGGCAGGTTCGCCTGCGACAGATACGCCGCCGCCCGCCGCAGCACCTCGTTCTCCTGCTCCAGCAGCCGGATCCGCTTGCGCGCCTCCCGCAGCTCCGCGGACTCGGTGCGACTCTGGCCCGGCTTGGCGCCCTCGTCGATATCGGCACGACGCATCCACTTCGGCAGCGTCATCGGGCGAACCCCGAAGTCCTTCGCGATCTGCTCGATCGTCACTCCAGGCTCGCGGTTCCTCGCGACGCGCACGACGTCGTCACGGAACTCGCTCGGGTACGGCTTGGGCACAGCAACATCCTTCCAGGCCAGCCCTCCCGGGCAAGCCAGATCAGATGTCACCTACTCGTGCAGCAGTCCCTCTCGTATCGGCCACGCTAGCGGAGGGAACAGACACAGCCCGGTGCGAGCCAGCACTGGTGAGCCGACGGTGCAGGCGGGGTTCGGTAGCGTCTCACCATGCGCCCGCTCTCGTCCACGCAATTGGCGGCTCTCCGCGAGATTCAGCTTCACGGCCTGATCGTCCCCTCTGTTAGCTTGGACGGTCCGTTGGCGATGGCGCTTCTTGATTTGCCCGCCCCGGCTCACGATGTCGTCCGAGTTGCTACGGCAAGGCGGCTGGCTCGCGAAGGTCTGATCGCGCCGCTGAACTATTCACCACCGCCGGGCGAAGTTGTCATCGAATGGAAGATTACTTCTGAGGGTCTGGCGTTGCTTCAACGGCATGAGTCGCAGGCGCGCAGTGTAGGGCTGACGGCGAAAGAGGATCCAGCAGGGCCTGCAGGACGGTGACTGCCCAGCTTGGAGCGCTGTTGCTGCCTGGGACGACCTACGCCCAACTCGTTTCTGTGCGAATGTAACAAACCCGAGTATGGGAGGTTGCTCTTCACGAAAATGCCTGGTTATGAGATAATATCGTGGATAGATGTCGGCCGGATTCGAGCGTCTCAGGCTCTCCGCCACATCGGCCCGCTGCAGTGGTGCGCGGCCTGGCATAGGCGCCAGTCGCCTTTGCGTCGCTACCTTGTTCTTGAGGCCAATAGCAATCACAAACGTTCCACCTCGGAGTGGAGGAGGAGCACAGCAACGATGAGACGTACAGTCGCCGCAACTCTCGGCCGCATGGACCAGGTGGCCCGGGCTTCCAGCCGTGGGGGCCTGAACTCGTGATCGTACCGCTCACTGACTATCAAACGAAGTACTACGCGCACGAGCTGCGGCGTAGCTACGCAAGCGACCACGTCGGCAAGCTGGCTGGTCTACTCTTCGATGCTCAGGTCGAACCGAAACCACATCAGATCGATGCGGCGCTCTTCGCGCTCCAGACGCCGTTCCTTCCAGGTGTGATTCTGGCCGATGAGGTTGGACTCGGGAAGACGATCGAGGCAGGCATCGTCATCACTCAGTACTGGGCCGAGCGCAAGCGCAGCATCCTCATCGTCGCGCCGTCGAGTCTGCGCCAGCAGTGGAAGCAGGAGCTCTATGAGAAGTTCCTCATCCCGGCGAGCATTCTCGATCCGAAGTCGAAGGATTCTCTCCTTGCCCGAACGGCTGTCCACCAAGCGGAAGTCCTGATCTGTTCGTATGAGTTCGCTCAGCGCCACGAACAGTCGTTACTGCGTGCGTGGGATCTAATCGTTGCTGACGAGGCACACCGTCTGCGTAACCACTGGACGGGCAAGGGCAAGACCGCAGAGGCGTTTAGCCACATTGCGGGCGGAGCCCACAAAACTGTTCTGCTGACGGCGACGCCCCTGCAGAACAAGCTCGAGGAGCTCTATGGCTTGGTGTCCGTCTTCGACCCGGGCTACTTCTACTCGCTCGACGCGTTCCGGGAGCGGTACGTCAAAGGGGGTGGGGAACTCCGCGAGTCGGAAGACCTGGCAGAGCGTGTGGCGACCCTTGCTAAGCGCACGTTGCGACGTGACGCAGACAAGTACATCCACTTCACGAAGCGCATGCCACTCACTGTGGAATTCACGCCGAGCGATGACGAGCGGCGACTCTACGATCTTGTCAACGAGTATCTGCAGCGCGATGAGCTCTTCGCGTTCGCAGGTAGTCAGCGTCACCTGTCTGCGCTGATCATCCGAAAGCGCCTCGGGTCATCGACCCATGCAGTGGTGAGCACTCTCGAGCGCATCGCTGATCGCCTCGAACGCGAGATCCGCGAAGGCACCGTTCGTGACGCGACCGGTCGACGATGGGTTGTCGATTTCGATGCGGATGACCTTACAGACGAAGAACTCGAAGAGGCGGAAGAGGCCAACCACGTCGACGATCGCGAGTTCGGACGATCTGGCGCGCTTCCTGCTGAGATCGTCGAGGCCATCCGAGACGAAGTAGCCGAGCTTCGCGAGTACGCCGCACTTGGGCGTTCGATTCGAGTGAACCAGAAGGCAGCGATGCTGTCCGATGCCATCGATCGCGGCTTCGCACGCCTCCGGGAGCTTGGTGCACCCGAGAAGGCCATCATCTTCACGGACTCCACTAAGACGCAGGAGTACCTCGCGGCGGCCCTCAAAGAAGCGGGCAAGGGCGACGGACTTGTACTCTTCAACGGGTCGAACGACGGCCCCGAGCAGACAGCCATCTATCGTGGCTGGCTCGAGGCGAACCGAGACGGCGACCTCATTACGGGCATTCCTGCGGCGGACCGCCGCAAGGCACTCGTCGACTACTTCCGCGACGAAGGCTCGATCATGATCGCCACAGAGGCGGCCGCGGAAGGCATCAATCTCCAGTTCTGCTCAATGCTCGTCAACTATGACCTCCCGTGGAACCCGCAGCGCGTGGAGCAGCGCATCGGCCGTGTCCACCGGTTCGGGCAGAAGTACGACGTGGTCGTCGTGAACTTCAGTAACAAGGGGAACATTGCTGAGCAGCGCATCCTCGAGTTGCTCACCAACAAGTTCAAGCTCTTCTCGAGCGTGTTCGGCGCTTCAGACGAGGTGCTTGGCGCAATCGAGGATGGCCTCAACTTCGAGAAGCGCATCAGCGACATCCTCAACTCGAGCCGCACCGACGCTCAGATCGATCGGGCCTTCAAAGAACTCGAGGACGAGTACGCCGACGACATCTTCGCCGAAATGGCTAACGCCAAGGCGAAGGTCTTCGACAACCTCGACCCTCATGTCCAAGACCGGCTGAAGGCATACGATGCCCAGTCCGGCGAAGTCCTCAACAAGTTCGAGCGACTCCTCCTCGGAGTCACTCGCCACGAGCTGGCCGACCGTGCGACCTTCGAGGGCGATGGTCGCACGTTCGTGTTGAGTGAGTCACCCGTTGCCGATGCGCCGGCCGGCCGGTATTACTTCAAGAGCAAGCCGCTCGACAACGCGCATCAGTACCGGTACTCCGGCCCGCTCGCTCAGCACGTCATTCAGGAGGCGAGCGCTCACGAGGCGCCGCCCCGTGAGCTGACCTTCTCGCTCTCCGCCTCCGAACGCGCCAGCGGTGCGGTCAAGGAGCTTGTGGGGGCTTCGGGCACGATGACCGTCAACGTGGTCACCTACTCGATGAAGGCTCGCGACCAGGACCTGTCAGAGAGTTACCTGCTGGCCGGTGCGATCACCGATGTCGGAGCCTGGCTCGATGATGAGTATGTTGCTGATCTTCTCGAGCTCGCGTGTGTGCACGTTGGGGACGAGCCCGTAGCTATCGACGAGTCGACGTTCGCGCCGCACCTCGAATCGCGTCGGGCGGAACTTGAGAAAGAGGTACAGGGCAGGAACTCCCGCTACTACGACCAGCAGGAGGAACTGATCTACCGCAACCAGCAGGACCGCAAGGCTGAGCACGAGGGCAAGATCCGCGAGTACCGGGCGAAGGAGAAGGATGCGCGCAGAGCCGCGCGCCAGGCCGACGATCCCATCGAACAGCTTCGTCTTAAGAAGGAAGCTCGGCGGTGGGAGCAACGTGCGGAGGACGCTGATGAGCAGTTCCGCGACGCGCGTCGCAAGCTTCGCGATGAGGCGGACCGATTCCTTGACCTCATCGAACAGTCCCTCCACGGCACCCAGAGCATTGAGCACCTCTTCACGATCCGATGGCGGATCGCCGAATGAGCAGTGGCTCACCCGAACGAATCAAACGTAATCAGAGAGAACATCCATGAGCGACGACATCCACGAGACATCACCAACCACACCGAACTTCCAGACAGAGCTGGCCGCCCAGCTGGCTGACCTCGTGCCCGAGGCGGTCGCGGACGGCAAGATTGACGTCGTCAAGCTGCAGGAGCTCCTCGCCGCGGACGCCGCCGATGGCAACGAGCGCTTCGGCCTTTTCTGGCCGGGTAAGAAGCGTGCCCTCCGTGCGGCGCAGGAGCCGACGGCGGCGACGCTGCGTCCCGATCCCGCCAACTCCAAGGACTGGGACATGACCAAGAACATCTTCATCGAGGGCGACAACCTCGAGGTGCTCAAAGTCCTGCAGAAGCATTATCACAATAAGGTCAAGCTGATCTACATCGATCCGCCGTACAACACCGGCGGCGATTTCATCTACCCGGACGACTTCCGTGAGGGTGTCGACAGCTACCTCGAATGGTCGCGACAGGTGAACGAGGAGGGCAAGCCCGTTACGAGCAACGTTGAGACCGAAGGGCGCTTCCACAGCAACTGGCTCAACATGATGTACCCCCGCTTGAAGCTCGCACGGAACCTCCTGACTGATGATGGCGTCATCCTGATCTCGATCAATGACAAAGAGCAGGCTCAGTTGCGTCGACTCTGCGACGAGGTCTTCGGCGAGAACAATCTGGTCGCCCAGTTCATCTGGGTGAACGAAGGCAACGTCGACCAGCAGAGCAAGGTCAAGGGCGTCCACGAGTACGTGATGGCTTACGCCCGGACTGCTGCAGAGGTGAAGCGTCCGTCTGTCATCGATCCGAATATCGATGATGACAGCAAGCTCTTCCGTGAGCTCATCGAGAACTCCATCACAAAGAACGGCCCCGCGAACCCGCCATCTGAGGTTGAGCTGCCCATCGGCTTCCCGGCGAACTTCGATTCGGGCGTGATCGGCGTTCGTGACGATAGCTACCCTCATGTGCTTGACGAACTTGTTGTCGCGGATGGCAAAGTTGCCGTGCCTGCGCGCGTCCGGAGTGGGTGGAGCTCACGTAATCTCCTCGACCTATTCATCCGGAACGGGTGCGTGCCGATTGAAGACTCAGAGGGGCGTGAGACATGGTTTGAGCTTCGGGACACCGGCGCGATCTACATGCTCAAGCGGCGCGCAGAAGATCAAGGCCACGTGCTGTCGGTGCTTCGGAACTTCGGCACCACCAAACAGAACAGCTCCGTTCTGGCGTCCTGGGGACTGAAGTTCTCATACCCGAAGCCGGTAGGACTGATCGAGTATCTGGTCACGGTCTTCACACGCCCCGATGAGGAGGCGACGATTCTGGACTTCTTCTCGGGCTCTGCGACGACGGCGCACGCTGTGATGGCCGCCAATGTTCGAGACGGAGGTCGACGCCGACACATTCAGGTTCAACTTCCCGAGCCCGCGACCGTCGCGGACCAGCGGACGACCCTTGCCGAGCTCGCCCGGCGCCGGATTGCGAAGGCGGGCGAGTCACTCGGCGGCACTCGGAAGAATCAATTGAGCATCGGCAGCGAACACGAGATTGATCTCGGCTTCCGTGCGTACACGCTGTCCGACACCAACTTCTCGAAGTGGCGCGTCACGAGCGACGTCGAGGCGAACGCGCTTGAGCAACACCTGCTCGACCTTCGTGACAGCAGTAGCAACGACGACGCGACCGCCGACGACCTCCTCACCGAGATTCTGCTCAAGCAGGGCTACTCGCTGACCGAGAAGATCGGACCGGTCGAGATCGAGGGCCTAGACCTCCGCGCCGTCTATGACGCCGACGGTGACTTCGGTGTCTTGGCCTACCTCAACGAGCACGTCAAGCCGACGCTCGAGCAGCTGCGAGGCGTGGTTGAGTCAGGCCCCACCCGCATGATCATCCTTGAAGATGCGTTCCACGGCGACGATGAGCTGAAGACGAACCTTGTCCAGCTCGCGAAGTCGAAGAGCGTGGAGCTCTGGACGGCGTAATGGGTAGTTCAGCATTCCAGTTTGATCCGAGTCAGCCGTATCAGCTCGACGCAGTTGGTGCGGTCGTCGACCTCTTCGACGGTCAGCCGAAGGACGCCGAGAAGCTGGAAATCACGCTTCGTGGCC
>NZ_JBFTQL010000037.1:0-31974 GCF_056398985.1 Microbacterium sp. 01T413_2
CGTCACCGCACGGCAGGCGTTCCTGGACGCGACCGGGTTCCGGCGGGTGATCACGGATCCGGTCCGCGGCATCGTCTTGGACTTGGATCGGCGCACGTATCGGCCCACGAAGGCGCAGCGGGACTGGCTGGTCCTGCAGCACGGGACCTGCGCGAGAGACGGCTGCGATCGGCTCGCCCTCGACGCCGACCTCGACCACGACCACCCGTGGACCCGAGGCGGACCCACCAACACCGCCAACCTGCGACCGCTATGCCCCGCCGACCACGTGCGACGACACCACACCCGGATGATCTACCGGAACCGCGAGAACAGGACCGTCCAAGTCATCACCCCGACAGGATTCCGCACGAACGACCCACCACCCTTCTGATCAGGGCGGAGCTCGCGTGCTCGCGGCGCCGCTCCAAAATCGCCCGGCGCAACGCTTAGAGCATCCACGATGGCGCGTCCTTAGGGTGACACTCATCGCGCGAAGGGGACGCCCCCGAGCCCGTTCGGTTCGCACCTTCCCTGTCGCGAATGTTGCTCAGCTCCGGGCGGCGGCCTGGGCGCGGACGACGCGCTCGGCATCCCACGGTCCGTGGTCGGCGCCCGCGGTACGCAGGAACACGATGATCCAGCTGAAGATCAGCACGGCGGCGACGAGCTCGACCGCGGTGAGGTTGTAGTAGCCGGTCGCGAAGAACACTCCGAGCAGCGCGATCACCAGCACGAACACCCAGCCCAGCACCACGAACACTCGCGAGATCCGTCCCAGCAGCCAGGGAAGCGCGATCACGACCGCGGCGAAGCAGACCGCCATGCCCGTCGCGACCGTGTTGTGCAGGAGGAAGAAGCGATCCACGGGGAAGATCCCCACACAGGCGAGGAAGAGCCCGATCAGGATCAGGGCGACCCGCACGATCGTGCGCCCGCGCTCATCCCTCGGCTCCGGCACGGGCAGCGCCGCCGTGGCATAGCGGGCGATCGTGGTGACCATCACGCCCGCCACGATGAGGGTGCTGTTGAACGCAGGCGAGGAGGCGTTGCTCGACATGCCCAGCGCGGAGAGGTTGTCACGCCACCAGTGCGGATCCGTCGCCTCGAGCATGGCGGTGAGAGCGCCGATCACAAGGAAGATCGCGAGGATCAGCGAGATCGAGGTGGGGCTGAGCGCGGCCGCGCTGAGGTAGCAGACATAGGCGGTGAGGGCGAGCGCGACCGCGACGAGAATGGCACCGGGGAAGGGGAAGACCGGGGCGTCGCGGAAGCTCGCCTCGAGCAGCGCGGCGAGTCCGAACAACGCGAGCAGCGCGACCGCACCATGTGCGAGGGATATCGCGACGAGCTCGTACCAGCGCAGCTTCTGCCCGGGGATCGCGAAGCCGTCGTTCGCGGCGCTCGGATCCTGCTTCTCGGGCGCTTCGACCGCTTCCATGCGCAGCCCGATGCGGCCGGCGGTGAAGCTCAGTACAGCCACGGCAGCGCCGCCGATCGCAGCGACCGCGCCGACGGACCAGGGGCCGGTGATCGACAGGGTGCGGTTCCAGAAGATCGCGAACGCCACGAGGAACCCCAGCACGAAGGCGATCGCCCCTGTCAGCAGCGCGTCGGTCTCGCGCATCTGGCGCAGCGACGCCAAAGCGCGCGCGTCGCGTACCCAGGTGATCAGTCGGTCCCACTCGGCTCGCATCGCGCCGCCCTCCCTTGTCACGTCCACCCTATGGCCGAGCTGCCCCGTGCTCGCGGTCGGGCGGAGCAGGCGCCCGCGGGTCGCCGGCGCGGAGCCCGCCACTACCCTGGGAGCATGACCCAGACCTTCCACGCCCGCGCCGCCCTGCTCGACATGGACGGGACACTCGTCGACTCGACGGCGGTCGTGGAGCGGCTGTGGCTGGCCTGGGCGGAGCCGCACGGACTCGACCCCGACTTCGTGCTCAGCGTGGTGCACGGACGCCAGGGGCACCAGAGCATGGCGATCATGCTGCCGGACMGTCCGCACGAGGCGAACCTCGCCGAGAACCAGGAGATGCTCGAGCGCGAGAGCGGCGACGTGGACGGAGTCATCGAGGTGCCGGGCGCCGCCGCATTCCTGAACGCCCTCGCACCCTTCCCGCACGCGATCGTCACCTCGGCCGACGACCGGCTCATGCGCGCCCGCATGGGTGCCGCCGAGCTCGACGTGCCGGCTGGCCTGGTCACCGCCGAGCACGTGAGTGCGTCGAAGCCGGATCCGGAGGGCTTCCTGCTCGGCGCGGCCCGGCTCGGGGTGGATCCCGCGGACTGCATCGTCTTCGAGGATTCCGAGGCCGGAATCCAGGCCGCTCAGGCGGCGGGGATGCGCGTGATCGGCGTCGGCGCGGGATCCGCGGTGCACGCCCCGGACGCGGTCGTCGCCGACCTGACGCACGTGACGGTGTCCGCGGACGGCGACGGGTTCGCGCTCACGGTCGACTGACGGCTGGCCACGGCGCCCTGTTTCAAAGCGCGCAAGTGGCTCCATCTCGCCCCGATCTGCCGCCATTTGAGCGCTTTGAAACGCTCACGCGGCCTCAGCCCAGCACCGCGGCCACGGCGGCGCGCGCCTCGACGGCGGTCGCGGATCCGAGCGCCGCGGCGGCCGCACGGCGGCAGTCCTCCGCCGCCACCGTCCTCAGTCGCGCGGACACCCGGGTGAGGGATCGCGGCGTCATCGACAGGCTGGTGACGCCGAGGCCGACGAGCACCGGGGCGAGGGCGGGATCCCCTGCGGCCTCGCCGCACACCCCCACCGGCTTGCCGACCGCGTGCCCGGCCGCGCCAACCATGCCGATGAGCCGCAGCACCGCCGGCTGCCACGGGTCGTTGAGCGCGCCGAGCGTTGCCGACAGCCGGTCGGCCGCCATCGTGTACTGGGTGAGGTCGTTGGTACCCAGGCTCACGAAGTCGACCACGGCGAGCAGCTCCGCGGCCAGGAGCGCCGCGGCGGGGGTCTCGATCATGATCCCCGCGCGTGCGATGCCGGCCGCCCGGCAGGCCGCCGCGAAGTCGCGGGCCTCGTCGACCGTCGCGACCATCGGCGCCATCACCTCCAGCTCCGCGCTCTCGGCAGCTCCCGCCTCCGCGATCGCCGCGAGCTGGTGCGCGAGCAGCGCCGGATGCGCACGAGCGACGCGCAATCCGCGCACGCCCAGCGCCGGGTTCTCCTCGTCGGCGGTGATCGCGAACGGCAGCGGCTTGTCGGATCCGGCGTCGAGCGTGCGCACGACGACCCTGCGCCCCGCGAACGGTGCGAGCACGCCGCGGTAGGCGGTGACCTGCTCGGCGACCGTCGGCTCTTCGGCGCGGTCGAGGAAGCAGAACTCCGTGCGGAACAGGCCGATGCCCTGCGCGCCGGCGTCGGCCGCGGCGACGGCGTCGGCCGCACCGCCGACATTGGCCAGCAGCGGAATCGCCGTGCCGTCGGCGAGCACCCCGGCGCCGTCGAACGCGGGGATCTCCTCGGCTGCGGTGCTCTGCTCATCCGCGGGCGGGTCGAGCTGCACGGTCCCCGCTCCGCCGTCCACGAGCACGACGGTCCCCGCCGTGATGCCGGTCGCATCAGCGACCCCCACGACCGCGGGGATGCCGAGCGCACGGGCGAGGATCGCCGTGTGCGAGGTCGGCCCGCCCTCCTCGGTGACGAGCCCGACGCACGCGCTGCGGCCCAGCGTCGCCGTCTCGGCCGGCGCGAGGTCCCGCGCGACGAGCACGAACGGGTCCGCCCGGTCCGGGATCCCCGGGAGCTCCTGTCCGGTCAGCCGGGCCACGATGCGGTCGCGGACGCTGCGCACATCGACCGCACGCTCCGCCATCCGCCCGCCCAGGCCCTGCAGCAGCTGTTCCTGGGCTGCCGCCTCGTCCCAGACCGCACGGGCGGCCGTCACCCCGTCCGCGCGCACTCGGGCGGCCGCTCCCGCGGCGAAGTTGGGGTCGGCGGCCAGCAGCGCGGTCGCCTCGAGGATCTGCGCGACCTCGCCATCGGCAAGGGTCGCGCTCTCGCGGAGCGCGGCGACGACCTCCGCCGCAGCGGGTGCGACCCGCTCGGCTTCGGCGTCGCGATCGGCGGCGGGCACCGCCTCGGCGGCGGCAGGCTCGGCGATCACCGTGCCCAGTCGCGCGACCGGCGCGATCGCGCGCCCCGGGCTCACGCCGAGGCCGTGCAGGGTCGAACCCGGTTGCGGGGGCGACCCCGGCTCCGGGTGCGGGGTCGCCGGCATCCCGGCCGGGGTCGTTGAGCGAGCGAAGCGAGACGAAACGCCGTCACCTGCGAGGGCACCGCGTTTCGTCTCGGTCGCGCTCCGCGCATCGTCGCTCAACGACCCCGCCATCAAGGCCGTCTCCGTGGTGCTCCGCGCGTCCTCGCTCAACGCCCCCGAGGACGACACGTCCGCGCTCCGCAGTCCGGCCATCTCGCCGAAGCCGTCCTCGAACAGCGCCGCCACGCGCTCCACGGCGACAGGATCTCCCTCCAACTGCACCTCGTCGCCAGGGCGAGCACCGAAGGCGAGCAGCCGCATCATGCTCGATGCGGGAACCGGGTCTCCGCCCGGCAGGCGCCGCAGTCGCAACTCCGCCCCGGCGGCCGCCTGCGCGATCATCGCGGCGGGACGCGCATGCACCCCTGCGGGGTTGCGCACGACGACCGTGCGCGCCCTCTCCCTCGGCCGCGAGACCGCAGGTCCCGGCACGCTCTCATCGAGCACACTCTCATCGAGCACAGGGCCCCCCGACCCGACCGGAGCCTGCGGCTCGTCCGAAAGCTGCGCCGACTTCGCGATCAGCGCGCCGTTCGCCTCCGCCGCGACCTCGTCCAACGACGCCCCCTGCGCCGCCGTCACCGCGGCCGCGAGCAACCCCTCCACGAACGGCGCCGACGCGAGCCGCACCGGAACCTCGCTCGCGCGCAGCTCGAGGGCGAACTCGGCGCTCATCACCGCGGATCCGAGATCCATCAGCACCAGCACGCCGTCGCACGAGCTCGCGAGCTCGTCGATCGCCGCCGCGACCCGCGTCGCATCCGTGCCGAGAATCGGCACGCCGTCCGCATCCGTCCCGGCCCCCGCGGCGAGCGCGATCGGCACAGCGCCACCGGGCACCATCTGCGCCGCGAGTTCCCGGGCGGCCTCGGCGAGGCGCATGCTGTGCGAGACGGCGACGATCCCGGTGGTGCTCATCGATCCGGCCCCCGTACCCCGCGAGCGTCAGCACGCATGAGATCGATCCGTCAGTCCGCGACGGCCGCGGCGAGCGTCTCGAACAGCAGCGTCGCCGACGCGGATCCAGGATCCATGTGCCCGGCGCTGCGCTCCCCGAGATAGCTGGCCCTGCCCTTGCGCGCGACGAGGTCGATCGTGGCATCGCGCCCGGCCGCGGCGGCGACGGCCGCCGTCGCCGCCGCCTCTCCCGCGGACTTCCCGTCGACGAGTGCCGCGTCCATCGCGTCGATCGCCGGAGCCACCGCGTCGAAGAGCGTCTTGTCGCCCGCCTCCGCTTTGCCCCGCGCGACGATGCCCTCCAGGCCCGCACGCAGACCCGCGGCCAGCGCCGACGGCTCCACGTCCGTCACCGCGCCCAGCGTCGCTCCGATCCGCAGGAAGAACGTGCCGTACAGCGGCCCGCTCGCCCCGCCCACGGTCGACACCAGCGTCATGCCGACGGTCTTGAACAGTTCGTCCGCCGTCGCGGGCGCGGCCTGGTCGACCTTCTCGACCACCGCGTTCATGCCGCGGGCCATGTTCGCGCCGTGGTCGGCGTCGCCGATCGCGGAGTCGAGTTCGGTGAGCCAGTCGCGCTGCGCGACGACGGCGTCACGGAAACGGTGCAGCCAGTCGACGAGAGCGGCGAGCGGGATGGTGTTCGACATGCAGATGTTCTCCTTCGAGCGGTTCAGGCGCCCCAGCGCAGGCCGGGGGTGACGACGGGCGCGTCCCACAGCCGGATGAGCTCGTCGTCGGCCTTGAGCAGGGTGACCGAGCACCCGGCCATGTCCAGCGACGTGATGTAGTTGCCGACGAGGTTGCGGGCGACCGTCACGCCGGCCTTCTCCAGCAGCGTCGCGACCTCGCCGTACATCAGGTACAGCTCGATGAGCGGCGACGCCCCCATGCCGTTGAGCATCACGATCGCCGGSGATCCGGTGAAATCCAGATCGGCGAGGATCGGCTCGACCAACTGCGCCGCGATGTCCTTGGCGGGCGCGAGCGGAACGCGGTGGCGGCCGGGCTCGCCGTGGATGCCGATGCCGATCTCCATCTGATCGTCGGGCAGGTCGAACGTGGGCTTGCCCGCGGCCGGCACGGTGCAGCTCGTCAGCGCCATGCCCATGGACCGCCCCTGGCCGTTCACCCGCGCGGCGAGATCGGCCACGGCGGCGAGATCCTGCCCCTCCTCGGCCGCGGCGCCCACGATCTTCTCGAGCAGCACCGTGAGGCCGACACCGCGGCGGCCCGCCGTGTAGAGCGAGTCCTGCACGGCGACGTCGTCGTCCACCACGACCGAGCGCACGTCGATGCCGTCCATGGCGGCGAGCTCGGCGCCCATCTCGAAGTTCATCACGTCGCCGGTGTAGTTCTTCACGATGTGCAGCACGCCCGCGCCGCGGTCGATCGCCGTCGTGGCGACCTGCATCTGATCGGGCGTGGGCGAGGTGAAGACCTCTCCGGCGCAGGCGGCGTCGAGCATGCCGGTCCCGACGAATCCGCCGTGCAGCGGCTCGTGTCCGGATCCACCGCCGCTCAGCAGCGCGACCTTGCCCTCGTCCTTGCGTGTCGCGCGCAGGATCACGCGGTTCGCCAGGTCGACCTCGAGCTCCGGATGCGCGAGCGCGAGCCCGCGCAGCGACTCCGCGAGCACGTCCTCCGGGGCGTTGATGAGCTTCTTCATCCTGCGACCTCCTCGTTGCAGTTCCACCAGCACCATTGCGATCCGACCAGCATTCCGCGACGGTCGGGATCCCGACGGATCCGCATCCGGGGGCGTGCCGAGACCCGAGGTCGGAACCTCTTGCGTCACGGGCGACTGCACTCCAGAATCGGAATACTTTTCGTTAATGTCGAATATGCGTTGAGGATGTCGGATTGTCAAGAGATCCGGATCCGCACCGTCGTCGCCGCTGCCGTCGAGGAGGGAACCGCACCGATGATCCAGGCGATCGATCGCGCCGCGAAGGTGCTCGAGCTGCTGCAGGGCTCCCGCCACCTCGGCATCACGGATCTCGCGACTGCCTTGCAGCTGCCGCCGTCGACCGTGCACGGCATCGTGTCGTCGCTGCGCGAGCACGGGCTCGTCGCCAAGGAGCGCGGCGGCCAGCGGTACATGCTGGGCCCGACCCTGCTGAAGCTCAGCAGCGTCTACCTCGACTCCCTCGATGTGCGGGCGCGTTCGATGCGCTGGACCCAGGAGCTCGCGCGGCGCACCGGCATGGCCGTGCGGCTCGGCGCCCCGCACTTCGCCGAGGTGCTCGTGATCCACCACGTGCTTCGCCCCGATGACAGCCCCCAGATGCTGGAGACCGGTGCGGCGCTGCCGGCGCACGCCTCGGCCATGGGCAAGGTGCTGCTCGCGCACGACCTCGGATTCCAGCGGGCCGTGTTCTCAGGCCCGCTGCGGAGCCTGACCGGCGACACCGTCACGCATCCCGCGGTGCTCGCGGCCGGCCTTCCCGCGATCGCCGAGCACGGCTTCGCAACCGAGGTCGACGAGGCCGTGCTGGGCGAGTCGTCGCTCGCCTCCCCCGTCGCCGACTCCCGAGGCGACATCGTCGCGGCCGTGGCCGTGGTGTACCCCACGGCAGATGGCCCTGCACCCGACGCGGTGCTGCACGCGCTGCGCGACACGGCCCGCAACATCTCCCGCGAGCTCGGCGCCACGGCCTGGCCCCCGCGCATCGCGCCCGCCGACGACTGAGGCCTCCCCGACGACGAACCGTCCCGGTGAGCAGGGCGCTCACCGGGACGATTCGGAAGATGGAGAGAGGTCAGGCCGTGGGCGCCAGGCCCAGGTCCTCCTCGCGGACCGTGCCCTTGGCCGACCACGGGAAGTCGATCCAGCGATCGGTGTCCTTCCACGCGTAGTCGGGCTGGATGATCGTGGTGGGCTTGGTGTAGATCGTGACCGAGCGCACGGCCGCGCCCTTGCTCTTGAGCAGCTCGACGGCCAGGGCGAGCGTGCGCCCGGAGTCGGCGACGTCGTCGACCAGCAGCACACGGCGACCGTTCAGGTACTCCATGTCGAGCGCCGGCGGCAGCACCTCGGGGGCGTCCAGCACCGTGCCGATGCCGGTGTAGAACTCGACGTTAATCGCGCCGCAGTTCTTCGCGCCGAGGCCGTACGCGATGGCCCCGGCCGGCAGCAGCCCGCCGCGTGCGATCGCGACGACCACCTCGGTCTCGAACCCCGACTCGAGGATCCGGCGAGCCAGATCCCGCGTCGCCTCGCCGAAACCGTCCCAGGTGAGCACTTCGCGCTCGATCACCGCATCCGTCATGGATACATTCTGCCGTGCGGATGCACCTCCCGGGAACGCGGATGCGGTCAGCTCTGCCCGAAGTCCTCGAAGATGAGGGTCGTGCGCGTGGAGCGGACCGCGGAGATCGCCTGGATGTCCTCGAGCACGATCCGGCGGAGATCGCGTGCGTCGCTCGCCCGCACGAGCAGGATCACGTCGAAGTCGCCGCCCACGAGCGCCATGTGCTCGACCTCGGGGATCCGCTGCAGCTGCTCCTGCACCTCCTGCCAGGCCGGCTGCTCGAGCGCGAGCATGACGTAGGCCGAGGCGTGGTGGCCGAGCAGCACCGGATCCGTGCGCACGGTGTACCCGGTGATCACCCCGGCGTCGGTCAGCCGCTTGATGCGCGCATGCGCGCCCGCTCGCGAGATGTGCACGGACTCGGCGATCGCCGTCATGGACACGCGCGCATCGCGACGCAACTCATCGAGGATCGACCGGTCGATGTCATCCATCTCCGCCATGCGCGCGCCTTCCCTGCTCTCTTCGCTGACACTCTGCAACATTCTGGTACCTCTGATCTGCAATCGTCCAGATTCAGCATGATCCTGTTGGACGACTGCATCTGCCGACGCACACTGGAGACATCACGTTCGGCAAGGAAGGCGGACCCGATGCAGCACACCATGCCTGCCACGAGCCACGCGCACGACACGGATCCCCGCGATCTGCTCCCCCGCGATGAACCGGTGCAGCTGATCGACGAGACCGGATCCTCGCGCGTCGACGACGGCTATCCGATGCCCGCGGACGAGGTGCTCGACAGGGCCTACCGCGGCCTCATCGAGGGACGCCGCATCAACGATCAGGCGAACGCGCTGGTCCGCCAGGGGCGCCTCGCGGTCTACCCCTCCTCGCACGGCCAGGAGGCCTGCCAGATCGCGGCCTCGCTCGTGCTCGGCGCGCAGGACTGGCTGTTCCCGACCTATCGCGACTCGGTCGCGGTGATCGCCCGGGGCGTGTCCCCTGCCGACGCCATGGTGCTGCTGAAGGGCGACTGGCACTCCGGCTACGACCCGCACGAGCACCACGTGGCCCCGCAGACCACGCCCCTGGCGACGCAACTGCTGCACGCGGTCGGCTTCGCGCAGGCCGCGAAGCACCGCGGCGAGGACACGGTGGTGCTCGCGATGTGCGGTGACGGGTCCACGAGCGAGGGCGACTTCCACGAGGCGCTGAACTTCGCCGCCGTGTTCCATGTGCCCGTCGTCTTCTTCGTGCAGAACAACGAGTTCGCGATCTCCGTGCCGCTGAGCCGGCAGACCGCCGCCCCCTCGCTCGCGCACAAGGCGGTCGGCTACGGCATGCCCGGGCAGCGCGTGGACGGCAACGACGTGGCGGCCCTCATCGCCGTGCTCGGCGAGGCCGTGGATCGCGCCCGTGCCGGCGGTGGACCGACCCTCGTCGAGGCCCACACCTACCGGATGCAGGCGCACACGAACGCCGACGACGACACCCGCTACCGCGAGCGCGCCGAGGTGCAGGCCTGGGTCGCGAAGGATCCGCTGACCCGCCTGCGCGCGCACCTCAGCGCACGAGGCCTGCTCGACGAGGCCCGCGAGCAGGAGCTCGCCGAGGGCGCCGAGACCATCGCGGCGGCCCTCCGCGATGCACTGAACGCCGACCCCGAGCTCGACCCCGAGGACCTGTTCCGCTTCGTCCGCAGCACCCGTTCGCCGCAGCTGCAGGAGCAGTGGCATCAGCTGCGCGACGAGCTGGAGCGCTCCGGATCCGCTCCCGAAGCATCCGCTCCCGAAGGAGGCACCCGATGACCATCGCGCACGAGGGCGTCCGCGTGGACGCCGCCACCCCCGAGAACCAGACGGTTCCGACCGTCCAGACGATGACGATGGCGGCGGCGCTCAACCGCGCCCTCGCCGACGCCATCGAGGCCGACCCCGACGTCGTCCTCTTCGGCGAGGACGTGGGCGCGCTCGGAGGAGTCTTCCGGATCACCGACGGACTCACCGAGCGCTACGGCGAGGACCGCTGCTTCGACACGCCGCTCGCGGAGTCGGGCATCATCGGCACCGCAGTGGGCATGGCCATGAACGGCATGCGACCGGTCGTCGAGATGCAGTTCGACGCCTTCGCGCTGCCCGCGTTCGAGCAGGTCGTCAGCCACGTCGCGAAGATGGCCAACCGCACCCGTGGCGCGCTGCCCATGCCGATGGTGATCCGGATCCCCACCGGCGGCGGCATCGGCGGCGTCGAGCACCACTGCGACTCGTCCGAGGCCTACTACGCGCACACTCCGGGGCTCACGGTGGTGTGCCCGTCGACCCCGCAGGACGCGTACTCCCTGCTGCGCGCGGCGATCGCGTCGCCGGATCCGGTGGTCTTCCTCGAACCGAAGAAGCTGTACTGGACGAAGGGCGAGGTCGACACCTCGATCGTCGGGGAGATCGGATCCGCCCGGGTCGCTCGCGAGGGCACGGACGTGACCCTCATCTCCTACGGCTCCTCGGTGGCGACGTGCCTCGAGGCCGCCGAGATCGCCGCCGCGGAAGGCCGCAGCGTGCAGGTCATCGACGTGCGCACGCTGACGCCGATCGACGACGCCACGATCACCGCTGCCGTGSGCTCGACCGGCCGCGCTGTGGTCGTCGCCGAGGCGCCGGGTTACGCGAGCGTGGCCAGCGAGATCCAGTCCCGGGTGTTCGAGCGCTGCTTCGAGTTCCTCGAGGCGGCCGTGCGCAAGGTCACCGGCTTCGACACCCCGTTCGCCCCGCCGAAGTTCGAGCACTGGTATCTGCCCRACGCCGACCGGGTGCTCGATGCGATCGACACCCTGCACTGGCTCGACGAGCACGGAGAAGAAGTATGACCACCGCGACGACGAAGGTGTTCCGCCTGCCCGACCTGGGCGAGGGCCTCACCGAGGCCGGCCTCGTGCAGTGGCTCGTGCAGGTCGGCGACACCATCCGCACCGACCAGCCCATCGCCGAGGTCGAGACCGCGAAGAGCGTGGTCGAGCTGCCGTCGCCCTACGCCGGCGTGGTCGTCGCGCTGCATGGCGAACCCGGCGAGACGATCGACGTCGGCGCCCCGGTGCTCGAGGTCGCCGATCCCGAGGCGTCTGCGGCGCCGTCCGCCGTGGTTCCGGCTGCCGCGGGCGATGTCGAGAGGGAGCCGTATCGGTCCGAGGAGCGCGCCGGATCCGGATCCGGCAATGTGCTGATCGGCTACGGCACCACCGAGCGCGCAGGTTCCGGACGGCGCCGCGCACGTCGCACGGCGGGGCCCGTGCGCGGAGACGGCTCCCCCGCGGGGCGTCCGAGCGTGCCTTTGGACGTTGAGCGAGCACCGGCGGAGCCGGTGTTCGTTGAGCGAGCCGAAGGCGAGTCGAAACGCAGAGACGAGACGCCGCGCGCTGACGATACGGCTGAGTCCGTCGGCCCGGTCGCCGTGCGCTCGCCTCTCGTCCGCCGCCTCGCTCGCGACCTCGGTCTCGACGTGCGCCGGGTCACTCCGACCGGATCCGACGGCGCCGTCACCCGAGCCGACGTGCTGCGCGCCGCCGTGGACCAGGCCGTGGACGGCATGTCCCTGCACGCGCTCGGCACCTCGGCAGGCGCGACCCTGTCGAGCACCGCCTCTCCCTCGCTCACTGGTCCCGAATTGCGGTCACCGGATGCGAATGACCGCAATGTGCGACCACAGAGCGGGGAGACCGTCGACGGGCTCGCCGTCGCCTCCCGCGAGCGCATGTCGCCGCTGCGCAAGGCGGTGAGCGCGAAGCTCACCCGCAGCCGGTCCGAAATCCCCGAGGCCACGGTCTGGGTGGACGTCGACGTCACCGAGCTCTGGACGCTCCGCGCCGCCATGGCGCCGGAAGGCGGCAAGGCCCCGTCGCTCACGGCCCTCGTGGCACGGTTCGTGCTGATCGCCCTCGCCGAGCATCCGCTGCTGGCATCGCGGCTCAGCGACGACGCGAGCGAGATCCTCTCGTTCGACGGCGTGAACCTCGGGGTCGCCGCCGACACCGACCGTGGCCTCATGGTGCCGGTGATCCTGCGTGCGCACGAGCTCAACGTCGACGAGCTCGACGCGGCGCTGCGCGAGCTCGCCACGACCGCACGAGCCGGATCCATGCCGCCCGAGCGCCTGCGCGGATCGACCTTCACGCTGAACAATTACGGCGGCCTTGGCGTGGACGGATCCGCGGCGATCATCAACCACCCCGATGTCGCGATCCTCGGCATCGGCCGGATGATCGAGCGCCCGTGGGTCGTCGACGGCGCAATCGTTGCGCGGCGCATCGCGCAGCTCTCGCTGGTGTTCGACCACCGCGTGTGCGACGGCGGTTACGCCGCCTCGTTCCTGCGCCGGGTGATGGAGCTGCTGGAGCACCCGGCCCGCGCCTTCGGCCGGGTGCGCTGACCCCGCGGCTCACCCCCGCAGAGCGAGCACGAACGGCAGGACGTCAGTCGCGCCGGCCCGACGGAGCAGGCGGGCGGCGACGGTGAGCGTCCATCGGCTGTCAGCCTGATCGTCCACGAGCAGCACGGGGCCCGCGGGCATGGCGAGAGCATCGGTCGAGAAGCGGTCCCAGACCCCCGCGAGGCGGAACGCGCTGTTGCCCCCTGGCCCGCCGGTCGGGCCTGCTCCGACCATGTCGAGCTCGCCCAGATACGGCAGTCGGCCGATCTCGGCGAGGCTCCGCGCGAGCGACCCGACCAGAAGCGGCCGGGACCGCGACGGCATCGAGACCACCGCGACCGGACGCTCGGCCCACCCCCAGCCGGCGAGCACCCGCACGCAGGCGTCGCGGAGCCGATCGGGAACCGGGCCGTCGGGGGCGCCGGCGGCGAAGAGCTCGCGCAGCGCACCGCCCCAGCCGAGGTCCGTGAGACGCGCGAGCGCGCGCCCCTCCCCCGCCTGCTCCTCCACGGCGATGCGCCCCTTCACGGGGACCCCGAGCCGGTCGGCGCCCGTCGGCCAGGCCCGGCGCGGCTCGATCGGCACGCCCACCCGGTCCAGCGACGCCGTGGCCGCGACGCTGGCCTCGGTGCCGATCCCGGTCGGAAACCAGACGCCGGCGCAGTTGTCGCATCGCCCGCACGGCTCGGCCGTGTCGTCATCGAGGGTGCGCTGCAGGAACTCCATGCGGCAGTCGGAACCCTGCTCGTACTCCACCATGTGCTGCTGCTCCGCGCGGCGCTCGGCGGCGATCCGGTCGTACCGCTCGGCGTCGTAGACCCAGGGCTCGCCCGTGGCGATCCAGCCGCCCTGCACGCGGCGCACCGCGCCGTCGACGTCGAGCACCTTGAGCAGCAGCTCGAGCGGTGTGCGCCGGATGTCGACCATCGCCTCGAGCACGGGGGTCGACACCGGCACGTCCCCCAGCGCGGCGATCACCCGCTCGGCCCGCTCCCGGTCCGGCATCGAGGCCGTCGCGAAGTAGTGCCAGATGTCGCGGTCCTCGACCCCCGGCAGCAGCAGCACGTCGGCGCTCTCGCTTGCGCGCCCCGCGCGGCCCACCTGCTGGTAGTACGCGACCGGTGACGACGGGGCGCCCAGATGCAGCACGAACCCGAGATCGGGCTTGTCGAATCCCATCCCCAGCGCGCTCGTCGCGACCAGCGCCTTCACCTCGTTGCGCTTGAGCATCGCCTCCGACTCGGCACGCTCGTCCGGATCCGTCTGGCCCGTGTAGGCGCGCACCTCGTGTCCGCGATCGCGCAGCAGACGCGCCGTGTCGACGGCTGCGGCGACCGTCAGCGTGTAGATGATGCCGGATCCGGGCAGCTCGTCCAGATGGCTGAGCAGCCAGGCCAGCCGGCTGGGCGCATCGGGCAGGCGCAGCACGCCGAGCCGCAGAGAGGAGCGGGCGAGCGGACCCCGGATCGTGAGCACCTCGGATCCGCCTCCAGCCTCCGCAGCGCCGAGCTGCTCGGCGACATCGGCCACCACCCGGCTGTTCGCGGTCGCGGTCGTGGCGAGCACGGGCACGTCGGCGGGCATCTGCGCGATGAGCTCGCGCAGCCGCCGGTAGTCCGGGCGGAAGTCGTGCCCCCAGTCGCTGATGCAGTGCGCCTCGTCGACCACGAGCATGCCGATCCGGCGTACGAGGGCGGGCAGCTGCTGCTCGCGGAACGAGGGGTTGTTGAGCCGCTCGGGCGAGACCAGGAGCACGTCGACCTCGTCGCGGTCCAGCTGCGCGAGCACGTCGGCCCACTCATGCGCGTTCGTCGAGTTGATCGCGACCGCGCGCACGCCCGCGCGCTCCGCGGCGGCGATCTGGTCGCGCATGAGCGCCAGCAGCGGCGAGACCAGCACGGTGGGGCCCGCGCCCTCGTGCCGCAGCAGCAGGGTCGCGACGAAGTAGACGGCCGACTTGCCCCACCCGGTCCGCTGCACCACCAGCGCCCGCCGCCGGTCAGCGACCAGCGCCTCGATCGCCTCGTACTGCCCATCGTGGAACTCGGCGTCGGGTCGGCCGACGAGGGCCCGCAAGGCGGTGAGGGCGGCCGCGTGCGTCTCGGGTGAAGCGCCGTGCTGCGTCATGCCTCCAGCCTGCCGCACTCCTCCGACATGCGCTCGCCCGCCCTCCCCCGCGCGCGGCTACGCTCAGAAGATGAGCACACCGGCGCGACCAATGACCGGTCCCTGCGCCGCGATCGCCCCGAGGACCGCTTCGTGATCACGCGGGACCTCGCGCTCGCGCTGCGCGACGCCGGCCTGGCGTGGCACCCCGCGGAGGGCGACCGCTTCCAGCTCGTTCTGCCGGATGAGGTGGAGCTGGAGATCGAGGCCGACGTCTTCACCGTCAGCATCATGACCATCGAGGCCCGGCGCACCCCGACCGGCACGATCCTCGCATTCAACGGCACCACCGAATGGGCGCTCGACGCGGTGACGGTCACCGAAGCGGTCTGGCTGCCGCGTGAGGATCAGCTACGGGATCTGCTGCGCGGCACATTCCGCCGCCTGGTGCGGCTCGACGACGCGTTCCAGGTCGAGATCGAGATCGCCGGGCAGCCGCTGCTCTTCGAGCATCCGGATCCGTCCGAGGCGTACGGGCGGGCGCTGCTCGCCCTCATCCAGCGCTCGCGCTGATGCCGCGCAGGTCGGGTCGGGCACACCCAGCGCGATGTCCGACCCCAGTGCGACAATGCCGTCATGAAGCTCAGCGAGCTCGTCGCCGCGGCCGGCCAGACCGCTGCCACCTCATCACGCCTGGCCAAGATCGATGTGCTGGCGCGGCTGCTGCAGAGTGCCGAGCCCGGGGAGCTCGCACCCGTCGTCGGCCTGCTGCTGGCCTCACCCAGACAGGGCCGGCTCGGCGTCGGCTGGCGCGGTATCACCGCCATCGACGTGCCGCACGCCGCCGAATCGGCGCTCACGATCGACGACGTCGACCGCGCGCTCGACGAACTCGCCGCCGTCACGGGATCGGGATCCGCCGCTGTTCGCTCCGCCGCGCTCGAGGGGCTCGCGGGACGCGCCACGGCCGCGGAATGGGACTTCCTCGCCCGGGCGATGCTCGGCGAGCTGCGCACCGGCGCGCTCGCGGGCGTGCTGCTCGACGCGATCGCCCGCGCCTCCGACCGCCCTGCCGCAGCGGTGCGACGAGCCGCGATGCTCTCCGGCGACCTCGGCGCGACCGCGCTCATCGCCCTGACCGGCACGGCGGAAGACCTGGATGCGGTGGGTCTGGCCGTGGGCCGCCCCGTGCTGCCGATGCTTGCAGCGAGCGCTGCGACGCCGAGCGCGGCGCTCGAGATCACCGGCGAAGCATCCGTCGAGTACAAGCTCGACGGCGCGCGGATCCAGGTGCACCGCCACGGTGACGACGTCCGCATCTTCACGCGCAGCCTCGCCGACGTGACGCACCGCCTCCCCGAGATCGTCGAGATCGTGCGCGCGCTACCCGCCCACGACGTCATCCTCGACGGCGAGACCCTGTCGCTCGACGAGGACGGCGGGCCGCGCCCGTTCCAGCAGACCATGTCCCGCTTCGGCGCCGATGTCTCACGCGAACTCGTGCTGCGGCCGTGGTTCTTCGACGTGCTGCACGTCGACGGCCGCGACCTCCTCGACGAGCCGCTCACCGTGCGCCTCGAAGAGCTCGAGCGCGTCGCCGGTGCCTGGCGCATGCCGGGCATCGTGACCGCCGATCCCGAGGCGGCCGAGCGCCTGTCCCGGGAGGCGCTGGCAGCCGGGCACGAGGGCGTGGTCGTCAAGGCCATCGGATCCGCCTACGCCGCAGGGCGCCGCGGCAAGTCCTGGGTGAAGGTCAAACCCGTGCTCACCTACGACCTCGTCGTGCTCGGTGCGGAATGGGGATCCGGCCGCCGCCGCGGCTGGCTCTCGAACCTGCATCTCGGCGCGAGGGATCCGGACGGCGAATTCGGCGAGCCCGGCGGCTTCGTCATGGTCGGCAAGACCTTCAAGGGCCTCACCGACGAGCTGCTGCGCTGGCAGACGGAGACCTTCCCCGACTACGAGATGCGGCGCACGGCATCCACCGTGTTCGTCCGCCCCGAGATCGTCGTCGAGATCGCGATCGACGGCGTGCAGCATTCGCCGCGCTATCCCGGCGGGATCGCGCTGCGCTTCGCCCGGGTCAAGCATTACCGTCCCGACAAGACCGCGGCCGACGCGGACACGATCCAGACCCTCCGCGCCCTGCTTCGGGAATAGGCGCTCCGCGGCAGCTGCCCCCGCCGATCGCTACACTGGGAGGGTCCGGCGCATGCGCGAACCGCTGCCGCGCCGGTGCTCGAAAAAGGGGCACGAAGCCCGCAGTGCGACGACGCGCTCCGGCGAGACACATACGGATCCTCGTTCCGTTGTCGTCTCGAAAGGCCTTCAGCATGCCCACCGTCTCCGCGCACGTCGCCCTCACCCTCGCCCAGCACATCGACGCCGTCTTCGGCGTCATGGGCAACGGCAATGCCTACTTCCTCGACGCGATCGAGCAGCAGACCGACGCCTCGTTCACCGCCGTCCGTCACGAGCAGGGTGCCGTGGTCGCCGCCGACGCGCACTTCCGGGCCTCCGGCCGCATCGCCGCCGCCACCAGCACCTACGGGGCCGGCTTCACGAACACGCTCACGGCCCTCGCCGAATCGGTGCAGGCGCACATCCCCCTGGTCCTGGTCGTCGGCGACGAGCCCACGAGCGGGCCGCGCCCCTGGGACGTCGACCAGATCGCCCTCGCGTCGGGCGTCGGCGCCCGCACCTACACCGTGGGCCGGGCCGACGCCGCCGCCACCACGGTCATCGCCATCGAGCACGCCCTCACCTACCGGGTGCCCGTCGTGCTGGCCATCCCCTACGACGTCGCCGCGCTCGAGGCGGGCGAGGTGCCCGCCGCTCCGGCTCCGCGTGTGCCCGCGCCGCTCGCTCCCAAGGGGGAGTTCGCCGAGGGCATGCTCGACCGGATCGCCGAGGCGTTGCGCTCCGCGAAGCGTCCGTTCCTGCTCGCCGGGCGCGGTGCCTGGCTGRCCGGCGCCGGCGAGGCCCTGACCGCGCTCGCCGACGCGACGGGCGCGCTGACCGCCTCGTCCGCGCTCGGCCGCGGAGTCTTCGGCGACCAGCGCTACGACCTGGGCGTGACCGGCGGATTCGGCGCCGAGGGCGCGATGGAGCTCGTCCGCACCGCCGACGTCGCCGTGGTGTTCGGGGCGTCGCTGAATCAGTTCACGATGCGGTTCGGCGCGCTGTTCGCACCCGGCACGCAGGTGTTCCAGATCGACGTGGCCCCGGCCGCGACCCACGCGCACGTGGGCGGCTTCGTCCGCGCGGACGCGCGGCTCGCCGCCGAGGCGCTCGTCGCCCGGCTGCAGGGCGCGACGGGCTCAGACTGGCGCGAGAGCGTCGACGTGGCCGCCGCCCGCGCGTACGAGCCCGGTGACGTGGCCGCGCCCGACGGCCGGCTCGACCCACGCTCCGCCGCCCGCCGCATCGYCGAGCTGCTGCCCGAGGATCGGGTGGTGGTCTCGGACGGCGGGCACTTCATCGGCTGGGCCAACATGTACTGGCCGGTGGCATCACCCGACCGGATGATGATGATCGGCACCGCGTTCCAGGCGATCGGACAGGGCTGGCCCAGCGTCGTCGGCGCGACCCGGGCGCGCCCCGAGTCGACCGTGGTGCTCACCTCGGGTGACGGCGGCGGGCTCATGGCGATCGCCGATCTGGAGTCGGCCGTGCGCTCGGCCGGCGGCCGCGGTGTGGCCGTGATCTGGAACGACGCGGCCTACGGCGCCGAGGTCAACCTGTACGGGCTCAAGGGTCTGGCGCGCGAGCCCATGCTCATCCCCCAGGTCGACTTCGCCGCGTTCGCCGCGGCCGTGGGCGCGGAGGGCGTCGCCGTGCACACTCTCGCCGACCTCGACCGGCTCGCCACCTGGGGCGCCGAGGATCCGGCCACGCGCCCGTTCCTCGTGCTCGACCTGCGCATCTCGGGCGACGTGATCGCGCCGTACCAGGAGGAGATCATCCGCGTGAACTCCTGAGCGGAGGGCGCCCGGCCCTGCTCAGCGACGCCAGGGCATGTGCTGCAGCGTCCAGGTGTTGCCGTCGGGATCCTCGAATCCCGCGTAGAGCACGCCGCCCAGGTCCACGACGGGAGCGACATCGACGCCGCGGCCGATCAGCTCGGCACGCGCAGCCTCGATGTCCGCCACCACGAGGTGCAGACCGCGCAGCGAGCCCGGGTCCATCCGCTGATCCGGCAGGCCTTCGGTCAGCGTGATCGAGCAGTAGGAACCGGGCGGCGTCAGCTGCACGATGCGGACGCCCTCCTGCGGGCGGACGTCCACGTCCGCGGTGAAGCCGAGCTGCTCGGCGTAGAAGGCCTTGGCCCGGTCGACGTCCGTCACCGGCACGAGGACCAGCTCCAGCATCATCGAACCCGGTAGCACCTCGGGCACAGGGTTGTCCGTCATCGTCACGACCTCTCCACAGCGCTGCGGCGCGCACAGCCGACGTTACCGGCGGCGTGCCGGGCGACGCCAGAGGCGACAGGGATCCGTATCTTCTCGGGATCCGGATCCCTGCCGCTGGTGATCATCACGCCTCCAGGAAGGCGCCCTCCAGGAACGACGCGAGTTCGTCCACGCCGCCGAGCGGCAGGATCGCGGCGACGTACTGGTCGGGCCGCACCACGATCACGACGCCGTCGCGTGACAGCTCCCGCTCGACGAAGATGTCGCCCTTCGACCAGTGTGAAGGCGCAGCGGCGTAGAGCTTCTCCCAGTCGGTGAGGCCGAGCGGGCCGGTCTTCGGCTGGAAGAGCGCGGGCGCGGTCGTGACGTCGAGGTCCTCGTACGACTGTTGGTAGATCGCCTTCACGTCGAAGACCGCGTCCACATCTCCCGCGGCCGGCGTGAACCGCGCCAGCACCGGTGCCACCGCCTCGGCCCAGGCATCGAGCCCGGACCCGGTCGCGTCGCCGAACGCGTACACGCGCCAGCGGCCGTCCGCCTTCGCGTGGTGGCCGAGGTGCACGACGTTGCCGTCGGAGACCCGTACGACCTCCGCGCTCTTGAACCGCTTGCCGAGCGGGAACCCGGCGGCGAGAGCCTGGTGCGCATCGGATCCGATGATCATCGACGAGCCGTACTGCGTCATGAAGCCGGACGGGAACTCGGCCGTTCCCAGGTAGAACGTCGCCAGCTCCTGCGGATCCGAGATCTCCTCGGGCTTGCGCGCCATGAGCGAGGACCACTCGCGGTCGAAGTCGATGAGCTGCTGCGCCACCGGCTTGCGCTCGGCGCCGTAGGTCGACAGCAGCGCCGCCGGCGCGCGGCCGGTGAGCACCGAGCCGAGCTTCCAGCCGAGGTTGAAGCCGTCCTGCATCGACACGTTCATCCCCTGCCCGGCCTTGGCGCTGTGGGTGTGGCACGCGTCGCCGGTGAGGAAGACGCGCGGCGTGGCGGCGGAGCCCGGATCCACGTCGTCGAAGCCGTCGGTGATGCGATGGCCGACCTCGTAGACGCTGTGCCAGGCGACCTGCTTCACGTCGATCGAGTAGGGGTGCAGGATCTCGTTCGCCTTGCCGATGATCGCCTCGATGGGGGTCGCGCGCACGGCGTGATTGTCATCGGCCGCGACCTCGCCGAGGTCGATGTACATCCGGCTCAGGTAGCCGCCCTCGCGCGGGATGTGCAGGATGTTGCCGGCCTCGGCGTTGATCGCGCACTTGGTGCGCCAGTCCGGGAAATCGGTGTTCACGAGCACGTCCATGACGCCCCAGGCATGCGCGGCCATCGCCCCCACGTGCGTGCGTCCGATGGCCTCGCGCACTCCGCTGCGCGCGCCGTCGCAGCCTGCCACGTACTTCGCCCGGATCGTGCGCTCTTCGCCCTCGCGCGCCCCGGCGACGTATCGCACCTGCACCTCGACCGGGTACTCGCCCTCCTCGTGGACGGTGAGGCCGAGGAACTGCACGCCGTAGTCCGGCATGATCCGGCCGGGGCCGTCGGCGGCGGCCTCGGCGAAGTAGTCCAGCACACGGGCCTGGTTGACGATGAGGTGCGGGAACTCGCAGATGTCCAACCCGTAGTCGGCGGTGCGCGCGGTGCGGACGATGTTCTGCCGGTTCTCCGGGTCAGGGCCCCAGAAGTTCATCCAGCCGATGTTGTAGGCCTCGGCGATGATGCGCTCGGCGAATCCGAACGCCTGGAAGGTCTCGACGCTGCGCGGCTGGATCCCGTCGGCCTGGCCGAGCACGAGGCGACCGTCCCGTCGCTCGATGATGCGCGTCGTGACGCCCGGATACTGCGACATCTGTGCGGCGAGGAGCATGCCTGCGGGGCCGGACCCGACGATGAGCACATCGACCTCGTCGGGGAGATCCGCGGGACGGTCGATGCCCGTGCCGGCGGCGGGCAGCACCCGCGGGTCGTGGGAGACGTATCCATGGTGGTGGAACTGCATCGTCGTCGATTCCTTCCTGACGGCACCGTCGGGCTCGGTTCTGCGTGACTGCGAGGCTCTTGCGCTTCGCGACGCCATGTTCTATATTCGAACACGAAGTTCTACTATTGAACACAGGCTATCCGAGGTCGCGTCAGCGATCAAGACGGCGAGGAGTATTCGTGGCCGACGCACCCGCTTCGCAGACCCTCAGCCGCGGCATCCGGATCCTGGAGGTCCTCGCCGATGCGCGCGGAGGGCTCTCGATCGACGAGATCGCCGGCGCACTCGGCGTGCACCGCTCGATCGCCTATCGGCTGCTGCGCACGCTCGAGGATCACGGGCTCGTCTCCCGAGACGCCTCGGGGCTCGTGTCCCTCGGCGCGCGCATGGCCGCTCTCGCTGCCGGCGTCGCGAACGACCTGCAGGCGGAGGCCCTCCCCGAGCTCACCGCCGTGGCCAACGAACTCGGCATGACCTGCTTCCTCGCAGTGCTCGACGGCGAGGAGTGCATCACGCTGGTGAGCGTCGAACCGCGGCATGCCGTGGCCAGTGTCGCCCAGCGTCCCGGGGCGCGGCACTCGGTGAAGGTCGGCGCTCCAGGCAAGGCGATCCTCGCGCAGCTGGCGGAGGCGGAATGGCCCTCGGACGCTTCTTCGGCGCTGCGCTCGGAGGCTGCGGGCGTGCGCACCGCGGGCTTCGCGACGAGCCACGACGAGGTGATCCCGACCGTGCAGTCCGTGGCCGTGCCGCTGGCCCTGCGCGGGCAGCGCCCGGCGGCGATCGCCGTGGTGCACGTCGCCACGGACCGCACCGACGCAGAGATCGCCGCCCGTCTGCAGCGCTCGGCGACGACGATCCGCGAGGCGCTCGGGGCCTGACCGCGACGCGGCGCCTGAACTCCCCTGCACCGCATCACCTCAGGACGGATGCACTTCTGGAGGACGTTCCCGACGGAATCGTCCTCCAGAGCTGCAATCATCCCGTGGAGTCGCGGCCGGCCTCAGGCCTTGGACAGCCCGTAGATCGGGCTCACCGACTGCTCGGCCTCGTGATCGGGCCCGAGCGGGATGCCGCTGCGGTCGCGCAGCAGCAGCGTCGCGATGAGGCCGATCACGGTCATCCCGGCGAGGTACCAGGTGACCGCCTGCGTCGAGCCGGTCGCCTGCACGATCGCGGTCGCGATGGTCGGCGCGAAGGCGCCCCCGGCGATGGCCCCGATCGCGTACGAGATGGAGACGCCCGAGAACCGGATCGATGCCGGGAACAGCTCGGTGTAGAGCGCCGCCTGCGGGCCGTATGTGAAGCCGAGACCGATCGTGAGGATGGCGAGCGCCGCGAACAGCAGCCCGATCTGACCCGTGTTCACCAGCGGGAACAGCGTGAACACACCGATGAGCTGCAGGATCCATCCGACGATGTAGGTGGTCCGGCGCCCGATCCGATCCGAGATCCATCCGGCGACCAGGGTCGACAGCAGCCAGGTGACGGCGGATCCGGCCACCGCCCAGAGCACGGGCCCGCGATCGAGCTTGAGCGCACCCTCCGGGTTGGTCGCATACCCCTGGATGTATCCGCCGGTGGTCATGTAGCCGACCGCGTTGTTGCCGGCGAAGACGAGCGCGGCGATGATCACGAGCAGCAGATGCTTGCGGAACAGCTGCACGATCGGCATGCTCGCGGCCTCCTTGCGCTCGGCGAGCTCAGTGAACACGGGGCTCTCCTCGACCCGGCGGCGCACGTAGTAGCCGACCACGATCAGCACGACGCTGAGCAGGAACGGAATCCGCCAGCCCCAGGACAGGAACTGGTCGCCCGGCGCGACCAGCGCCATGATCGCCATCACACCGGAGGCGATCAGCAGCCCCAGCGGCACGCCGATCTGCGGCGCGGCGCCGAAGATGCCGCGCTTGGCCTTGGGCGCGTGCTCGACGGCCATCAGCACCGCACCGCCCCATTCRCCACCGGCCGAGATCCCCTGCAGGATGCGCAGGAGCACCAGCAGGATCGGAGCCGCGACGCCGATCGCGTTCGCGTCGGGCAGCACGCCGATCAGCGCCGTCGCCGCGCCCATCAGGATCAGGGTCCACATCAGGACCGCCTTGCGGCCGAACTTGTCGCCGAAGTGGCCGGCCAGGAAGGCGCCGAGGGGTCGGAACAGGAAGCTCACGCCGACCGTCGCGAACCCGATCAGGGCGCTGTTGGCGCCGAGGTCCTTGAAGAAGAGCTGGCCGAACACGAGCCCCACCGCGGTGGCGTAGATGAAGAAGTCGTACCACTCGACCGTGGTGCCGATGACGGTGGCGAAGACCACCCTGCGCCGGTCTGCGAATGAGGCGATCGTGCCGGTGGGCGTGAAACCCGGGGAGGATTCTGCGGACATGCTGTCTCCTTTGCGTGGGACGTCGTCGTCTTGGCCGACATCGTCGTCGTGCCCGACGCGGGATCCAGGATCCTGCGGACGGATCCGGATCCCATGCTTGCCGGGCTCGACACGATGATATACGATTTCGAATACGACGCCAAGGGTCCCCCTGGCACCCACCGCGCGAGGAGGCGCCCATGTCCGCACCGATCGACCGGCCCGGCAAGATCATCGCGATCCACCTCAACTACCGCTCCCGTGCCGACCAGCGCGGCCGCACCCCCGCGACCCCCTCCTACTTCTTCAAGCCGTCCTCCTCCGTCGCCGGCACGGGCGGCGTCGTGGAGCGTCCCGCCGGCACCGAGCTGCTCGCCTTCGAGGGCGAGATCGCGCTCATCATCGGCACCGCCGCTCACCGGGTGAGCGTGCAGGACGCGTGGTCGCACGTGGCCTGGGTGACCGCGTCGAACGACCTCGGCCTGTACGACCTGCGCGCCAACGACAAGGGCTCGAACGTCCGCTCCAAGGGGGGCGACGGGTACACCCCGATCGGCCCCGACCTCATCCCCGCGTCCGAGGTCGACCCTGCCGAGCTGCGCGTGCGCGCCTGGGTGAACGGCGACCTGCGCCAGGACGACGAGACCAGCGGACTGCTGTTCCCGCTCCCGCAGCTGATCGCCGATCTCTCCCAGCACTTCACGCTCGAGCCCGGCGACGTCATCCTCACCGGCACCCCTGCCGGATCCAGCGTGATCGTCCCCGGCGACGTGGTCGTCGTCGAGGTCGACGCTCCGCACTCCTCCAAGACGCTCACCTCCGGCGGGCTGCGCACCACCGTCACCCAGGGCACCGTCGCCTTCGACGGCGCGCTCGGATCTCTCCCCGCCGTGGACGACCTGCAGCGCGCCGAGGCCTGGGGGTCGCGCGAGGCTGCAGGGCTGCCGGCAGAGGAGGCGCCCGCGGCACCGGCGCCCGCGAAGCCCGCGCTCGATCCCGCGCTGCGCGAGAAGCTCCTCGTCGCCCCGACCGCAGGGCTCAGCGCCCAGCTGCGCAAGCGCGGCCTGCACGCCTGCTTCATCGACGGCGTCTCAGCCAACCTGCCCGGCGCCAAGATCGTGGGCACCGCGAAGACGCTGCGCTTCGTCCCCGCCCGTGAGGACCTCTTCACCAGTCACGGCGGGGGCTACAACGCACAGAAGCGCTGCTTCGACGCCGTGGAGGAGGGCGAGATCATCGTCATCGAGGCCCGCGGCGACGCGACCACGGGCACGCTCGGCGACATCCTCGCCCTGCGCGCCAGGGCCCGCCGCGCCGCCGGTGTGGTCACCGACGGCGGCGTGCGCGACTTCGCGGCGGTCGCAGAGATCGGCCTGCCCGTGTTCTCGCAAGGCGCGCACCCCTCCGTGCTCGGCCGCAAGCACGTGCCGTGGGACGTCGACGTGACGATCGCCTGCGGCGGTGCCACGGTGCAGCCGGGTGACATCATCGTCGGCGACAGCGACGGCGTGATCGTGATCCCGCCCTCCCTCGTCGAGGAGGTCGTGGATGCGACCCTCGCCCAGGAGGACGAGGACGCCTGGATCGCCGAGCAGGTCGAGGCCGGGCATCCGGTCGACGGGCTCTTCCCGATGAACGCCGCCTGGCGCGCGAAGTACGATGCCGCCCACCGGGCCGACCCTTCGACGGGCTCAGGGACCGGGACCGGCGTCTGATGGCCGACGTCCTCGCCGGCAGCAAGTCGGAGCAGGCCTACGCCTGGATCCGTGCGCGCATCGCCTCCCACGCGTACGGTCCCGGCTTCCGGCTCGTGCTCGGCACGATTGCGGACGAGCTCGGTATGAGCGTGGTCCCGGTGCGCGAGGCGGTCCGCCGGCTCGAGGCCGAAGGTCTCGTCACGTTCGAGCGCAACGTCGGCGCCAGGGTCACCCTCGTCGACGAGAGCGAGTACGCGCACACCATGCAGACCCTGGGGCTGGTGGAGGGCGCGGCGACGTCGCTGTCCGCCCCGCTCCTGGACGCGACGGCGCTGGACCGGGCGCTCGAGGTCAACGACCGCATGACGCGCCTGCTCGACAACTTCGACGCGCACCGGTTCACCGAGCTGAACCGCCAGTTCCACTCGGTGCTCTACGAGCCGTGCCCGAACCCGCACATCCTCGACCTCGTGCAGCGCGGCTGGGCCCGCCTGAGCGGCATCCGCGAATCGACGTTCGCCTTCGTGCCAGGACGCGCCGAGCACTCCGTCGAGGAGCACACCCAGATCGTGGAGCTGATCCGCACCGGAGCGGATCCGCTCGAGATCGAGCTCGCCGCCCGCAACCACCGCTGGCGCACGCGCGACGCGTTCCTCGCGGCGCTGCACCCCGAGATCCTCTGACCGCACCACCGAAGCCACCCGAACCACCCGGAAGGACGATGATGACCGACGCCTACGCCCCGGCAGATCTGCCGGAGAAGATCCAGCACTACATCGACGGCGAGTTCGTCGACTCCCTCGACGGCGACACCTTCGAGGTGCTCAACCCCGTCACCAACGAGACCTACGTGCACGCCGCCGCCGGCAAGAAGGCCGACATCGAGCGCGCCGTCGCCGCTGCCAAGCGCGCCTTCGACGAAGGCCCCTGGCCGCGCATCCTCCCCCGCGAGCGCTCCCGGGTGCTGCACCGGATCGCCGACATCGTCGAGTCCCGCGACGCGCGCCTCGCCGAGCTGGAGTCCTTCGACTCGGGCCTTCCGATCACCCAGGCGCTGGGCCAGGCCCGCCGTGCCGCCGAGAACTTCCGCTTCTTCGCCGACCTGATCGTCGCCCAGGCCGACGACGCGTTCAAGGTGCCCGGCAAGCAGATGAACTACGTCAACCGCAAGCCGATCGGCGTCGCGGGCCTCATCACGCCGTGGAACACCCCGTTCATGCTCGAGTCGTGGAAGCTCGGCCCTGCGCTCGCGACCGGCAACACGGTCGTGCTGAAGCCGGCCGAGTTCACGCCGCTGTCCGCCTCCCTGTGGGCGGGCATCTTCGAGGAGGCGGGGCTCCCCCAGGGCGTCTTCAACCTCGTCAACGGTCTCGGCGAGGATGCGGGCGACGCGCTCGTCAAGCACCCTGACGTGCCGCTCATCTCCTTCACCGGCGAGAGCCGCACCGGGCAGCTCATCTTCGGCAACGCCGCGCCGTTCCTGAAGGGCCTGTCCATGGAGCTCGGCGGCAAGAGCCCCGCCGTCGTGTTCGCCGATGCCGACCTCGACACCGCGATCGACGCCTGCATCTTCGGCGTGTTCTCGCTGAACGGCGAGCGGTGCACGGCCGGGTCCCGCATCATCGTGCAGCGCGACATCTACGACGAGTTCGTCGAGCGCTTCGCCGCCCAGGCGAAGCGCGTCAAGGTCGGCCTGCCGCACGACCCGACCACCGAGGTGGGCGCTCTGGTGCACCCGGAGCACTACGAGAAGGTCATGAGCTACGTCGAGATCGGCAAGGGCGAGGGCCGTCTCGTCGCCGGTGGCGGACGCCCCGAGGGCTTCCCGACAGGCAACTACGTCGCCCCGACCGTGTTCGCCGACGTGTCTCCGGACGCCCGGATCTTCCAGGAGGAGATCTTCGGCCCGGTCGTCGCGATCACCCCCTTCGACACCGACGAGGAGGCCCTCGCGCTCGCGAACAACACGCGCTACGGCCTCGCCGCGTACATCTGGACCAACGACCTCAAGCGCGCGCACAACTTCGCGGGTGCCGTCGAGGCCGGCATGGTCTGGCTGAACTCGAACAACGTGCGCGACCTGCGCACGCCGTTCGGCGGTGTGAAGGCGTCGGGCCTCGGGCACGAAGGCGGCTACCGCTCGATCGACTTCTACACCGACCAGCAGAGCGTGCACATCACGCTCGGCGCCCCGCACAACCCGGTGTTCGGCAAGCAGGACCCTTCGACGGGCTCAGGGACGCCCGCCGAGCAGGATCTCGACGACCCGGATCCCCGCTGACCGGATCCCGAACCTCTCATCACGCAAGGACGCTGACATGACCAATCGTGCAGACATGACGCTCACCTCCTCGGGCTTCTTCACCAGCCAGGAGGCGCCGATCACGACCGACAACCCGGTCGCCACCCCGTCCTCCCCGCCGCCGGACGTGCTCCGCTGTGCGTACATGGAACTCGTCGTCACCGACCTGGCCGCGTCGCGGGTGTTCTACGTCGACGTGCTCGGGCTGTACGTGACCGAGGAGGACGACGAGGCGATCTACCTCCGCTCCACGGAGGAGTTCATCCACCACAACCTCGTGCTGCGCAAGGGCCCGGTCGCGGCGGTCGCCGCCTTCTCCTACCGTGTGCGGACGCCCGAGGACCTCGACCTCGCCGTCGCGTTCTACACCGAGCTCGGCTGCGACGTGCGCCGCAACCCGTCCGGCTTCGTGAAGGGCATCGGCGACTCGGTGCGGGTCGTGGATCCGCTGGGCTTCCCGTACGAGTTCTTCTACCAGACCGACCACGTCGAGCGGATGAGCTGGCGCTACGACCTGCACATCCCCGGCGAGCTCGTGCGCCTGGACCACTTCAATCAGGTCACGCCCGACGTGCCGCGCGCCGTGAAGTACATGCAGGACCTCGGCTTCCGCGTCACGGAGGACATTCAGGACGACGCGGGCACGGTCTACGCCGCGTGGATGCGCCGCAAGCCCACCGTGCACGACACCGCCATGACCGGCGGTGACGGCCCGCGGATGCACCACGTGTGCTTCGCGACGCACGAGAAGCACAACATCCTCGCGATCTGCGACAAGCTCGGGGCGCTGCGCCGCTCCGACGCGATCGAGCGCGGTCCCGGCCGTCACGGCGTGTCGAACGCGTTCTACCTGTACCTGCGCGACCCCGACGGCCACCGCGTCGAGGTCTACACGCAGGACTACTACACGGGCGACCCGGACAACCCGGTCATCACGTGGGACGTGCACGACAACCAGCGCCGCGACTGGTGGGGCAATCCCGTCGTGCCGTCCTGGTACACCGACGCATCGCTCGTGCTCGACCTGGACGGCAACCCGCAGCCGGTCGTCGCCCGCACCGACTCCAGCGAGATGGCCGTCACGATCGGCGCCGACGGGTTCAGCTACACCCGTCCCGCCGACGAGGAGGCCATGCCGGAGTGGAAGCAGGGCGAATACAAGCTCGGCCACCAGCTATGAGCCTGCCCGAATCCACCATCGCCGCGCTCGCTGCAGAGCTCGCCGAGGCCGACCGCACGCACGGCGTGATCCCGCGCATCACGGCACGCCATCCCGAGGCGACCGTCGAGGACTCGTACGCGATCCAGGGCGTCTGGCGCGACGCGCAGGTGGCCGCGGGTCGCAGGCTCGTGGGGCGCAAGATCGGCCTCACCTCGAAGGCCATGCAGCAGGCCACCGGCATCACGGAGCCCGACTACGGCGTCATGTTCGACGACACCGTGTACCCGTCCGGATCCGAGATCCCCGTCGATCACTTCTCGAATGTGCGCATCGAGGTCGAGCTCGCTTTCGTGCTCAAGGAGCCGCTGTCCGGCCCCGACTGCACACTCGAGGACGCCCTCGCCGCGATCGACTACGCCGTGCCCGCGCTCGAGGTGCTGAACTCGCACATCGAGCTCGAAGGACGCACGATCGTCGACACGATCAGCGACAACGCCGCCTACGGCGCCATGGTGCTCGGAACCGTGCACAAGCGCCCCGACGAGATCGACCTGCGCTGGGTGCCCGGCGTGCTCTCGCGCAACGGCGAGATCGAGGAGACCGGCGTCGCCGCCGGAGTCCTGGGCCACCCCGCCACCGGCGTCGCCTGGCTGGCGAACAAGTTCCACCAGCACGGCGCGCGTCTGGAGGCAGGAGAGATCATCCTGGCAGGATCGTTCACGCGCCCGATGTGGGTGGCGCGCGGCGACGAGGTGCTGTGCGACTACGGACCGATGGGAACGATCGAATGCCGCTTCGTCTGAATCCGACCTTCCGCGAGCACCTGGCCTCCTCGGACCGCGCGCTGATCGGCATCTGGGCGTGCACCGGCAGTCCTCTCGTCACCGAGATCGCCGCCGGATCCGGACTGGACTGGCTGCTGATCGACGGAGAGCACTCGGCCAACACGCTCGACTCGCTCCAGATGCAGCTGCAGGCTGCTGCCGCCTACCCGATCACGCCTCTCGTGCGCGTGCCGTGGAACGACCCGGTGATCATCAAGCAGGTGCTCGACCTGGGCGCGCAGAACATCATCGTCCCCATGGTCTCCTCCGCCGATGAGGCCCGCGCCGCGGTCGCGGCCACCAGGTACCCGCCCGCGGGCGTCCGCGGCGTCGGATCCGCCCTGGCCCGCAGCGCCCGCTGGAACCGCGTCGCGGGCTACCTCGGCGACGCAGCGCAGCACGTGTCCCTGACCGTGCAGATCGAGACCACGGCGGGCGTGGACGCGGCCGCCGAGATCGCCGCCGTCGACGGCGTGGACGCCGTGTTCGTCGGCCCCTCGGATCTGGCGGCGTCGATGGGGCTGCTCGGACAGCAGACGCACCCCGACATCGTCGCCGCGGTCGAGCACGTGTTCCGTGCGGTGGCCGCAGCCGGAAAGCCGGTCGGGGTGAACGCGTTCGACCCGGTCGCCGCCGATGCATACATCGCCGCGGGTGCCGCGTTCGTCGCCGTCGGGGCGGACGTGGCTCTGCTCGCCCGCGCCTCCGAGGCCCTCGCGACCCGCTTCCTCCCGGCCCCGGAGGCGGGCCCCGCCGCCAGCTACTGACGGGATCCGTTTCAAAGCGCGCAAATGGCTCCATCCGAGCCCGATCTGGAGCCATTTGCGCGCTTTGAAACGGGAAGAGGAACCTGCCAGGCTGTGGCCCTCTCAGGGCGCCGCGGACTGAGCTGTCCACGGCTCCTCCCCCGGTCCGGCCGACTGCACGCCCCAGGCCGCCATACCGCCGGCGAGGTTGCGCAGCGGAGTGCCTTCCGGAGCGGTCGCTCGCAGCGCGTCGATCGCACGGGCCGAGCGGATCCCGGACTGACAGGTGACGACGATGTCGCGTCCGTCCGCGGCGGCCTCGCCCAGCCCCGCGGCGAGCGCAGGCCAGCCGTCGGCGAGGATACGGTCGAGCGGCACGGGCACGGATCCCGGGATCGACGCCGCCGCCCGCTCCGTGGACGTGCGCACGTCGACCACGACGAGACCGCCCGCCCCGGCGCGCAGGCGCACGCCCACCTCGCCCGCGGAGATGTCCTCGAGGCGATCCTCCGGCAGCGCCGCCGCCGCGCGACACGCATCGGCGACCGCCTCGAGCCCGGTCACCCGCGGGCGGTCCGGATCCGCCGCGAAACGCAGCTCGTCCCATCTCGCAGTGAGCGCGTCGTACCGGGCGAGCCGTCCGACGAGCGGCTCGCCGATCCCGCAGACGAGCTTGAGGGCCTCCACGGCCATCGCCGATCCGACCACGCCGCAGAGCGCGCCGAACACGCCTCCGGTCGCGCAGTCGAGGGACTCGTCATCGGGAAGCTCGGGGAACAGATCCCGGAGCATCGGCCCGCGACCGGGCCAGAACACGCTCATCTGGCCGGCGAAGCGCAGGATCCCGGCCCACACCACGGGGGTGCCGGTGAGCTCCGCCGCGTCGTTGCAGAGGTACCGGGTGGCGAAGTTGTCGCTGCCGTCGAGCACGAGATCGTGCGCCGCGAAGAGCGCCAGCACATTGTCCGGACCGAGCCGTTCGACCCGTGCGACCACCTGCACCACGGCGTCCCGAGCCGCCACGGCTTCCCGCGCCGATTCGGCCTTGGGGCGACCGACATCGCTCTCGGTGTGCAGCACCTGTCGCTGCAGGTTCGTGCGCTCCACCCGGTCGTCGTCGACCACGGTGATCCGGCCGATGCCGGCCGCGGCGAGGTACTGGATCGCGGGGGCGCCCAATCCGCCGGCGCCGATCACCAGCACGCGGGCGGCGGCGATGCGGCGCTGCCCTTCCACGCCGACCCCCGGGAGGGCGAGGTGCCGGGCGAACCGCGCGGCCCGCGCCGGAGGCAATTCGGGGCCTGGCTCCACCAGGGGTGGCAGCGCAGCCGGCCCAACCGCATCAGCCGACCCGACCACATCGTCCGCGACGGCGGCGCCGACGGCGGCCGGCGTCACAGGTCCGCCTCCGACGGGCGGCGTGCGATGAGCCCCTCGGCGCCGGACGAGGCGAGGGCGAGCGGTCGCTTCGGGATCCGCCCCGCCGCGCGCGCCAGCCG
>NZ_JBFTQL010000038.1:0-30539 GCF_056398985.1 Microbacterium sp. 01T413_2
ATCGACATGGTCCCGCGGTTCGGCGGTGGATCCTTGTTCGCAACTTGTCTCATGACAGGTGTCAGGATTCGACTCGGCCCGTGCTCGGACACTCCAGAGCGACAACTCAAGCTGCCGAGGTTCCCAGACACTCGCGTGGTCTCTCGCACTCAGCGCGGACCAGGGCAACGACGCCGCTCTCTCACACGCATTCAAGGACGTCCACCGCACCACCATGCGTCGTTGCACGCCCGCACGATGAACGCCCCGCCGAACAGGAGCTCAGCCCTGCGTCCCCGGCCCCAAGATGGTCGAGCTCCTGCCCGGAGTCTACGCGCACTTCACGCGAGAGGGGGGCCGCGCCCGATTCTCCCCTGCGGTTCGCCCCGTGACTCCGTGCACGCCAGGGGCTTTCCAGCCCTCGCGGCGCTACTGCGGCCGACCGGGTTGCTCGCGGCGTCTGCCGCTCCGATGTGATCACGAGGATGCGATATCGGGCACGACGACTCCGCCGGTTCGTCGATCGTCGATCGTCGATCGTCGATCTTCGATCCGAGGATCCCGAGAAAGCGAGGGTCGAGACTCGCGGGGACGCCCGTGTCGAAATCGAACCGGAACGGCATCGTGGTCAGCAGCTCGATCCGATCCGGGGTCTCGGCCTCCGCGTTTCTCGGAACCGGTCACGACGTATGCCCGACGCGCAGGGCGATCCGCGCCTGTGAGTCCGCACATGTTGGGGGCGTAACGTCCGGTTATGAACGCACAAGTGAAGAACGCGGAGCTGAGCTCCGAACTGCTGGGTCTGAGATCGGTTCTGATCGGGTCGCTCCCCGCGACGCTGATGACGAAGGACGCTCCGGACCGCTACACCGTGGAAGCGGTGTTCACGCGCAAGACGGATCGCGACGAGGTCGCCGCGATCCAGGGCAACGAGATGCGTGCCCGCCTGTCCGCAAAGGGATACTCGACCGTCGAGCTGCACGTCGCCGACCGTCGCCTGGAGATCGCGAACACCAACCTGGAGGAGCTCCGCGATGGACTCGGGAGCGTCATCGCCGAGCTCCTGGCCGAGATCAGCGCCTCCCTGCAGGCCGAGCGCGAAGTCGCCGCCGGTCGTTTCCAGGACGCCTCCGATCGGGAGCAGGCGCGTGCGGCCGACGTCGCGGCACTGGCCGAGTCGGTGACCTTCACCCGTCGTCCGGCTGTCGACGTCTTGGACGACGAGTCGCGCATCGAGGACTGGGTCGAAGAAGGCGGTGCCGTCCGCGCGTAGGGACGACACCTACGAAGAGGGCGTATGGATGACATCCGCGCGCGTCCGCGCGGCGACACAGCAATGCGGGGTGCAGCTCTCCGGCCCACGCAGGACGATGCGTCCTTCGACAGCCGTTCCTCGACTCTCGGATCGGGGCGAAAGCGCGCGGCGGTGGTCTTCAACCCGGTGAGAGTCGCACTCGCGGACGATCCCGACGTGGTCATCGCCGCGGGTGGCGACGGCACGGTCCACGCTGTCGCAGAGGTGATGCAGGGAACCGGAATCGCGATGGCGCTCGATGCGGAGATGGCCGAGAACACGAGCGCGGCCACGAAGGTGCGACTCGGCTGGTTCGACTCGCGTTCCAGGGCATCGCGCACAGCGCGCTGACTCCTCGAGAGCGATGGCGAGCGGTTCATGACGGACGCGTTCCATGCGGGGAGCGGCGCTCCCCCGGCGGGTATCCCCGAGTGGGAGTGGGGTGATGACCTCTGTGCGCCCTTCGTTGAGCTGCTGCCGGTCTCCGGTGCATCGATCTCCGTACTTCGCCGTGACGGCGACGCGACGACGGTGTGCACGAGCGATGCCCTTGCGCAACGTCTCGACGCCATGCAATTCGCTCTCGGTGAGGGCCCGCGCTGGGTCGTGGCGCGCACGGCGAAGCCATCCTTCAGCACGGATGTCGCCCGGGAGAGCCACCCGGACTGGCCTGTCTTCGGCGCCGGCCTCCCGACGCTCGGCGTCGGCGCGTTGTTCGCCTTCCCGATTCTGACCGGCCCGGTGCTGCTGGGCGTCGTCGACCTGTATCGACGGACACCAGGGGTGCTCGATCGCGATGCGACAGCTCGGGCGCTCTCCCTCGCGAGACGGGTCGCGGCCCCGGCGGTGCGGGGGGCGATGCGCGCCGCCGCCGATGAAGGGAGCCCGGAGGCGAAGCGGCATAGCCTGCGCCGCGAGGTGCATCAGGCGGTCGGCATGGTCTTCGTCCAACTGGACGTGACCACGGCCGAGGCCCTCGAGCTTCTGCGGGCGTACGCGTTCTCGACGGGGCGTCCGCTCGAGGACGTCGCCCTCGACGTCGTCGACCGGGCGCTCGACTTCCGCGATCTGCCCGGCTGATCCCCGGCATACCATGTCAGACAAGGAAGGGCGGCACATGACCAGCGCATCCAGAGAGCACCGTCTCAACGCCGCCTTCGTGATGGTCGCCGACTCGCTCACCGATGACTACGACGTCGTCGACCTGCTCCACACGCTCGTCAGCGAGTGCACGGAGATCGTGAACGTGCAGGCGGGCGGGCTCCTGCTCCTCGATGCCGACGGGGAGCTCCAGGTGGTGGCCTCGACCACGGAGAGCGCCGAACTCGTCGAGGTCCTGCAGCTCGCCGCCGGAGCCGGCCCGTGTCTGGACTGTTTCGCGACGGGCGAGCAGGTCTCCGTGCCCGATGTCGCCGCGGCCGCCCGATGGCCTGCGTTCCAGGAGGAGGCACTGCGGCGCGGCTTCCGTTCCGTGCACGCGATCCCCCTGCGGCTGCGCGGAGACACGATCGGGACGATGAACCTCTTCGGCACGTCGGTCGGCGCGTTGAGCGCCCGTGACACGAGCGCGGCCCAAGCGCTCGCGGATGTCGCCACCATCAGCATCCTGCAGCAACGCATCTCCGCGCACGCGCAGCTCATCGCTGAACAGCTGCAGAGGGCTCTCGACAGCCGGGTCCTCATCGAGCAGGCCAAGGGAGCGGTCGCCCAGGTCAACGGCACGTCCATGGACGAGTCCTTCACACTGCTGCGACGCTACGCCCGCGATCGGAACCTTTCGCTCCACGCCCTCGCGGAGGCGATCACGAACCGTTCCCTCCCGATCTCGGCCCTGACGACATCGCACGAGGACGAGCGTGTGAGCTCTCGCCGACCCGCCGCGCGCAAACAGGAGTAGCCTGGGAAGCAGATCCGCTCGAGACCCCGGCGCGACGCCGAGAGGAGCGGGATCATGACAGTCCGGAACGCCGGTCGCCCTGCATCGAGCGTGGGCCCGGTGCGCCAGGCCGGCAACAGCGACTACACCGATCTGGCGCGAATGGTGAAGTCCGCGGGGCTGATGCGCCGCAGATACGGCTACTACTGGACGAAGCTGGTCTGCGTGCCCGTGGTGGTCGCCGCGGCAGTCGTGCTGTTCATCGTGATCGGCGACACCTGGTGGCAGATGTTCACCGGAGTGCTCTTCGCCGTCCTCTTCACACAGATCGCCTTCCTCGGGCACGATGCCGCGCATCGCCAGATCTTCCGCTCCGGTCGCTGGAACGACTGGGTCAGCCTCATCCTCGGAGACCTGTTCGTCGGAATGAGCTACGGATGGTGGCAGCACAAGCACACCCGGCACCACGCCAACCCGAACATGATCGGATCCGACCCCGACATCGATCTTCCCGTGATCGCCTTCACCCCGGAACAGGCCGCGAGGGAGCGGCCGCCGTTCGCGCGCTGGGTCATCTCCCACCAGGGTGTGTTCTTCTACCCCGTCCTGCTGCTCGAAGGGATGTCCTTGCATGCCTCGAGCGTGTACCGCGTCTTCCATCGGGAACCGCTCGCGCGGCGCCCGGTCGAGATCGCCCTTCTGATGATCCGGATCCTGGGATACCTCACGCTCGTCTTCTTCGTGCTCTCTCCGGACAAGGGCGCCGTGTTCCTCGCCGTGCAGCTCGGAGTGTTCGGGTTCTACATGGGCGTCTCGTTCGCCCCGAACCACAAGGGCATGCCGCTCGTGCCGCATGACATGCGTCTCGACTTCCTCCGTCGTCAGGTGATGATGAGCCGGGACATCCGCGGGAACTGGTTCGTCGATGTCGCGATGGGCGGGCTGAACTATCAGATCGAGCACCACCTGTTCCCCTCGATGGCCCGGCCCTATCTGAAGCATGCCGCGCCGATCATCGCCGCGTACTGCCGCGGCCACGACGTCCCGTACGTGCAGACGGGACTCTGGGCCTCCTACGGGATCGTCCTGCGTTACATCAACCGGGTGGGCCTCGGAGAGCACGATCCGTTCGCCTGTCCTCTCCTGGAAATGAGGCAGAGCATATGACCGTCATCATCCTCCTCGCCGTGATCTGGGCGATCGTCGCGATCGTCGGGTTCGCGTTCAAGGGGCTCCTGTGGCTTGCCATCGTCGGCATCGTCCTCTTCGTCGGCACCGTGACCATCGGCATCACCCGTCGAGTGATCAACCGCAGCCAGAGACGGTGACGGGACGCGGGATCTGGTCGAACCGGTCATTCTGCGGACCAGAAGTCGTTCGCGGAGGCCTTGGCATAGGTGCGGGCGTGTCGTCGGAGCCATCTCCATGGCGGAACCCGACGCGGACTTCTCCTGCATCCGCGATCCGTCTACGTGGCCTGCCCTGACAACGAGATGCCCTGGCACGCAAGACAGTCAGCCATGCAGTCAGATGGCGACTGAGGGTCGACGTCCCAGACGACGGTCCAGTCGGGTTCGCCGAACTGCACCGGCGAATGGACCACGTCGCCGAGCAGCACCGCCCGCTCGGAACCGGACGAGAGCACGAAGACCGTGGTGCCTGGCGTGTGCCCGGCGGCCCAGCGGGCATCGATGCCGGAAGCAACGACATGGTCGCTCTCGAAGAGCTCGAGCTGCTTCCCGAGCGGCGTCAGTTTCTGTGCGGCTGCGCCGACCGCGTGCGCACCTGTGACGAAATGCTCCCAGCCGGCGGTAATCCACGCTCATGCCGGCGAGCATCGCGACATCCTCGCGACGCAGGCCTGTCACGCGGCGGCGGCCTCCGCCGATGATCCCCGCCTGCTCGGGGGTGAGGCGGGCACGACGCGTGGTCAGGAACTCGCGCACCTCGCTCTGATCGTTCATACTCAGTCTCGCCGACCGGGGAGGGCGACAGGGACGCCCTCCCCGGTCAACCACCTCGGTCTCAGCGAGGAGCGTGCTCAGGTGGGCGGGCATGAAGTTGCTGATCCCGATCGCACGCACTTTCCCGTCGTTGTACAGCTGCTCGAGCGCACGGTAGGCGCCGAGGGTCTTGTCGAACTCGCCCAGGAGGGCCTGGTGCAGGAGCAGCAGGTCGATCTGGTCGACGCCGAGCTTGCGTGCGCTCTTGTCGAACGCGTGCAGCGTCTGGTCGTACCCGTAGTCGCTGATCCAGATCCTCGTCTCGATGAAGACCTCATCCCGGGCGAGCCCGGACTCGCGGATCGCGTCGCCCACGCCGCGCTCGTTCGCATACGCGGCCGCGGTGTCGATCAGCCGGTACCCGGTCGCAAGAGCCGCGGCGACGGCCTCTTTCGTCTCGTCGGGCGGGTCTGGAAGACGCCGAAGCCGAGGGCCGGCATCACGACGCCGTTGTTCAAAGTGAGATTCGCGGTGCTCATGGCATCGACGCTAGGCCCGCCGGAAACCGATAAACAGTGACCGTCAGTACACCGCTGAGCTTTGACTCGTTGAGTTAGGGGTTCAGTCGACTCGATAGACCAGGTGGCGAACGACGGAGCGCTCGCGTATGCCGTCTGCGATGAAGAGCGAGTCCTGCAGGTAGGCCAGGCCCGGCACGGTGCGTAGCTCCCCGCCAAGGATGGGCGTGATTCTCCTGTTCCCGTCGCGGGTGGCGCCGAGCTCGAGTGGTTCCCCGAGCTCGACGATCACCTCGCAGACGAGCGTCAGAGTGAGCGGGTCAACCACGTGCGGAGGGGACGGAGAGCGTGCTGCGGGCGTTCAGGCGTGACGGGTCGAATCCGGCGGCGCGCTTGTATTCAAGCGCTACTTGCTGGAGTTCGTCTTCGCTGATCACATCGTGCACGTCAGCGAATCCCTCGGGTGCGCGTTCCCGGGCGATCTGCATGACGCGCTCTGGCCCAGTCTGCCTGGTGAGCTCCAGCAATGCGGCCGTCGCGGGCCGACGGTCGGCGTCGTAGGCGGAGAGGGCGGCATCGATGTCTGTCGTGGTCGCGAGCTGGTATGCGAGGGTGCGTGCGTCCAGGATCGCTTGAGATCCGCCATTGGAACCGTTGGGGTACATGGCGTGTGCGGCGTCGCCGAGAAGGACAGCGCGCCCGTGGACCCAGCCGGGCAGCGGGTCCCGGTCAACCATCGGGTACTCGAGCAGTTCCTCGGCGTTCTCGACGATCGCGGGGATGTCCAGCCAGTCGTATGTCCAGCCGTCGAAGAGTCGAGCGATCGGTTCGCGCTCGACCGAGCGGTTCCAATCTGCGTCTGCGACGCCGGTGCCGCGCTGCTCGGCGATGAAGTTGACTCGAACGCGCCCGTCCTCGAGGGGYCCGGCGAGGGGGTAGGCGACGAACTTCTGTTCTCCGTCTCCGACCATGACCATGCTTCGGCCGTCCAGGAACGGATCCATCAGGGCCGTTCCGCGCCAGAGGGTGAGTCCGCTCCAGACGGGGTCGCCCTCGTCCGGGGCGAACTGGGCGCGCAGCGCGGAACGGATCCCATCGGCTCCAATGATGATGTCGCCCGCCAGCTCGGTCTCTGCACCGTCGGGGAGCGCGAAGCGCGCGGTTGCGCCGGTCGAACCGTCCTCCGTTCCGTCGATGTTGACGAGCCGATGGCCGAGGCGGATCACGTCACCGAGTCGCTCGGTCACGAGGTCGCGCAGCAGCAACTGCAGGCGTCCGCGGTGCACGGACAGTTGTGGCCACGCGTAGCCTGCGTCGCGTCCGCGCGGTTCGCTCCAGATGAGCTGCCCCTGTCGGTTGTAGTAGGACAGGGTGCCGGGCTGGACGCCGAGTTCGGCGACGCGGTCCGCGACCCCTAGCTCGGTGAGTTCGCGTACGGCGTGCGGTAGCAGGTTCAGTCCCACGCCGAGCGGCAGAAGTTCAGGGCTGCGCTCGGCGACGATGATGTCGTGGAAGCCGGCGGCCTCCAGGCTGAGCGCGGCGGCGAGTCCGCCGATGCCGGCACCGGCGATGATGATCCTCATAGCTGTCCCTCTTCAGGGTTTGCGGGTTCAACGTTGGCGGATGGTGCGGGCGCCGTGTGTACGATCTCGCCCGCCACGATCGTGACGGCGGTTCCGACTCCGATCAGCGCTGCGGCAGGCAGCTCGAAGGGGTCGGCTGTGGCGACGACGACGTCTGCTCGCGCGCCGACCCGGATGCGACCGCCTCCGCCGAGGACGAGGTCGGCGGATCCGCTGGTGTAGGCGGCAAGCGCTTCCGTCAGTGTCAGGGCTTGGGCAGCATCCAGGGGCGCGGAAGGACCGGCGGGGCCGGGCAAGGAGCGGTTCACCGCGACGTGGATCGCGAGCCAGGGTTCGGCGGGCGAAACCGGCCAATCCGATCCCATCGCCAGGTCCGCACCGCTGTCGAGCAGCGCGCGGAACGGGTAGCCGGCGCGCATGCGCTCCTCGCCGATCATCGGCACGACCGCGGTGTCCTCGGACGCCCACAGCGCTTGTACGTTGGCCGTGACGCCGAGTGGTCCGAACCGGCGTGCGTCGTCGGGGTGCACCATTGACAGGTGCGCGAAGTGGTGCCGTGGGCCGGGGCCGTTGGTGCGCCGTGCTTGTTCGACGGCGTCGAGGGCGACCCGGACGCCGCGGTCTCCCATGATGTGCAGATGCATGGCAAATCCTTCGCCATCCAGGGCGATGACGAGCGCCTCGAGCGCTTCCGCGGAGATGTGCAGCTCACCTGTGCCGATCGGGTCGGCGTGCGGGCAGTATGGTTCGAGAAGCGCTGCTGTTCCGCCGTGCGGCACCCCGTCGACCATCGCCTTGGCGGTGGAGGTGGCGAATCCGGCCTGCGCGTTCGCGGCGCGCTGCGCGACGAAGCGCGTCACCAGAGCGGGCACGTCTTCGACGGTGAGGCCCGGCGGGACCCAGAGCGCTCCGGAGACGCGGCTGCGCAGGGATCCGTCTGCGATGGTGGCGCGGTAGGCGTTCGTGCAGTCGGCCTTGCCGTTGTACTCGCCGAGGATCGCTTCATGCCAGCCCGTCACCCCGAGACTCCACAGGTGCTCTTGCGCGTTGCGCAGCCCGGCGATGATTTCGGCATCGGTGGCGGGCGGGACCACTCGGCCGACCAGTTCGGCGGCGGTCTCGTTCAGGTATCCGGTCGGATTGCCGTCCGTGTCACGGTAGATGTGTCCGTTCGCGGGCTCCGGAGTGTCCCGGTCCACGCCTGCGCGTTCCAGGGCGAGGGAGTTCACCCAGAGCGTGTGGTGCCCGGCGTCGCTGAGCGCGACCGGACGGCCCGGGATGATCGCGTCCAGCATCTCCCGTGTGGGCTCGGGGAACAGCTCGTGGCTCCAGCCCCCGCCGGTCACCCACTCCGCATCCGTCGCCGCCGCGGCCTCGGCGATCAGGGCGAGTGTCTCCTCAGCGGTGCGTGCAGCGGTGAGGTCGCAGCTGAGCCGCTCCACACCGGCGAACGCCGCGTGAGCATGGGCGTCGATGAAGCCGGGCAGGATCAGCGCGCCGCTGGCGTCGATGATGCGTGTGTCAGCGGTGGCGAGGGCGCGAATTGCATCGTCGTCGCCGACGGCGAGGATCCTGGCGCCTGCGATGGCGACAGCCGTGTCGGCCGTGCGGATCCGCCCGTCGAAGACGCGACCGGACACGATGCAGACATCGGCGGTGATGGGTACAGTCATGGGGTCTCCTTCAAATTCAAGCGGTCAGCGGGCAGCTCGGTGGTCGGCGGGACAGGCGCTCAGACGACACGGAACACCCGGATGTGCACCTGGTCGGGTGTCCCGGTCGCGTATCCGATGAATTGCGATTCGGCCAGCCATCGCAAGCCTGGTGCATCGGTTTGGAACGTGAATGCCGTGCGGTAGTAGAGCTCTTCCTCGGCTGGTCGCTCGCCCGCTTCGAGGCTGGCGATCGCGGCAGGACTCGCTCGCCAATAGCCGCGATTGACGACATCGACGACGTCGTCGTCGATCTGCAGCAGGTAGCGGGCGTCGAGCCGAACAGTCTCACCTCCATCGACCCACCAGTCGCCACCGCCGGGGAGAACGCGGCCCAGCAATCGGGGCCCCACTGCCGTGCCGCCCGTGATCGGGGTGAAATGCAACTCTCCCGCGGTCTGGCTGCCGATGCGCCGCGGCGAGTCGACCGCCACACGCAGATCGAAACAGTACTCGAGAGCAGGTTCCATCAATGTCTCCGATCGGATCACCGCCGCCATGGGCGGGTACGGGAAGGACTGTGAACAGGAAGGGCCGCGGTGCGGGCGGTAATCCGGCGGCGGGGCYTCCACCCTTCCCTCGGGATCGAGTCGAGGAGGACCCGCGTGTACTCGGCCCGTGGATCGTCGAGCACATCATCGACCGGCCCGCGCTCCACGACACGGCCATCGCGCATGACGATGACCTCGTCGCACAACCGGCGGATGACGGTGAGGTCATGAGTGATCATCAGCAGGGCGACGCCCGTTGTGAGCCGGATGCGTTCGAGGAGCGTGAGGATCTCCACCTGGGTTGTCCGGTCCAGTGCCGAGACGGCTTCGTCCAGGACGAGGATTCGTGGCTCCGCAGCGAGTGCGCGAGCAATGGCGACGCGCTGCCGCTGGCCCCCGGAGAGCGAGCGGGGACGGGAATCGAGGAGCGCCTCGTCCAGCCGCACCGCTGACATCAGTTCCGCGATGCGCCGCCGGATCGCAGCGTCATCATCACCGGGGCGGTGCACGCGCAGGGTCTCCGTGAGCGCTTGCCGTATGCTTTGCCGGCGGTCGAGCGATTGATACGGATCTTGGAAGACCATCTGCACGACCTGGGCGCGAGCACGCCGCTCGGCTGCACTGCGAGCAGGGGCGCTCCAGTCTCGCCCCTCGACCTCGACGGAACCAGCATCCGCCGCCTCGAGGCCGCAGATAATGCGAGCGGTGGTGGATTTGCCGGAACCGGATTCTCCGACGATGCCCAGGGACGCTCCGGGGGCGAGTGACAGACTCACATCATCGACAGCCTGCAGGGTCTCGTGTCCGCGACCGCGCGCGGTCCGCACCTGATAGGACTTCCCGAGGCCGTTCACGACGAGGAGCGGAGCCGCGTCGCTGTCCGTCTCGGCGGGCCGTGCGTCGTCCAATGAGGCCGACAGGAGGGTACGGGTGTAGTCCTCTCGTGCATCGGCGCGCATTGTCGCGGCATGCAGCGTCTCGATTGTCGTGCCTTCTTTCATCACGACGATCCGGTCGCACACGGCGGAAGCCAAGGCGAGATCATGCGTGATGAAGAGCAGGGCGAGGTCGCGATGCCGACGCAGATCCCCGATGACCGCCATCACTTCCTCTTGAGTGGTCACATCCAGCGCAGTGGTGATCTCGTCTGCAAGCAAGAGCACAGGATCCATGGCGAGGGTGGCTGCGATCATGACGCGCTGCAACAATCCCCCGGACAGTTCCCCGGGATGTTGCCGGAGCCGACGCTCTGGTGAGGTCACACCGACCTCATCGAGCAGTTCGACCGCGCGATGTTCTGCGTCATCGCGGCGCACCCCGGCGACGGTCACAAGCGCCTCGGTGAGGAAGTCGCCGATCGTGCGCAACGGGTTCAGATGTGCGCGAGGCGTCTGGAACACCATGCCGATACGCCGGGCGCGGAGCTCCCGAAGGTCCCGCGCGCCCAGCCCGGCGAGGTCCTGTCCTTCCACACTGATGGTGCCGGTGGTGACGAACCTCTCGGGAAGCAGACCCGCGATGGCGCGCACGCTCAGCGACTTCCCGGAACCGGACTCGCCGACGAGCCCGACCGCTTCACCAGCTGCGACGGAGAGCGTGCAGTTACGCACGAGCGGTTGCAGACCATCTGGGCCGGGCATGGCCACACCAAGCCCCTGGAGCTCCAGGACAGCAGCGGTCATCGTTCCTTCTCCTCTGCCCAGATGGTGGCCCGGGCGCCGAGCACCCCGACGGCCAGGACCGTGACGACGATCAGCGCCGCCGGGAACACGGACTGTTCAGGGGCGCCTTGCAGCAGCCCGGGTTGACCACCGGCGATCATGGACCCCCAGTCGGCCGAGGGTGGCTGTGCGCCGAGGCCGAGAAACGAGATCGCAGCGAGGTCGAGCATGGCATAGCCGAATCCGACCGTGGCCTGTGCTGCGATCACGGGTATCAGGGCGGGGACCAGGTGTCGAAAACAGATCGCGGCATTGGACACGCCCTGGATTCTCAGTGCGGCGATATATGGCAGAGCCAGTTCCCGGGACGCGGCGGTTTGAGTGAGACGAGCGACGACGGGGATGTACGCGACCGAGAGTGCGAGAATCGGGGCGAGCTGGCCCTTGCCGAACATCGCCACCGCGAGCACCGCGAGGACGAGCCCCGGAATCGCGAAGATCACGTCGACGAGCCGGGCGACCGCGCCGCGGACAGCACCACCGAACCATGCGGCCGTGATCGAGAGCGTCACGCCAAGAATCGTCGACAGCAGGACCACGACGACAGGGCCGAAAAGGCTGGGCGCCGCCCCGACCAGAACCCGGGAGAAGATGTCCCGGCCGAGATCGTCGGTGCCGAACAGGTTTGCCGCGGATGCGGGTCCGTCGATCGGTCCCGCATGGAGCATGTCCGGCGGGTACGGGGCGATCCAGGGGCCTGCCACGGCGCCGATCACGATGACTCCGAAGACGACGAGCGCGGCGATGGCGAGGGGGTTGCGACGGGCGGTACGGCGCGCCGTCGCGGGAACGCGCCCGCGGGTGAGTTGTCCGACGCTCATGCTGACCTCCTGGTTCCGACCGAGTCGGGATCGATGGCGGCGCTGAGCAGATCCGCGATGGCGTTGAGGACAACGAACACGGTCACGAGCAGGAGCGAGACGATCTGCACGACGGGCAGGTCTTTACGGGCGGCGGCTTCGGTGAGCAGCGAGCCGATCCCGCCGAGCCCGAATGCCTGCTCGGCAATGGCGGAGGCCGCGAACAGCCCTGCGATGGTGGTTCCAGAGATCGCCAGGATCTGCGGTGACGCGTTCCGGAAGACATGGATCCGGAAGACACGCCCACGCGGGATGCCGCGCACCGTCGCGGTCTCGACATGCTCGGAGTGCATCTGCGCGACCAGTGCCCCACGTGTGACCCGACTCACATACGCGATGAACATGACGGCCAGGGACAATGCTGGCAGCAGCAGGTGCGCCAGACGGTCCAGGCCCTCGGAGCCCGCACCGAAACTGGGCAACCAGCCGAGCGACGTGGCGAACACCCAGATCAGCAGGATAGCCACGACGAAGGTCGGCAGCGCCATCCCCAGCGACGTCAGCACAGACACAACCGCGTCGGTGCCACGGCCGCGCACAGCGGCGAGGATGCCGCTGCCCATGCCGAGGACAACGATGAACAACGTGGTCAGCAAGACGAGTTGCAGGGTGATCCCGAACCGGGAGGCCACCAGCGTCGCGACATCGGTCTTGTACACGAAGGAGTGCCCGAAGTCGCCGGTGAGCACGCCGCCCAGCCAGTGCACATATCGCAGCCACGCCGGATCGTCGAGCCGGTATTGCTCCCGGATTTGGGCGATCAGTTCCGGTGTCGGCCGAGCCCCCCCGGCGATCGCCGCGACGGGATCGCCGGGGGTCGCCAGGAGGGCGGCGAAGATCACGACGCTCGCGAGGAACAGGGTGAGCGCCAGCCCGCCCAGCTTCCGGAGCACGGATCCGATCATGTCATCGCCTTTCGTTCAGCCGGCCGGGCCCGGACTACTTCGCGCCGAGCTTCAGCGCCCACGGAGAGCTGTACATCGCTACGGACGTGACGACCCCGGTGAGCTTGGACGACAGGTACGTGAGCTGGTAGGCCCCAGCAAGGGTGATCTGGAGCTGGTCCGGGGCGAATGCCTCCTGCGCTTTGACAAAAGCCTCGGCCGCGGTCTTCGGATCGGTCGCCGTGCGCGCCGCCTGCAGATTGGAGGTCACGGTGGGGTTGGAGTAATCCGTCCAGTTGAACACGCCACCCATTTCCGCGGGGAGCATGAACAACTGCGGATAGCCGAGCACGCCAGGAGTCTCCAAGTAGCCCGTGGTTGCGACGAAGTCGACCCCTGCCCTTGTAGAGGCGTCGAAGAACAGCGCTCCGAAGTCGGCGGGCTGACGCTCGTCGATGGTCACGGTCAGGCCGATCTGCTTGGCCGCCGACTGGATGATCGCGGCCGTCTGTGACAGCTCCTTCGATCCCGCCGGGATCGCCAGCACGAGCGGCTTGGAGGTGTCGACGCCGCTGGAGGCTACGAGCTTCTTGGCCGCGGCGATGTCCACCTTCTGCTCCGGGAGCGCGTCGTAGGCCTTCTGGTAGATATCTTTCGCGTCCATGTTGGCCCAGACGAAAGGGGGCACGATCGTCTTCTGGGGGTAGCCGTAGCCCTGGACGACGGTGTGGATGTAGTCCTTCCGGTCGATCGCGAGGCTGAGAGCCTGCCGGATCTTCGGGTTGGCCGCGGCGCTGGTGGACGAGGCGGGCCCGAAACTGTACGACGCGGTCGAAGGTCCGACAACGAGGCGGCCAGCGCCCTTTCCGCTGAGCGCGTTGCGCGATCCCGGCGGGACGTTGAACGCACCATCGATCTCGCCGCCGGTGAGCGCGGTGGTCAGGGTGGAGCCGTCGGTGACGAACACGAACGAGATGTTCTTCGTTTTCGCTGCACCGTCCCAATAGTGCGTGTTCGCGGTCACGTCGATCTCGGAGCCGGGTTTCCAGGTGCCGAGCTCGTACGGGCCACTGCACATCAGGCCGGTGCCGGAGGTGCCGAGCGCGTCCCCTGCCTTGTCACCGAAAGCCTTGCTCATGACAGCGCCGCCAGCACCGCTGAGCGCGTCACGGAACGTCGTGTCGGGAGCGCTGAAGTGCACGCGCACGGTGTCGTCACCGGCGACTTCGATGTTCTGGATCAGTGCGAAGGACGCATACCACTGCGACTTCGGGTTGCGGTTTCGTTCGAGACTGTAGGCCACATCGGCGGCGGTCACCGGGGTGCCGTCCCAGAAGGTGACGCCGGAGCGGACCTTGATCTCGAAGGTGACGGGGTCTGCCCAATCGGCCTTCTCAGCGACCCCGGCGGAGATCGAGAAGTCGGGGTTGAGCTTCAGCAGGTTGTCGCAGAGGTTCGGGGTGATCACATTCGCCGACGATGCGGGGTCGAGCGTCGCAGGCTCGCCCTCAACGACGGCCCACGTCACCTTGTCCACGGATTTCGTCGCTGCGGGAAGGGACGAGACGAGCGTGTCCGCGCCGACAGGCGGAGTGCTCGAATCGCCATTCGCCGTTCGCGGCGCGCAGGCGGTGATGACGAGCAAGGTGGCGGCGGTCATCATGACTGCCGTGGCGAGCCGCACGCTACGTGCGGATGGGGTGCGCTGCATGGTTCGGATCCTCTCGGGTCTTCGGGCGGTCGTCGTCGGCCGCCCGCGGGTTGCGCTTCGCTGCGCAGGGTGGTGTTTGCCGTGTTCGGGCGGAGGGGAGTCAGCGGACGACGAAGACCCTGATGCGGATCTGCTGGTCTTCGTCCCGAGCTAGGCCGAGGAACTGGTGCTCGGCGAGCCAGCGATGTGCGGGAGCGTCGGTCTGGAACACGGGCGCGGTGCGGAAGTACGGGCTGTCTGGGTTCTCGGTCTCCCGGTAGTAGCCGCGGTTCAGGATGTCGATTGTCGCGCCGTCGTCGGTGCGGAGAAGATACCGCGCCTCGAGCTGGAACGTATCGTCGCGCTGGACGGACCAGTCTCCGCCGCCGGCGAGGACCTCGCCGCGCAGCAGCGGGCCGTCCACGGTGCCCCCGGTGATCGGCGTGAAAGCGAGCCGCTCGTTCGCGCCGCGGCCCACGTGCAGGTCGGCCGCGACGTCGACGCGGATCTCGAAGGCGAACTCCAGCAGCGGTTCCCGCAGGGGGTCACGCTCGGTCGTCTGTGGCGGGTGCTCGGGGTTCGGGGTCATGCGAGCTCTCCTTGCAGGATCGAGACGGTGAGGCGAAGGCCGTCAGGCCCACCGAGGAAGACCGTCTGCAGGTTGCGCGCGGTCGCGCCGCCCTGCCACGGGTCGCCTCCGGTGCCGGTCTGGGGGATGAACTCCGGGTAGTCGCTGCTGGATACGTGCAGCCGGAGGCGATGCCCGGCGCGGAGTCGGTAGCCAGCCTGTCCCAGGTCGATCTCGAGATCCCCTGGGTCGTAGGCCTGCTGCAGCTGCCGCTGCCCCCGCGCGATCCGCAGGGCAGAGCCGTCGGGCCGGAGGTCCAGGAGCCGGAGGAACAGATCCATGACGGGACCATCCGAAGACACCCGGGCCCGAGCCGTGACCGGCCCGACAAGGTCGACGTCTTGCGTGACGGGGTCTGATGTGAAGACGATCACGTCGTCACGGTCACCGATCGGTGCCTCGTCGGGCAGCTCCCGCAAGAACGAGAACGCGTCTTCCGCGCTGGACGGCACCAGGTCGGCGGGGTCGTGGATCCACGTCTTGGTGCTCGGCGGCTCGTCCACGTTCGCCGCGATCCGCAGAGTGCCGTCTGCGATGGCGACCAGCGCGGTTTCGCGGACGCCTTGCGGCGGCCAGGTGTCGCTGACTCGTTGCTCGTGTGTTCCGGCAAGGTTCCAGCTCACTCGTGGGATCGAAGCGATGTCCCCATTGCCGCGTACGTAGATCTCGAAGAACGCCAGGGCGGGATCCAGCGTGCGCGGCAGCAGTGCACGCACCTGATCCTCGCTGCGCTCCGAGACTCGATCGCTGTCGGGCTCGAGCAGCTCGTGTCCCTCATGGTCGATGGACTCGATCCGGAGATGGTGGTGTGCGGCCCAGGCCGGGTGCTTCTCGACCTCAGCGACGTCGGCCCAGCTCAACGGCGCACAGTTGTCCCACCAGCCGATCGTGTGCAGAACCGGAACGGAACGTGCGGCGAACGGGGTGCCCTGGGGGAAGCGTGGCAGGAGCACGGGCCGGGGATACCACTGGTCATACGAGATCGAGCGCTCGCCCACCTCTGTGAGGAACTGCTCGACCTGCGTCGCGAATTCACGCCGACTCCAGTCAGGCTCCCACAGATACGTGTCGTTCCCGTGGAAATGGCTCACGGGATACAGGTACGTCACGGCCCACTCCACACCACCGGCGCGTTCGTCGGCTCGTCGGCGCACCGGCTCGCCGAGCAGCGTGCCCGTCACTCGGGGCGCGATGGCCTTGAGTGCCGGGTGACCGCTCGCGGCTGCCGCCCACTGGGTGTAGCCGTAGTAGCTGTCACCCCACATCGCAACACGACCATTGGACCACGGCTGACGCACGATCCAGTCGAGAGTGTCCTCCCCGTCACGCACCTCGTTGACGAACAGCAGCGCCTCACCTTCGGAACGGAACTTGCCCCGGACATCCTGTGCGACGACACGGTAGCCGTGCGCCATGAAGTACTCGGCCACGAGGGGGATGAACGCGTAGTCACCGCTCTTGTCGTAAGGCAGACGGATCAGGATCGCATCACCCGGCACCGCGTCGCCGCCTGGGACGTACACATCGGTCGCGAGCCGAACGCCATCACGCATGCTCACCTGCTCCGGTCGAGCGAGCGGGCTCACCGGTGCCGGTGCGATGCGAGTGAAACGAACCATGTCTCTCCTTCGGGACGAAGCGGTTGCGGACGTCGGCATGCAGCCTTCGGGTGGGTCGTCCGGAGCGATGCGCGGGCTGTGAGAGTGACGATATGAGCGAAATCTAACTTAGTCAAGTCCGACTAGACTAGAAACATCGGAATCATAGGGATATTCTGCGAAGGTCGATCTCCCGAAGGCGAAAGGACCCGCATGGCACGTCCGACCGTCGCCGCCGAGCGCCGCGACCAGATCATCGAAGCGACGATGCAGGCACTGGCACAGCACGGCGTTGCCGGCGCTTCGCTGGACCGCATCGCGGAGGCCGCCGGGATGTCTCGAGGGCACGTACGCCATTTCGTCGGCAACCGAGACCAGCTGCTCGCAGAGACCGCGAGGCATGTGTTCAGCGACGAGGACGGGCAGCCCACGATCCTCCCGCGAACAGTCGCGACTTTTCGCGGCGCCCTTGACTTCCTATTCGGCGAAGAATTCACAAGATCCGACGCGGAGAACGCTATCGTCCTCGGCTTCGTCGAGCTGTCACGGAAGCAACCARCAATCGCTGAGATCCTCTCCGAAGCGTATGCGCGGACTCGTCAGCAACTTTCGGACCTCGCTGCGGAGGAGTTTCCAGATGCCGGGCCCGACCGCCGCGCGTCCGTGGCCGATGGGACGCTTTCCGCTGCGCTCGGAAACGTCTTCATGGGCGACTTCGACCCGGACGCCGGACGAACGATGCGGGTTCGATCGGCAGTCGAAGTCCTCGTGGCGACACTCCTCGTCATGTGAGCGCCGGGGAGCATCCGCCAGCAAGGCCGAATACATCGAATCCGTTCTTATGAATCCACCCAGACCGTGACCAAACCGTTGCATTCGTTACCCCGCCGTTATAGATTGATCGCACGGTGAAAGTTTGCTGTGGCTCTCATCGCATGTGATTGCAGGACACTCTTGGTGCAAGGGACAAAGGCCGGTCGGAAGCCTCTCCGACCGGCCTTTACTGCGCTCGCGCCCGACGTCCCCGCCGGCGGATATCCTGAGGCGATGAGCGACCGGAAGCTGGCCCTGGCCGCGTGGGAGACCCTCTTCCGCGCCCAGCACGAGATCTTCACCGAGATGTCGACCGACTTCGAGGGCGCCGAGCTCTCGGCGGCCGAATACGACGTGCTGCTCACCGTCACCCGCTGCGCGTCGCACACSGCMCGCCTGCGCGARGTCACGGCGAACATGCTGATCAGCCAGCCCAGYGTCTCGCGACTSGTCGAYCGSATGGTCRCSCGSGGACTGCTSGAGAAGTGCCCGGATCCGGAGGACGGACGCGGATCCCTCGTGCACGCGACCGAGACGGGAAGGCGCGCCTTCCGCCAGCTGGCCACCGCGCACGGCCGTTCGATCGCCGAGCGCATGTCGACCCTGGACGACGAGGAACTGCGCACGCTGACGACGCTGGCGGAGAAGCTGCGCCGACGATGAATACGGACGGATCTATGAAAGTCGCCGTCGATCGCCTTCGTTCCGTCACAGTTGTCATTCTAGGAAAGTTCTCCACAACTTTCGTAGATATGTTTGAATGTCGAGGACGTGCGGCGTAGAATCGGGGCATGACCGGACATCTCCATCCCCTGCATGAGGCGCTGCAGCGTCTCGATGAGGTGTGGGGCGGAGCCGGCGACGCGGGTGAGCTCTCCCGCACGCAGCTGATGGCCGCGACGGAGGCGCTCGGGCTCCTGCATCGCCGGTCCGGAGCGATGATCGCCGAGGTCGCCGCCTGCGTGGCACACGAGTCCCGCACCGAACTGGGAGCGGACTCGCTCGCGAAGGAGCAAGGATTCCGCAACGCCGCGCAGCTGATCGCCACAACGACGGGTGCTACCGCCGGCGACGCGTCGCGGCTGGTCAAGGTCGGCGAGGCCACGGCCCCGCGCACCAACCTGATCGGGGAGCCCGTGCCGGCGAAGTATCCGGCGGCTCAGCGAGCCCTCTCCTCAGGCGCGCTGAGCGCTCAGGCGGCCGCAGTGATCATCGCTCTGCTCGACCGGGTACGCCTGAAGATCGGCGCGGCGCGGACCGCCGAGGCCGAGCGGCTGCTGGTGGACAAGGCGGCGGGCCTGTCGCACGACGACGTGCGTCGGCTGGTGACCCGCGCCGAGGCGTGGCTGGATCCGGACGGGGTCGCCCCGCGAGAGCAGGATCAGCGCGACCGCCAGTCGCTTCCATCTACGAGTGCGACGGGCACATCCATCTCGACGGCGACTTCGACGCCGCGCACGGCGCCCCCATCGTCGCTGCGGTGAACGGATACGTGTCGGCGCTGTTCGCCGCGCAGAAGAACCAGCTCGACCCGGACGCACCCGAAGCCGACCATCGTTCCGTCGCCGCGCTGCGCGCCGAGGCGCTCAGTGAGCTTTGCGCGCACGCCCTCGGCTGCGAGAACGATGCGCCTGCTCTGGCCGGCGCGACCGTGGTGGTGCGCGTCGACCTGAAGGACCTCGCCGACGGCACCGGATACGCCACGATCGACGGATCCGACCTCCCGCTCAGCATCGGCGCCGCCCGGCAGCTCGCCGCCAGCGGCGGCGTCATCCCTGCGTGCTCGGTACAGACAGCGAGATCCTCGACTACGGACGCCGGCTGCGGTTCTTCACCACCGCGCAGCGCCTCGCCCTCGCCGAACGCGACGGCGGCTGTGCGATGTGCGGACTGCCGCCGTCGATGACCCGCGCTCATCACATCCGCTGGTGGAGACGCGACGCCGGGCCTACGAACCTCGAGAACGGGATCCTGCTCTGCGAGAGCTGCCACCATCGCATACACGACAACGCCTGGGAGATCCGGATCGAGGGCAAGGGCAGGCGCAGTCGGGTCTGGTTCATCCCACCCCTGCACGTCGATCCCCTCCGCACGCCGCGGCTCGGGGGCAGAGCACGGTACGAGCTCGCGGCCTGAGATCGGGGCGGTACGCCAGAGTGCCACGGCGGGGGCGTGTGTTCGCCAGCGGCGGGGGCTGATCCTGACGCCCCAGAGTTCCTCGTGCGCGCATGGCTGCAGGATGYAGCGTCGCTCACGGCTGCTTCATAGCTTCTGGCATAGTCGTTCCTGACGCCCTCCTGACGGGCGACCGGAGAACACACACAGGAGTGCATATGGACCCCGCCGCCCTCGTCGGGTTGCTCATCATCATCGGGGCCGCGATCGTCGGCGTCGTCATCGTCCTTCTCGTCGTGCTGCTGCTCGCGCGCAGCTGGATCAAGGTCGCCCGCGCCGATGAGGCGCTGGTGATCTCGGGCCGCAAGCAGAAGGTGCAGCGCGCCACCCTGCTGCCCGACGGATCCACGAGCTCCGAGATGTCCGAGTCGCCGGTCACCGTCATCGTGAACGGCAAGTCGCTGGTCAACCCGATCACGCAGCGCCACGAGATCATCTCCCTGCGTTCGCGCCAGGTGCTGCTGAACGCCGAGGCGCAGTCGCTCGACAGCGTCACGCTGAACGTCGATGGCGTCGCGATCGTGAAGATCGGATCTGACCCCCTGTTCGTGCGCCGCGCCGCCGAGCGCTTCGCTTCTCAGGACAAGGCCATCGAGCAGTTCACCACCGAGCAGCTCGAGGGCGCCCTCCGCGGCATCGTCGCGACCCTCTCGGTCGTCGAGCTCATGCGCGAGCGCAAGAAGTTCTCCGATCAGATCGCCGCCGACGTCTCGCAGGAGCTCGCCGAGCAGGGCCTGATTCTCGACTCGTTCCAGATCAAGGGCATCACCGACAAGGTCGGCTACATCCAGTCSCTCGGYGCKCCKGAGATCCAGGCGAAGCGACARGCCGCCGAGATCGCGCAGACSAACGCCGACCGCGCGATCAATCAGAAGCTCATCTCCAACCAGGAGGCGAACCTCGTCGAGCAGACCGCTCTCGACACCAACACCGCCAATGCCGCCGCCGGAGTCGGCCGGGCGCGCGCCGAGGCGGAGCAGGCGGAGCAGCTCGCCCGCGCGCAGGCCGAGCAGGCGGTCCTGCAGCAGCAGGCCGAGAACAAGCAGGCCCAGCTCGACGCCGACGTCAAGCGCGTCGCCGACGCCCAGCGCTACGAGGCGGAGACCCGCGCCCAGGCCGAGCTCTACACGCGCGAGCGCGCCGCCGAGGCCGCCGCGATCGAGCAGATCAAGCAGGCCGAGGCGTCCACCCGCATCGCCGAGCAGCAGGCGCAGTCCGACAAGGCCCGCGCCGACGGCGAGGCGGCCGCCGCGATCGCCAAGGCCACCGGTGAAGCCACGTCTCTGCGCGCGCAGGCCGATGCGCAGGCGGAGGCCCGCCGCGTGCGCGCCACCGCCGAAGCCGACGCGATCCGCGCCGAGGGCGAGGCGAAGGCCGCCGCCGTCGAGGCCGAGGCGAAGGCCATCGCGTCCAACCAGGAGGCGTTCCTCTCGCAGCGCGTGCTCGAGGTGCTGCCGTCGATCATGGCCGAGTTCGCCAAGGGCTACTCCACGATCGGCAATGTGTCGATCATCGGCGGGTCCGGTGACGACGGCGCATCCAGCGTCGTCGGCGGCGACAGTGCCAAGGCGCTGCGCAGCGTGTTCGACAGCGTGCACGCCGCGACCGGGCTCGATCTCGCCGGCATCATCCAGGGCCAGGCCGTGGGCCGCGGCTTCGGTGCCGGTCTCGCCCAGTCCGAGACGCACCACTCGGCCGCGCACGCGGGCGGCGCCGCAGTGAGGGCGACCGCGCCCGCCACGCGCGCGGCGAAGGAAGACGAGACCGCGGAGTAACGCCACTCCACGAACGGCGCTCGGATCCTTCGGGGTCCGGGCGCCGTGCTCGTTTCGCGGCAGACTGGACGGATGACCTCTGCGCCCTTCGACCTCGGTTCGATCGGCACGGGGCTGTCCTTCGCCGCGGCCCTCGACGAGGTCACCGCGGCGCTCGACGCCGGCACGGCTCTCGTCATCAGCGCACCGCCCGGAACCGGCAAGACCACGCTGATCCCGCCTCTGCTTGCCTCCCGCGCTCCGGGCCGCGTGATCGTCACCCAGCCGCGCCGCGTCGCGGCCAGGGCGGCGGCGCGCCGGCTCGCGCAGCTCGACGGCTCGCCACTCGGCACCCGGGTCGGCTTCACCGTGCGCGGTGAGCGCTCCGTGAGCCGCGACACCCGCGTCGAGTTCGTGACCGCGGGCGTGCTGCTGCGTCGCATGCTCGACGATCCCGGCCTCGACGGCGTGGATGCGGTCGTCATCGACGAGGTGCATGAACGCGCCCTCGAGACGGACCTCCTGATCGGACTGCTCGGCGAGGTGCGCGAACTGCGTGACGACCTGACCCTCGTCGCGATGTCGGCGACGCTCGACGCCGCGCGGATCGCCGCTGCGCTCGGAAGCGACACCGTGCCGGCGCAGATCGTCGAGCACACGGTCCCGGCGCATCCGCTCACCGAGCGCTGGGCGCCGAGCCCCGTCCCCCGGCTGGATGAGAGGGGCGTCACCTGGGGATTCCTCGATCACGTGGCGCGGACCGCGGCGTCCGCCGCCGGTGACCTCATCCGCGAGGACCCCACCGCCGACGTGCTGGTCTTCGCACCGGGGGCGCGCGAGGTCGCCGAGATCGCACGCCGCCTGCGTGACGACGGCCGAGAGTTCGACGTCCGCGAGCTGCACGGGCAGATCCCGGCGGCGGAGCAGGATGCGGTGATCCGCGGGTGCCGCGCATCCGACCCGCCGCGCATCATCGTCACCACCTCCCTTGCCGAGTCGTCGCTCACCGTGCCGGGCGTGCGCCTCGTGGTCGACAGCGGCCTGTCCCGGTTCCCGCAGCGCGACACGGCACGCGGCATGAGCGGACTGGTGACCGCCGCCGCCGCCCGCTCCTCCGCGGTGCAGCGCGCAGGACGCGCCACACGACAGGGCCCTGGCACGGTCATCCGCTGCCTCGACGAGCGCACCTTCGCGGCAGCGCCGGCCCGGCCGGCGCCCGAGATCGCGACCGCGGACCTCGCCGACGCCGCACTGCTCCTGGCCTGCTGGGGCGCACCGGGCGGCACGGGGCTGCGGCTGATCGATCCACTCCCCGCCGACTCCCTCGCCGAGGCCCAGCGCGTGCTGCACGATCTCGGCGCGACCGATGCCGACGGCCGCGCGACCGCCGAAGGACGGGTGCTGGCCCGGATCCCGGTCGACCCCCGCCTCGCCCGCGCCCTGATCGAGGGCAGCCGACTCGTGGGCGCCCGGCTGGCCCCAGAGGTCGTCGCCCTGCTCGGCGGGGACCTGCGCGTGCCCGATGCGGACGTCGCCGGCGCGATCGTCGCCCTGCGGAACGGCCGAGCACCGGACGCCCGCCGCTGGGCACAGGAGGCCGAACGGCTGCGGCGCTTCATCCCGCCCCCGTCCCGGTCACCGCAGTCGCCGCTGCCGCCGCAGCCGCCCGCCCAAGGCGGGGTCGGTGAGGCAGGACTCGTGATCGCCCTCGCGTTCCCCGCGCGCGTGGCGCGGCGGGTCGAACGCACCGCGGACGGAGCGACGTTCCTGCTGGCCTCCGGAACCCGTGCCGGCGTRCGGCCRCCSCTCGCRGACGTGGAATGGCTYGCCGTCGCCGACGTCGCGCGCGCCTCCGGGCGGGTGGCGGGCGCATCAGGGGCCGTGATCCGGGCCGCCGCCGCGATCACAGAGACGCAGGTGGAGCGGGCCGCCGATCATCTGATCACGGACCAGGTCGAGGCGCAGTTCGTGAGCGGCAAGGTCGCCGCCCGGCGAGAGCGCCGGGTGGGCGCGATCGTGCGCTCATCCGTGCCGATCCGGCCGAGCGCACAGGAGGGCCATGACGCGGTGCGATGCGCCCTGCGAGCAGACGGTCTCGAGGTCTTCACCTGGTCCGAGGGCGCGGACCAGCTGCGCCGCCGGCTCGCCCTGCTGCGACACGCGCTCGGCCCCGGATGGCCCGACGTCTCCGACGACGCACTGACCGCCGCCCTCGACGACTGGCTCGGCCCGGAGATCGACGCACTCGCGACCGGAACCCCGACGGCGCGGATCGACCTCGGCCCGGCGCTGCGCCGGCTGCTGCCGTGGCCCGCCGCCGCGGAGTTCGACACGCTCGCGCCGGAGCGTCTGGAAGTGCCGAGCGGATCCCGGATCCGGATCGAGTATCCGCCCCATGACGACCCGACGGCCCGCCCGGTGGTCGCGGTGAAGCTGCAGGAGTGCTTCGGCTGGGCCGAGACTCCGCGGCTGGCCGGAGGGCGCGTCCCCGTGCTCTTCCACCTGCTCTCCCCCGCCGGGCGCCCGCTGGCCGTCACCGACGATCTCGCGTCGTTCTGGTCGGGCCCGTACGCCCAGGTGCGCGCCGAGATGCGCGGGCGCTATCCGAAGCACCCCTGGCCGGAGGACCCCTGGCAGGCCGCGCCGACCCGGCACACGAAGAACCGCGCCGCGCGCGACTAGGACGTGCGCCGGCGCCCGCTAGCCAACCGGAAACGCACTTCGGGTGCTACGGATGGGGATCCGTAGCACCCGAATTCTGTGCGCCCGCTGCGGCTACACGATCAAGCCAGCATCAGCGATCGCGCTTCTAATGGCCGCCAACGTTGCTCGCGGTGCACGAGGCAACGGCTACCTGGCCGCTGGCGGTCTGCTCCGAGACGACCTTGCCATCAACCGTGATCTTGCAGCCGATGTCGCCGCTCTCCATACCGCCGACGGCGCTCACTGAGAAGACGTTGACGTCCAGAAGACCATCCTTCTTAGCCGTCAGCGTCTTCGTCCACGGCAGGGCCTGACCCGATGCTGTCGCGGACTGCACGGTGCCGTTGTCCAACGTCGAGTATGTGACGGTTGCGTCCGGGATGGTGCCGGTGATCTCGTAGACGATCGTCACTTCTCCGGCAGCGGGAGCAGTCGACGTGCTGTCGGCGCTGGACTGTGGGGCGGAGCTCGGCCCGGCGCTGGCCGCCGCGGACTCCACAGCGTTGCTGACCGCGCTGGCGAATGCAGCCGTGTACACGATCGCAAGCACGATGGAGAGAATGATCGCCACCGCCGAGACGATCGTCCCGGCAAGGGCGACGCCCTTACGCCGGTTCTTCTGTACAAGCGCAATGATGCCGAGGATCAGGCCGACCAGTCCGAGGACCCATGCGACGTAGTTCAGGAAGGGGATGACCGCGCCCACCAGGGCGAGGATGCCCAGGATCAGAGCCGCGATGCCCAGCCCGCTACCCGACTTCTGCGGAGTTTGCGGCGCGTATGGCTGCTGTTCTGGCGTGATCGGCGGCTGAAAAGTCATAGTCGGGTACGAGCTTCCTGTGGGGCGACAAACATCGCGGCTTACGGGAGATTCAAAGGAAACTTGACGCTACCACACAGCTTCAGAGTGGTGACACACAAGATCCGGAGCGGTCGTCGACTCGCTCAGGTGGTGCGCCGGCGCAGCGTGAGCGGCGCGAGAACGAGGAACGCCACGGCGAAGCACGCCACGATCAGCACCGGACGCCACAAGTCCCAGTGACCGGTGCCCGCCGTCACCGCCTGGATCGCATCGATCGCGTGGCTGAGCGGCAGCCAGTCGGAGATGGCGTACAGCACATCGGGCATCTTGTCGCGCGGCATGAACAGCCCGCCCAGGATGATCTGCGGGAACACCAGCAGCGGCATGAACTGCACCGCCTGGAACTCGGTCTGTGCGAACGCGCTCGCGAGCAGTCCGAGCGAGGTGCCCAGCACGGCGTCCACGACCGCGACCAGACCGAGCTGCCAGAGGGGCCCGTCCACAGTGAGCCCGCAGACGTACACCGCGAATGCGACCGTGACGACGGCCTGCAGCACCGCCATCAGCCCGAACGCGAGCGCGTATCCCAGCACGAAGTCGGCCTTGCCGAGCGGAGTGGTCATGAGTCGCTCGAGCGTCCCCGACCGCCGTTCGCGCAGGGTCGTGATCGAGCTCACGAGGAACATCACGATGAACGGGAACAGCGCCAGGATCGCGCCGCCGAACTTGTCGAACACGCCGCTCGAGTCCGTGAAGAGCCAGGCGAACAGCCCGACCAGCAGGCTCGGCGCGATCACCATGAGTGCGATCGAGCGCGGGTCGTGCCGCAGCTGCGTGAGCACCCGGCCCGCCGTCGCGAACAGCCGGCGCGGATTCATGATGCCGCCGCCTCACGCTGCTGCCGGCGGGTATGCGGCTGCGCACCGCTCTCCGCGGCCTCGTCCCGGGCGATGAGCACGAGGAACGCCTGCTCCGGATCGGTCTTGCCGGTGTCCGCCAGCAGCTCGGCCGGCGTCGTGTCGGACACGATCCGCCCCTCGCGCATGAGCAGCAGCCGGTCGCAGCGCAGCGCCTCGTCCATCACGTGGCTCGAGACGACCATCGTCGTGCCGGCCTCGGCGATCCTGCGGAACAGATCCCACAGCTCCGAACGCAGCACGGGGTCCAGGCCCACGGTCGGCTCGTCGAGCACCACGAGCTCGGGCGACCCCAGCAGCGCCACCCCGAGCGACACCCGGTTCGCCTGCCCGCCGCTGAGCGCCGACACCTGCTGCCCGGCATACGGCGTCAGCCCGACCTGCTCCATGACGCGGTCGGCGTCGGCGTGGCCGACCCCGAGAACGGCGGCGAAGTAGCGCAGATTCTGCCGCACCGTGAGGTCGGAGTACACGGCGGCGCCCTGGGTGCCATAGGCGACACGGTGGCGCAGCGCAGCGGATCCCGCGGGCAGCCCGAGCACCTCGACTTTCCCGGAGCGGATCCGCTGCACGCCCACGATCGCGCGCATGAGCGTCGTCTTGCCGCAGCCGGACGGGCCGAGCAGCCCCGTCACCTCGCCGCGGGGAATGGTCAGCGCGAGCCCGTCGAACACGTCGTGCCGGCCGCGCCGCACATGCAGCCCGTCGATCACCACCGCGTTATTCATCATGTGATGAATTATGGATCCGGGAGAGGCGAGGGTCAAGGGTCGACGGGGTTGAGCGAGCACGGGCACGTGCCTCCCTCGGGGTCGTTGAGCGAGCACCGGCGCAGCCGGAGCGAGACGAAACGCGTGCCCTGCGAGGTGTGCAAGAGCACCGCGTTTCGTCTCGGTCGCCTGCGGCGTCCTCGCTCAACGACCCCGAAGGTTCAGTCGCGCTGCGCGCGTCCTCGCTCAACGACCAGACAAGGCCGGGCGCGTCAATCGAACAGGTAGCGCTGGATCGTCGGTCCGATGCGCGCGACGAGCTCGTCGATCGGGGCGTCGGCGATCGGCTGCAGCCTCACCACGTACCGCGTCACGATCAGCCCGGCCATCTGAGAGGCGACGAGCGTGGCCCGCAGCGCGGCATCGGGCACCTCGAGAAGCGCCGTGATCCGGCCGATCAGCTCACGTGAGAGGAAGCCGACCAGCACGGGCGACATCGCCTTGGATCCGAGCGCAACGCGGATCATCGTCACTCCGCGCCGGCGCACGTCCGGGCGCTCGAACGCCTCCAGCACATAGCGCACCACGCGCTCACCGACCTCGTCGCGGGGCCCCTGCACGATCGCCGGCACGTCCACATCGGGGCGCAGCGGGATGCCGACGACCTCCGCGAACAGATCCGCCTTGGCGCCGAAGTAATGGTGCACCAGCGCGGAGTCCACCTCCGCGCGCGCCGCGATCGCGCGGATCGTGGCGCCGTCGTAGCCGTTCTCGCCGAACTCGTGCTCCGCGGCGACGACGATCCGCTCCCGGGATCCGGACTCCCCTCTGGGGCGCCCGCGGCGACGCGTCGTGCTCATCTGCTCACCCTACGACGGGTGCGCGCAGGGCGCGCACCGGGGCTCAGAACTCGGCTCAGCACTCGATGACGTTCACCGCGAGGCCGCCCTCGCTCGTCTCCTTGTACTTGGTCGACATGTCCAGGCCGGTCTGCCGCATGGTCTCGACGACGGCGTCCAGCGAGACGTAATGCTGGCCGTCGCCGCGCAGCGCGAGCCGGGCCGCGGTCACGGCCGTGGAGGCGGCGATCGCGTTGCGCTCGATGCACGGGATCTGCACGAGCCCGCCGATCGGGTCGCAGGTCAGCCCGAGGTGGTGCTCCATGGCGATCTCGGCGGCGTTCTCGATCTGCCGGTTCGTGCCGCCCATCACGGCGGTCAGCCCGCCCGCGGCCATGGCGCACGCGGATCCGACCTCGGCCTGGCAGCCGCCCTCGGCGCCGGAGATCGRCGCATTCGCCTTGAACAGGGATCCGAGCGCGGTCGCGGTCAGAAGGAATCGGCGGATGCCGCGGCGGCGGTTGGCCTCCGCGAGCTCTTCGGGATCCTCGAGCGCACCGACCGCGACGAGCGACGCTTCCGCGCCGAAGCCGAGCAGCGCGCTGCCGACCAGCTCTCCGTACGGCGTGACGGCGTTGCCCGCGCCGAGACCGGAGTCGGCGAGGAAGCGCCACCAGTACATCGCCACGGCGGGAAGGATCCCCGCCGCGCCGTTGGTGGGGGCGGTGACCACCCGTCCGCCCGCGGCGTTCTCCTCGTTGACGGCGAGCGCGAACGCGCCCAACCACTCGCCGGGGATGGCGGGGTGACCATCTGACTCGACCTCGTCCAGCTGCTCGCGGATCGCACCGGCGCGACGCTTGACCTTGAGGATGCCGGGCAGCGTTCCCTCGGCGTGCAGGCCCGCATCGACGCAGGCGGACATGGCGTTCCAGATCGCGTCGAGCCCGGCCGCGACCTCCTCCTCGCTGCGCAGCGCCGTCTCGTTGAGCCGCGCGAGCTCGGCGATCGTCAGCCCGTTCTCGTCGCAGAGCTCGAGCAGCGAGGCGGCGTCGGCGTACCCGAAGGGGAAGGCCGCCTTCTCCAGGGAGCGGCCGGCCTCCTCCCCGTCGCGACGGATGAAGCCGCCGCCGATCGAGTAGTAGGTCTCCTGCGAGAGGTGGATCCCGTCCGCGTCGAGGGCACGCAGGGTCATCGCGTTGGGGTGGCCGGGCAGGCGTGTGCGCGGTTCGAACGTGATGTCGTCCTTCTCGAAGACGACGTTGTGCGTGCCGTTCAGAGCGAGAGAGGATCCGTCGGTCCAATCGGCCCAGGCGCGGCGCACATCGGCCGGGTCGCAGGTCTCCGGGGTGAGACCTCGCAGGCCGGCCACGACCGCATCGGGCGTGCCGTGGCCGAGGCCGGTCGCGCCGAGGGATCCGTAGAGCGAGCAGGTGATCCGCGCCACCTGCTGCAGCGTGCCGTTCGCCGCGAGCCGGGCGGCGAAGTCGACGCCGGCGCGCATCGGGCCCACGGTATGGGAGCTCGAAGGTCCTACACCGATGGAGAACAGATCGAAGGCCGAGACGTACGCAGTCACCCCTCCAGCGTAATCCGCCCCGAGCCTCCCGGATCCACGCCCGGATGCGCCGTCGGAAGCGTCACCACGAACGTCGCGCCAGGGCCCTCGCCGACCGCGATGGCACCGCCGTGGGCTTCGACCACGGCCTTCGCGATCGCCATGCCGAGACCGGTGCCGCCGCCCTCGCGGGAGCGCGAGGTCTCGCCCCGGGCGAAGCGCTCGAACACGGTCTCGCGCACCGCGTCGGGCAGGCCGGGGCCGTCGTCGGAGACCGTGAGGCGCACCGAGCCGGCCGTCTGCCCGGTCCGCCTCTCGTCCAGCCGCACGCGCACGGTCGTCCCGGCCGGGGTGTGCACCCTGGCGTTGGCGAGGAGGTTGTCGACGACCCGACGCAGATCCGCCGCATCGCCGCGGACGAGTGCCGGATCCTCACCGAGCTCCATGACCCAGGCGTGCTCAGCGCCGGCGATGCGGGCGGCGAGCACCGCCTCGGCGACGAGCAGCCGCAAGTCGACCTCGTCGCGCGCCAGCTCGGGCAGCGCGTCGAGGCGCGCGAGCAGGAGCAGCTGGTCGATGAGCGCGCCCATCCGCACACCCTCGACATCGATGAGCGCCGCGTTGCCGCGGACCTCCCGTTCCTCGGCGTCGGACCTCTCGGAGAGCTGGGCGTACGCGCGGATCGTGGCGAGCGGGGTGCGCAGTTCGTGGCTGGCATCCGCGACGAAGCGTCGCATCGTCGACTCGCTGGCCTCGCGCTGGGCGAGCGCGCTCTCCACGTGATCGAGCATGTCATTCAGGGCCGTGCCGACCTGGCCGACCTCGGCGGTCGAGGCGATGTCACTCGCGTCGACGCGCTCGGCGAGCCGTACCTCACCCCGATCCAGCGGCACCGCCGTGACCGCCGCCGCCGTGTGCGCGACGCGTCGCAGCGGGCGCAGCGCTCGGCCCATCGCGACCGCCGCGGCCGCCATCGCGAGTACGAAGCAGGCGGCGCCCACCAGCACCACCACGAGCGTCAGCCGCCCGGTCACCGCCGCCACCGAGTCCAGCGGCAGCGCCGTGACGACGCCCACACCGCTGGGCGTCGTGCGCCCGGCCACGCGGTATTCGCCGAGCGAACTGCCGAGGTCGACCGTGACCGGCGCGGTGCGGTCCGCGGATCCGGTGGGCAGGCGCGCTGCGAGGAGCCTCTTCTGCGCGGCGGTGAGATCGTGCCGCACGCCGTCGGAGGCGATCCAGCCGCCGAGCTCGAACGCGCCATCGCGGAAGATCGCCGTGATCGTGCCCGCCGACTGGCCGGGCGCCCCGACCACGTCGTTGCGGCTGGGTCGCGGGGGCGGCGTGGGCGCCGGCGTGGCGCCAGGGCTGGTCTGAGCTGTCGTCCCGGGCGTCGAACCCGGCCCGCGGCCCCCGGCGATGTCGGCCCCGCGCGCGGCCGCGCCGTTCAGGCGGGCGTCCACCTGCCCCAGCATGTAGTCGTGCAACGAC
>NZ_JBFTQL010000039.1:0-41259 GCF_056398985.1 Microbacterium sp. 01T413_2
GGCGGGTCTGTCAGCCCTTGACGGCGCCCTGGGTCACGCCCTCCATCACCCAGCGCTGGGTGAACAGGTAGGCGACGATCGCGGGAGCCATCGCCATCAGGTAGGAGGCGAAGGCCACGTTGTAGTTGCTGCTGAACTGATTCTGGAACAGGTTCTGCCGCACCGGGAGGGTCTGCAGGGCCGGATCCGAGATGATCAGCGACGGCATCATGAAGTCGTTCCAGGCATACAGGAAGGCGAAGATGCCGACCGTGGCGCTCATCGGGCCGAGCAGCGGGAAGATGATCCGCCAGAACGTCTGCCAGGTGCTCGCACCGTCGATCCGCGCGCTCTCCTCGAGCTCGAGCGGGATCGAGCGCAGGAATGCGGTGAACAGAAGCACGCTGAAGCTGAGCTGGAACATCGTGGCGAGCAGGATCACGCCGAACGGATTGTCCAGATGGGTGAGCCCGGTGAGCTGGATCTGCGGCAGCGCCACCACCGGGAACGGGATGAACATCGCGGCCAGCAGGTAGAAGAACGAGTACCGGAACAGCCGGTGATCCCAGTTGCGCACGATCGCGTACGACGCGAACGCGGCCAGCACCACGGTCAGGAACACGGTGCCCGCGGTGACGAGCAGCGAGACCCCGGCGCCGACCGGGAACTTGGTGAGGTCCCAGGCCTGCGTGAACCCGTCGACGCTGAACGGCGCCGGGAGCGAGAAGGCGTTGCCGTCGACCGCCTGCTTCGACGTCTTGAACGCCATCGAGATCGTGACGTACAGCGGGATCAGCACCGTGACCGTGCACAGGATCAGGATGATGGTTCCCGACCAGTTGACCCGCTCCATCTTCACGCGCGGCTTGCGACCGACGGTGGTGAGGGCCTCGGTGGTGAGAAGAGTCTGCGTGGACATCAGAGTGCGTTCCTTCCGCGGGTCACGGACAGCTGCAGCAGGGAGATCAGGATCGCGACGATGAAGAAGATCGTCGCGTTGGCCATCTGATAGGCGTAGTCGCCGCCGTTGAAGCCGGCGATGATCGTCATCGCCACACTGCGGGTCGCGGTGCCGGGACCACCGTCGGTGAGGCCCTTGATGATGTCGTACGCGTTCAGGAAGCCCTTGAATCCGAGCACGATGTTGATGACGAAGTACCCGGCCACGAGCGGCACCGTGATCCGGGTGAGCTGCTGGAACTTSCYCGCCCCGTCGATGTCCGCCGCCTCGTAGACGTCYCCCGGGATCGAGAGCAGGCCSGCGATGTAGATSAGCAGCGTGCCSGGGATCGCCTGCCAGGCGGTCACGATCACGATGCCGACCCAGGCCAGATCCGGATTCGCCAGGATGCTCGTCGACAGCCAGGGGATGCCCGTCGCGGTCCCGAGAGCCGGGATCGAGTTGGAGAACAGGAAGTTGAACACGTACGCGATGATGATGCCYGAGATCACCATCGGGATCACGAAGATCGCCCGCAGGCCGGTCTTGAAACGGATCCKCGAGACGAGCCCGACGGCCAGCAGGAAGGCGAGCACGTTCACGACGATCACGGTGGCGATCGAGAACCCGAACGTGAACAGGTAGCTCTGCAGAATGGCCGGATCGCTGAACGCGGCGATGTAGTTGGTGAACCCGTTGAAGCTCCAGGTGCCGATCCCGATCGAGTCGGTGAAGCTGAAGAAGATGCCCATGACCGCCGGCACGGTGATCGCCAGCGTGAACAGCACCAGCGTCGGCAGCAGGAACAGGTAGTAGATCGGCTCGATCCGACGGCTGCTGCGCCGGATCTTCCGGTCACCGCCCGTCACGATGGTCGTTGTCGTGCTCATTTCGCGGTGCCCTTCGTGTCGCTCGGAAGCTTCGGGGCGAGGAAGGCGGCGCGCGCCCAGTCCGCGTCCATCGTGCTCAGGGTGTCTTTGACGCTGCCCCCGAGGGCGATCGCCTGGACGTAGTTGAAGACCGGGATCGTCTTCGGCACCAGCACCGAAGCTCCCTGATAGACCGCGCCCTCGTCGTAGTACGGGATCATCCCGGCGATCCGCGGATCGTTCGGCATGGTGGCGTCGGTGGTCGGTGCGAAGCCGAGCTGCGCGGCGTTGTACGCGTCGATCACGGACGGCTGGTAGAGGTAGGCGAGGAAGTCGCGTGCGGCCTTCTGGTGCTTGGATCCGGTCGGGATCATCGCGGCGAGGTCCATGTTCACGCGGACCTTGAGATCCTTCGGATCGTTCGTCATCGGCAGCGGGAAGGTGCCCAGCTGCAGGTCGGGGGACGTCTTGGCGATCTCGCCGAACGCCCACGGCCCCTGCAGATACATGGCGCCCTGCCCCTTCGCGAACGCGAGGTTGCCGTCGACGTAAGCCTGGCTCCCTGCGTTGGGCTGGGTGTAGTTCTTGATGAGCTGCGTCATCTGGTCGACCGGCTTCGCGAAGTCCTTGGAGAAGGATGTCCGCGAGTTCGGGCCGACGTTCGTGCCCTCCTCGTTCATCTTCTTGAAGAAGTCCACGACCGGCACCTCGCCGCCGACGGCATAGTCGTACCAGCCCTGACCGATCGTCCAGTTGTCCTTGAACGTGCCGTAGAACGGGGTGACCCCAGCCGCCTTCAGGGTGTCGCTCGCGGCGATCAGCTCGTCCCAGGTCTTCGGCACCTCGATGCCGTACTTCGCGAAGATCTCCTTGTTGTAGATCACCGAGGCGGCCATCACCGAATACGGCAGCACCGTCGTCTTGCCGGGGCAGATGCCGTACTGATCCAGCAGCGGCTGCAGATCCTTGCGGATCCGTCCCGCCTCGGCTGTGTCGGACAAGTCGGTCAGCGCGCAGCGCTGCACGAATCGGGCGACCTCGAAGTTGTAGTTCGCCAGCATCAGGTCCGGCGGGTTGCCGCGGACGAAGCTGGCCGAGACCACGTCCACGCCCGAGGTGTCGATCTCCACCCGCACCTTGCTCTGCGAGGCGTTGTAGTCGTTCACGACCTTGGTCATGAAATCGATCGCCTCGCGCTTGCTGAAGGTGAAGCGGACCGTCTCGCGACTATCGGCGGGGGCGCAGCCGGCAAGGGCGGTGCCCGCGATCGTCAATGCCGTGATGACGGCGAGCACTCTCGCCGTCCGCGTTCTCTTCCCAGACACCATCGTCCTCGTCCCTTCCGGCGGATCCACCGCTCCTCAGCCTGAGGGCCGGCGGCGAGATCCTTGTTCCGGAGATTAGATTTTGTTCCCGAATCAACTTGGGCAAGGGATACTTTGACAGAGGTCCACCCGAGAGGTCAAGCACGAATGCCGAGATCCGCCGCGCCCGACACGGCACCCGACGTCGCCGCCGACGCCGGTCCCGAAGGCGCGCTCGTTTCGGGCCGCGACGCCCCCACCGCGTCCGCCGTCAGCAGGCCGAGCCTCGGCCAGGTGCTCGACTTCGCGTGGGGTCGCGGGCCGTTCACCGCCACGGAGGCGATGGCCGGTGCTTCGCTCACCCGTTCGACCACGATCGACGCGATCGACACCCTCGTCGCGGCGGACGTGGTGCGCGAGCTCCCGAACGCCCGCGACGCCGGCGAGTACTCGGGCGGACGCCCCGCCCGCAGATTCGAGCTGCCCGCCGACCTCGGCGCCGTGATCGCCCTGGACGCCGGCGACACGCACCTCGGCGTGACCGTGACCGACCTCGCGCGCACCCCGCTCGCGCACGTGCGCACCGACCTGGATCGCCAGCACACGGTGGGTCAGCGCCGGACCGCCATCCTGAAGCACCTCGACGCGGCGCTGTCCGCGAGCGGCGTCCCCCGCGACGGCATCCTCGCCCTGTGTGCCGGCGTCGCGGCTCCCGTGGCACGCAACGGTTCTTCCCCGCCCCACCCCGACGGCTTCTGGGAGCGCACCAACCCCGGCCTCGCCGAGCTTCTCGCCGGATGGGCGCCCGTGGTCGAGATCAAGAACGACGCCGTGCTCGCGGCCGCCGCGGAGGGCGATCTGGGCGAGGCCGTCGGGTGCCGCGACTACATCGCGCTCATCGCCGGCGAGCGCTTCGGCGCGGGCGCCGTGGTGGACGGGCACATCCTGCACGGCGCACACGGCGGCGTGGGCGAGATGGTGCTCTTCGACCACGTGCGCGGGGTGGACTCCGCGCACGGCCTCGGCCCCACGATCACGCGTATCGCGGACGAGCTGCTGGACTCCGGCGACGCCGAGGCCGACGGCGCTCTCGCCGCGCTCGCCACGGAAGGGCTCCGGGCGGATCGCATCCTCGCCCTCGCTGCGACCGGGGATCCGGATGCGGCGAGGGTGGTGCGCGAGACCGGCGCCTATCTGGCCCGGGTGGTCGCCGTGCTCGGCAGCACCTACGACCCCGAGCGCGTGATCATCTGCGGGGCGATCGCCGAGGACATCGAACCCGTGCTCGACGCCGCGCGCGACGTGCTGCGCCCGCTGCTGGACCTGCCGGCGCCGGCGATCCTGCGCTCACGCCTCGGCGCCGACATCGTACTCGCCGGCGCGGTCTCCACGGCCCTCTCGTCGGCACGCGCCGTCGGCCTGCCCCGGCTCGTGGCGCAGCGCTTCAAAGGTCGTTGAGCGAGGACGCCGAAGGCGACCGAGACGAAACGCGGCGATCTCACAGAGTCGGTCCGCAACAGTGCCGCGTTTCGTCTCTCTCCTCGCTGCGCTCGGTGCTCGCTCAACGACCCCGATGAGACCGGATCCGGCTCCGCCCGCGTCAGTCCACCAGCAGCGCGGGCTCCTCGAGCACGGCGGCGACGTCGGCGATGAAGCGGCTCATGCCGTCGCCGTCCACGACGCGGTGGTCGAAGGATCCGGCGACCGTGGTCACCCAGCGCGGGCGCACCTCGCCGTCGACGACCCACGGCTTCTGGCTGATCGTGCCCATGGCCACGATGCCCGCCTCGCCCGGGTTGATGATCGGGGTGCCCGCGTCCATCCCGAACACGCCGATGTTGGTGATCGTGATGGTGCCGCCCTGCTGGTCCGCCGGGGTGCTCTTTCCCTCGCGTGCGGTCAGGGTGAGCCGGTTCAGAGCGCGCGCGAGGTCCTTCAAGCCCAAGTCCTGTGCATCCTTGATGTTCGGCACGAGGAGGCCCCGCGGGGTGGCCGCGGCGATCCCGAGGTTCACGTAGTGGCGCACCGCGATCTCGGCGCCGTCGGCGGTGTCGATCCAGGCGGCATTGACCATCGGGGTGCGGCGCACGGCCCAGATCACGGCGCGGGCGACGATCAGCAGCGGCGAGACCTTGATGTCGGCGAAGTCGGGTGAGGCCTTGAGCCGCTTGACGAGCTCCATGGTGCGGGTCGCGTCGACCTCCTTCCACACGGTCACGTGCGGGGCGGAGTAGGCGCTCTGCACCATGGCCGAGGAGGTCGCCTTGCGCACGCCCTTGACCGGGATGGACTCGGTGCGGCTCTCGTCGGCGCCGGCGCGAGCAGTCGAGGGCGCGATCCCGCGGGCGAGGCCCACCGGCGCGGGCTGCGGCGCGGGCACGGTCTCCTCGCGCACGTCGCCCCACTCCGGGGTCTGGATGTTGCGGAACACGCTGGCCTGCTCGGCGTGCTTCATCACGTCGTCGCGGGTGACCTCGCCGTCCGCCCCCGAGGGGGCGACCTGGGTGAGGTCGACGCCGAGATCGCGCGCGAGCTTGCGGATCGGCGGCTTCGCGATCACCCCGACCGAGGAGCGCACCGGGCGCTCGGCGGGACGGCGGCGGCGCGAGGTCGCCTCCGCGCCGGAGCCGTAACCGACCAGCACGGATCCGGAACCTTCCTCCGCCGGGGCAGCAGCGGGAGCCGCGGCGGGGGCGGCCGGCTCGGCAGCCGAGGTCAGGAACGTGATGATCGGGGTGCCGACGTCGATCGTCTTCCCCTCTGGCACGAGCAGCTCGCCGACTGTGCCGGCGTGCGGCGAAGGCAGCTCCACGAGCGACTTGGCCGTCTCGATCTCGCAGATCACGTCGTTCACGGCCACCGCGTCGCCGGGCGCGACCTTCCAGGTGACGATCTCGGCCTCGGTGAGGCCCTCGCCGACGTCCGGCAGGGTGAAGGTCTGGGTGCTCATCAGAGTTCCTTTCGGAGGGAATCTCTCGGTCGGAGTGTGCCGAACTCAGTCAGTATCGTGCGGATTCGACCGCAACGGGCGGAAGCCGACCAGATCGACTGAGTTCGGAACCCCCGGAGGAGGTCATCAATACGCCAGAGACCGGTCGACGGCCTCGAGGATCCGGTCCGGATCCGGCAGGTAGGTGCTCTCGAGCTTCGCCGGCGGGAACGGGGTGTCGTAGGCCGAGACCCGCAGCACCGGCGCTTCGAGGGCGTAGAACGCCCGCTCCATGACGGTCGCCGCGATCTCGCTGCCGAGGCTCACGAATCCCGGCGCCTCCTGCGCGTAGACCATGCGGCCTGTGGAGCGCACCGAATCGAGGATGGGGCAGTAGTCCACCGGCGACAGGGAACGCAGGTCGACGACCTCGCAGCTCGTGCCCTCGGCCTCGGCGAGCGCCGCGGCCTGCAGCAGGGTCGACACCATGGCGCCGTGCCCGACCAGGGTCACGTCGGATCCGCGGCGCACGACGCGCGAGGCGTGCAGCGGCAGCGCCGGGGCGGACAGGTCGACCTCGCCCTTGGGCCAGTACCGGCTCTTCGGCTCGAGGAAGATCACGGGATCGTTCGACGCGATCGCCTCCTGGATCATCCAGTACGCGTCGTTCGGGGTGGACGGCGAGACCACGCGCAGGCCCGGGGTGTGCGCGAAGTAGGTCTCGGGGCTCTCCTGGTGGTGCTCGACGGCGCCGATGTGCCCGCCGTAGGGGATTCGGATCACGATCGGCATCGAGACCCTGCCCTCGTGCCGGGCCGTGATCTTCGCGAGCTGCGTGGTGATCTGGTCGAAGGCGGGGAAGACGAAGCCGTCGAACTGGATCTCGATGACGGGGCGGAACCCGCCCATCGCCAGGCCGATCGCGGTGCCGACGATGCCGGACTCGGCGAGCGGGGTGTCCAGCACGCGCTGCGGGCCGAAGTCGCGCTGCAGGTGCTCGGTGACGCGGAAGACACCGCCGAGTGCGCCGATGTCCTCGCCCATGAGGAGCACCCGGGGGTCGTCCTCCATGGCCTTGCGAAGACCCGCGTTCAGAGCCTTGCTGAACGGCATCGTCTCGATGCCGGTCCGGGTCGTGTCCACCGTGGTCATCGGTCACCCTCCTGGAAGGAAGCCTCGTACTGCGCCTGCCATGCCTTCTGCTCGGCCATCAGCGGATGCGGGTCGCTGTACACGTTGTCGAAGATCGCCTCGGCCGTCGGAGAGCCGAGAGCGAGGGTGCGCACGCGCAGGTCTTCGGCGGCGTCCGCGGCCTCGGACTCGACGTCGGCGAAGAAGGATCCGGCGGCTCCCCGGTGCTCCAGGTAGGCGCGCATGCGGGCGATCGGGTCGCGCAGCGCCCACTCCTGCTCCTCGTCGCTGCCGCGGTACTTCGTGGGGTCGTCGCTCGTGGTGTGCGCGCCCATSCGGTASGTGACGGCCTCGATCGCGCGCGGGCCCTGGCCGGTGCGCGCCTCGTCCAGCGCGCGGCGGGTGACCGCGTAGCTCGCGAGCACGTCGTTGCCRTCGACGCGGATCGACTCGATGCCGTATCCGGCGCCGCGCTGGACGAGCGGCACCCGGGACTGGGTCGACACCGGCACGGAGATCGCCCAGTGGTTGTTCTGCAGGAAGAACACCTCGGGGGTCTGGTAGCTCGCCGCGAAGACCATCGCCTCGTGCACGTCGCCCTGGCTGGACGCGCCGTCGCCGTAGTAGACCATCACGGCCTGGTCGCGATCGACGTCACCGGATCCGCACTTGCCGTCGAAGACGAGCCCCATCGCGAGGCCCGTCGCGTGCAGGGTCTGCGAGCCGAGCACGAGCGTGTAGATGCGGGTGTTGCCGTTGCGCGGATCCGTCGGGTCCCATCCCCCGTTCGAGGTGCCGCGCATGAGCTTGATGATGTCGACCGGATCCACGCCGCGGATGCGGGTGACGGCGTGCTCGCGGTAGGAGGGGAAGATCGTGTCCTGCGGGCGGGCGGCGCGGGCGGATCCGACCTGGGCGGCCTCCTGCCCCCGGCTCGGCGGCCACAGTGCGAGCTGGCCCTGGCGCTGCAGGTTCGTGGCCTGGGTGTCGATCGCGCGGATCGCGACCATGTCCCGGTAGAGCTGCTCGAGCTCGCCATCGGGCAGGGCCTCGATGAGGGGGAGGTACTCCTCCGCGGCGGGGTTCGGAGCGAAGCGGCCGTCGGCATCGAGGACGCGGACGGTGGGGATATCGGCGTCAGTCACCTTGTCTACGGTAACCGAGCTTTCCCCGTCTGCGGTGGAGGGTGCGCACAAACGATCCCGAGGCGTGTGTGACGATCCCCACGGACGCATGCGGGCGCGCGGATATCCAGGTGTCCCACGTATTAATGCCAGGTCCCCCTAGCTTTTTACATGGACGGCCTTGCATCGTTCGGATCCTCGGATCCCGCGCATCCGGTCCGCGGATGCGCCGCCCTCACGATCAGCGCTGGGCAGCGGCCACGGCGAGCACACGGGGCAGCGACTCCGCCTCGCCGACCGAGATGCGGATCCCGTCTCCGGGGAACGCCCGCACGATGAGGCCGGCCTCCTCGAAGGCCGCAGCGACGTCGGCGGTCGCCTCGCCGGTGGGCAGCCAGACGAAGTTGCCCTGGGCGTCCGGCACGTCCCAGCCCTGTGCACGCAGGCCCTCGACGAGCTCGGTGCGACGTTCGACGATCACTGCGACGCGGGCGCGCAGCTCGTCCTCGGCGTCGAGGCTGGCGATCGCGGCGCGCTCGGCGGCGGCGGTGACCGACAACGGGATGGCCGTGGTGCGGGCCGCGTCCAGCACGCGCGGGTGCCCGATCGCGTAGCCGACGCGCAGGCCCGCGAGCCCGTACGCCTTGGAGAAGGTGCGCAGCACGACCACGTTGGGGTGTGCCTCGAAGATGCGCTCGGCCAGGCCGTCGACGGCATCGGGCGCGGTGACGAACTCGGCGTAGGCCTCGTCGAGCACGATCAGCACGTCCCGCGGCACCTTCGCCACGAACGCCGCGAACTCGGCGCTGGTCACGATGGGACCGGTCGGGTTGTTCGGCGTGCACACGATCACCACGCGGGTGCGCTCGGTGATGGCGGCGGCCATGGCGTCGAGATCGTGGCGGGCGCCGGGGGTGAGCGGCACCTGCACCCCGGTCGCCCCGGCCACCAGCGGCAGCCCGGGGTAGGCCTCGAACGAGCGCCACGCATAGACGACCTCGTCGCCGACCGTCGCCGCGGCCAGCACGAGCTGGTACAGGATCGCGACGCTGCCCGAGGCCACGTGCACCGCATCGGGCGCGACGCCGTAGCGCTCGCCCAGCCGGGCGCGCAGGGCACCGGCGGTCGCGTCGGGATAGCGGTTCATCGGCGTCGCGTCGGCGAGCGCGGCGAGCACCGAGGGCAGCGGCTCGAACGGGTTCTCGTTGCTGGAGAGCTTGAAGGCGTCGGCACCGGCCTGCTTGCCCTGGCGGTACGGCGGGAGGGCCGCGATCTCTTCGCGGATGCGGGGCAGGATCTCTTCGCTCACGSGTCGAGTCTAGATCTCCTGACGGGCGGGACACCGGGGTCCCCGCTGCCGCAGACGCCGGCGTCGAGCCGATTCCGCCGGCGGATCCGTCGGCGGGCGGCCGGTCCGAATCTCCCCGGCGGATCCCGGGTTCGGATGCGAGAATCGGCATCATGAGGTTTCTCATCCGCGTCATCGTGAACGCCTTCGCCATCTGGGTCGTCAGCCTGATCACCATCCTGGAGGTCACGGTCACCCCTTACCCGCCCGGCGGGATGGTGCCCCTGCTGGTCACGCTGCTCGCGATCGGAGCGGTCTTCGCGATCGTGAACACCATCGTCGGCACCGTGGTGAAGATCGTGGCGATCCCGCTCTACATCCTGACCCTCGGGCTGATCTCGCTCGTGATCAACGGATTCCTGCTCTGGCTGGCTGCGTGGATCACCGGCTTCTGGGGCTGGGGGCTGCACGTCGGCGGGTTCGGCTGGACCATCGTCGCCGCCCTGCTCATCGCCATCATCAACGCGGTCTTCAACGCGATCCTGCGCCCTCAGCGCCAGCGCGACCGCGACCGCTGAGGCGGTCCCGGGGCCGCCCCGCCCTCGCGTCGGCAGTCGCCCGTCGGTCACTTCGCTCCGGGCACACGCGTCGCCGTGAAATCGGTCGAGTCGGTCAGCGCGGCGCCCTCGTAGACGGAGAAGTGCTCACGGATCGCGTCCATCCGCGGATCCCCGGACTGCTCGGCCAGGCGCACCGTCTCCTGGTACGCCGAGAGCTGATGCGCCGGCATGGTCAGGTCGATCCCATGACCCGGCAGGGTCGTGCGCGTGATGACCAGCCCCTGCGACGATCCCAACCCGTCGGGCCGTCCCCCTCCGGCGAGCCCGGCGACCGGATCGTCCGTGTGCCGGACCGCGACGTGGTCCACGTTCTCGGGCAGCGCGGGCTCCGTCGGCGACCCGACCGTGTACACGCCCTGCACATCGAACTGGCCGGACTGCGCGACGAGATCGACGTTCATGCCGCCCTGCGAATATCCGACGAGGTCGACCGGCGTCGTCTCGTCAGCACCCGCCGCATGCAGTGCCGCGACCGTCGCCTTGTACGAATCGGACTCCTTCCGCTCGACGTACGCCTGGACGTTCGAGTTCATGTCCCAGGGCTCCGACTGGGGCTGTCCTGGGCGGGTGCCGTCGACGTAGGCGACGAACCGCGAGGATCCGTCGGCCAGCGCGTACTTCTCGACGCGCACCTGAGGCGCCTGGCCATACGGAATGCGGGCGACGGCGTCGCCCAGGGTCGTCGGCGCCTTCGGAACGGGGAGCGCACCGGGGCTCGCGCCCGCACCCCCTGAACTGCTCGCGACGAATCCGGGTGTGCGCGTGCGACTGAGCAGCAGGTCTCCGGGGCGCGGTCCCGCTGCGCCCCTCCCGGGGGCACCGGGACCGGCGGCGCCGTCGACCAGCACCACCCCCGGTGTCGGCATCAGCGGCACGCGCGGTGTCTGTCCCATCCTCGGCGCCACCGACATCAGCAGAAGCAGCGCCCACTGGGAGAGTTCAGCCTCGGCCGCCCCTGCGTTCAGCAGCGCGAGGCGCAGGGCCGGGCTCAAGGTCGAGAGGATGTCCCAGGCCGTCCCGCTGGTCTCGCTGAGCGGGCTTCCCGGCGTCGCCGTGAAGCCTTCGAATGCCCCCTGGGCCCAGGTCTTCAACAGCTCGCGCCGGGCCTGAACCAGGCGCGGGTTCTGCGCGAGGATCTCCTCGATCCGATGCTGCGAGCGCTTCACGAGTTCCGGATCCGTCACGCCCGACATCTCGCGCTGAGCGCGGAGCTCGGCGATCTCGAAGATGTCGGCCATGGTCACGGTGTCACTCGCGAGCTCGTCCAGCTCGGCGCCGACTGCGTCCAGGCGGTTCGCCGCCGGCCACATCGGCATGGTCGCGCCATACCGTGACCCTGGCGGCAGGGCCGACGACTGCAGGATCGTCGGGATCTCCAGCAGCTCCTCCCGGGCGACCTGAACGGCGGCGGAGTCGGCGCGTATGCGGCCCGCCATCGCGCGCAGGTCGTCGGGATCCACGGCGACGATGCCGCCATGCGTGATCTCCACGTCGCTTCCCATGACGTCACCCCGCCCGCAACCCGGACTGGATCGACTCCAGCTGGTCGAGCACGCCGACGAGCTCACGCTGCTGCGCGGCGCATCGCTCGAGCATCAGCTCGATCGCGCGGGCTTTCCACGCGCAGTCGGCCGCGAGCGCGCGCAGATCGGCGAGCGCGCGATCCAGCCGCTCTCGCGCGCGGTCGCAGCGCAGCATGGCCTCCGCGAGCATCCAGGATCCTTCGGCAGTGACGGGAGCGATGGCGAACATGACAGCGACTCTGCCGGAGGCCGAGTCCGCGCAGGACGAGGTTCCCGTGACCCGTGCAGAGCCCGCGGATCCCCGGCCATGTGGAGGACGAACGGCGCGCACTTCGCCACCCGCGCTTCGCCGCCTGCGTTCCGCCGCCCCGCTCCGCCGCGCCGCGCTCGGCCGCCCGACTCGTTACGGCACGGACTCGTTACGGCACAATGGAGCCATGACCGAGTCGGACCCGTTCCGCGTGATCTTCGTGTGCACGGGCAATATCTGCCGGTCCCCCATGGCGGAGGTCGTCTTCCGCGACATCGCCGCCAAGCAGGGCCTCGGCGACCGGATCGTGTCGACCAGCGCCGGGACGGGCGACTGGCACGTGGGCGAGCAGGCCGACAGTCGCACGATCGACTCCCTGGCCCGCCGCGGCTACGACGGAACCAAGCATCGCGCGCGCCAGTTCACCTACGACTCCTTCGCCGAGAACGACCTCGTCGTCGCCCTGGACCGCACTCACGAGCGGATCCTGAAGCAGTGGGCGCGCGACGAGTCGGAGGAGGGCAAAGTGACCCTGCTGCTCTCGTTCGAGCACAATCCGACCGTGCTGGATGTGCCGGACCCCTACTACGCCGACGCCCGGGTGTTCGACGAGGTGCTCGGTATGATCGAGAGAGCGAGCCACGGCCTGTTCGGCCAGCTCGAACCCGCCATCCGACCGCCGCGTCCGTGACGTCTCCTCGCCCGTGACGGCACCGCGGAGTATCGGACCGACGGCATGATCCACGACTCTTCCGGAGGACACCCCGTGACCGCCTCGCTTCCCGTCCAGCCTCTCAGCCCGCTCGACGGCCGCTACCGCGCCGCGGTCGCCCCGCTCGCCGACTACCTCTCCGAGGCCGGCCTGAACCGCGCCCGCGTCGAGGTCGAGGTCGAGTGGCTGATCGCGCTCACGGACCGCTCCCTCTTCGGCACCGCGCCGCTCGCCGAGGCCGACAAGGACCGCCTGCGCGGCCTGTACCGCGACTTCGGCCAGGCCGAGATCGACTGGCTCGCCGAGAAGGAGGCGGTCACCCGCCACGACGTCAAGGCCGTGGAGTACCTCGTCCGCGACCGCCTGTCTGCGCTGGGCCTGGACGCCATCGCCGAGCTCACGCACTTCGCCTGCACGAGCGAGGACATCAACTCCGCCTCCTACGCACTCACCGTCAAGCGCGCCGTCGAGCGGGTGTGGCTGCCCGCCCTGCAGGACGTCATCGCGAAGCTGCGCGAGCTCGCGGTCGAGCAGGCCGACGCCGCCATGCTGTCCCGCACGCACGGCCAGCCCGCGACCCCGTCGACCATGGGCAAGGAGCTCGCGGTGTTCGCGTGGCGCCTGGAGCGCGTCGCCGCGCGGATCGGATCCTCCGAGTACCTCGCCAAGTTCTCCGGCGCGACCGGCACCTGGTCGGCGCACCTCGCCGCCGAGCCCGACGCCGACTGGCCGATGATCGCCCGCGAGTACATCGAGGGCCTCGGGATCGACTTCAACATCCTCACCACCCAGATCGAGTCGCACGACTGGCAGGTCGAGCTGTACGACCACGTGCGCCACGCGGGCGGGATCCTGCACAACCTCGCGACCGACATCTGGACCTACATCTCGCTCGGCTACTTCGCGCAGATCCCGGTCGCCGGCGCGACCGGATCCTCGACCATGCCGCACAAGATCAACCCGATCCGCTTCGAGAACGCCGAGGCGAACCTGGAGCTGTCCGGTGCGCTGCTGAACTCCCTGTCGCAGACCCTCGTCACGAGCCGGATGCAGCGCGATCTCACCGACTCGACCACGCAGCGCAACATCGGCGTCGCCTTCGGGCACTCGCTGCTCGCCCTGGACAATCTGCGCCGCGGCCTCAACGAGATCTCCCTCTCCCGCGACGTGCTGCTCGAAGACCTCGACCACAACTGGGAGGTGCTCGCCGAGGCCATCCAGACCGTGATCCGCGCGGAGGTCGTCGCCGGGCGCTCCACGATCCAGGATCCGTACGCGCTGCTCAAGGAGCTCACCCGCGGTCACCGTGTGGGTGCGGCCGACCTCGCCGAGTTCGTGCAGGGCCTGGAGATCGGCGACGCCGCGAAGCAGCGCCTGCTCGCGCTGACCCCGGCGACGTACGTGGGGCTCGCGGAGACGCTCGCGAAGTAACCGGGCTCAGGCCTCGGCGGGTGCGGCTGCGGGCGCGCCGGAGTGCTCGCCGGCGCGGTCCTTCGGCATCGCGAGGATCGCCACCAGCATGAGCGCTGCGGTCACGGCCGCCGCGATGAACACCCAGGTCGAGGCGTGCACGACGGTCGCCGGGTCCTCGGATCCGCCACCGGAGGCGATGATCGCGTTCGAGATCGCACCGAACACCGCCACGCCCACGGCGCTGCCGGCCGAACGGGCGAACGTGTTCATCCCGGTGACCGCGCCGCGCTCGCCCCAGCCGACGGATGCCTGCGCGACGATGAGCGTGGGCGCGGCCGTCCAGCCCAGGCCGAAGCCGATCACGAAGGCGACCGCGGCGAGCGTGTAGGCGTTCGGATACGGCCCGATCAGCGCCAGCCCGATCGCGGCGAGCACGGCGATCGACGCCCCGATCAGCGCGGTGAAGCGGAACCCGTGCCGCAGATACAGCCGCCCGGCGTTGGCGGCCGAGAGCGGCCAGCCCAGGGTGAGCGCGGCCACCGCGAGCCCTGCCAGCAGCGGCGGCACCGCGATCGCACCCTGCAGATACGCCGGCGCGAAGCTCGTGATGCCCGTGAGCAGGGCGCCGATCGCGAGCGAGGCGAGCGTCGTGGTGAGGATGAGGCGGCGCGAGATGAGCCGCAGGTCGATGATCGGCTCGGCCGCGCGGCGCTCCACGAGCGCGAAGGCGACGAGCGCCAGCGCACCGCCGACGAAGCAGACCAGGCTCGRGACCGACAGCCAGGCCCAGGCGTTGCCGCCCTCGAGGATGCCGAGGATGATGCCGGTCAGACCGATCGTCAGCAGCCCCGCGCCGAGGTAGTCGATCCGATGCCGRYGCTTSTCGATCTGCTCRTGGAARTGCCKCASCAGCATCCATSCCGCGATCAGGCAGAGCGGGATGTTGATGAAGAAAATCAGCCTCCAGGCGTCGAACTGGGCGAACAACCCGCCCAGCGCCGGGCCGATCACCGAGGACAGCGCCCAGACGCTGGCGATGTATCCCTGCACGACGGCGCGCTCGGACAGCGTGTAGATGTCGCCGACGATGGTCGCGACCATCGGCCCGACGGCCCCTGCGCCGAGTCCCTGCACCAATCGGAACAGGATGAGCGAGGTCATGCTCCACGCGAGTCCGCACAGGATGGATCCGACCAGGAACAGGGCGATCCCGAAGAGCACGATCGGCTTGCGGCCGACCGTGTCGGCGAGCTTGGAGTAGATCGGCACGCTCACGGCCTGCGCGAGCAGGTAGATCGAGAACAGCCAGGGGAACTGCTGGTAGCTGCCGAGATCGCGCACCACGCTCGGCACGGCCGTGGCCAGGATCGTCGCATCCATCGCGATGAGACCCATCGCGAGCATGAGCGAGAGCAGCACCGGGCCGCGATCGGATCGGAGTCCGACAGAGGCGCGATCGATCGTCATGCTCACCCTGGGGTCAAGGCGTTCCGGATCCGGGCTATTCCCGGTCGACTACGCCTTCGGCGCGTCGCCCTCCGCGGACCCGGATGCGTCGTCCGAGTCGGCATCGACCGTGCCCGTCGTTCCCGGTGCGGCTGCGGTGTCGTCGACCTTGTCATAGAGCACCGGGCGGTCGTGGGTCTTGGTGAAGTCCGCCGGATCCACCGCAAGGATCAGGATCGAGAGGATCAGCAGGGCCGCGATGAAGATCCCGCCGGTCACGATGAAGGCGAGGTTCCACGGCGGGATGGCCGCGTAGGTGCCCTTGTCGACGGCGCGCATCACCTTGTCGGTGAAGGCGCCCGTGGCGATCAGCGTGACGACGCCGGCGAAGACGCCGCACAGCAGCGACAGCCCGATCAGCTGCACCGGCCGGAACAGATCCCTGCGCCTGGTCTTCTCGGTCATGCGGATCCTTCGTTCTCGGCCGGCGCCGTGCCGGCGGTGTCGATGCCCGAACCAGTGGAGCGGGAGCGGGGGCTGAGCCCTGCGATGCCGAGGAACACCGCGACGACGGCCGCGTACGCGCCGAAGATGCCCACGGCCAGGGTGATCCCGGTCAGCGTGAACGAGCCGGCCTCGGCGATGGAGTAGTTGAGCGCATAGGTCGTCGGCACGCACAGCAGACCGACCGCGAGCGCCAGGCTCAGGGACCCGATCAGGATCGCGTCGCGGGCGCCGTCGGCGACGACCGCCGGCGCGGTCCCGGCGCGGGCCTGACGGCGGGCACGGAGTCCGGCGAGGAGCTCGACGAGCCCGCTCAGCGCACCCCACGCGATCACGACGACGAAGAACAGGGGCGTGGAGCGCCACGCGGGCACTCCCCCGGCCATGCCGGTGATGACGGAGATCACGGCGAGCAGCACGTGCGGCCAGCGCCAGCCCGCGGGCGCCACCAGCCATGCGGCGAGCATGTGGATCAGCGCCGTGACGAGAGCGAAACCGCTGAACACCGAGAGCCCGACGACCGCCGAGTGGTCCGCGGTGAACGTGATCATGAGCGCCGCGACGGCGGCGAAAACGGCGCGCGCGAGCTGCACGGTGCCCATGGACATCGTGCGCAGCTGGAACGTGCGGGTGGCGGGCATGACGGATCCTCGGGTCCCTGTGCTTCGAGCCCKTCGMGCGGYCTCRGGGACCARGCCTCAGCAACCGCTTCGACGGGTTCTACGGCCGCCCCGATGGACGGGCGGACCCTGCCAGTCTACGCGCGGGATCCTAGGCGCCCGCTCGGGAGGCGGGCTCCGGCGCATCCGGATCCCGATCGCCCGCTTCCGCATCCGGATCCGGATCCTCGGCGGTGCGTCCGTCCTTGCGGCGCGGTTGCAGCTCGCTGAGCAGGGTGCCCGCGATGATGAGGGCCGCTCCGAGGATGGCGAGCGGCGGGATCCGCTCCCCCGCGATGCGTCCGACCACGCCCGCCCACACCGGTTCGCCGGTGTAGATGATGGTGGCGCGGGTCGCGGAGACCGAGCGCTGCGCCCAGTTCATCGTGAGCTGGATCAGGCCGCTCGCGACGCCCATGCCGAGACCGGCGAACAGCCAGACCGGGTCGAAGGCGGGGATSSYCTCGCCGACGGCGGGCATSGTSGCGAAGCCSAGSAGCGMCGCGGTGAGCAGCTGCACSACSGTCAGCCGSCCCACGTCGAAGAGCCCGCCGAAGAGGCTGATCAGGATGATCTCCCCCGCGATCGGCAGCGTGCTGATGAGGGTGAGGATCTCGCCCTCGCCCAGCTGGATGCCGCGGGATCCGATGCCGGCCACCAGCAGCAGGCCGACGAACGCCAGACCCGCCCCCACCAGGGTCAGCGCCCTCGGCGGCTTGCGCAGCACCAGCCACTGCAGCAGCGGAACGAGCGGCACGTAGAACGCGGTCATGAACGCGCTGGTGCTGGAGTCGATCGTCTGCAAGCCCGCGGTCTGCAGACCGTAGCCGCCGTAGATGGCGGCGCCGATGGCCGCGCCGGCCCCGAGCTCGCGCCACGTCATCCCGCGCAGCGAGCGCCAGAAGACGGCCGCGGCGAAAACCCCCGCCGCGAGGAACCGGAACCCCACGAAGAACCACGGCCCGGAATGCTGCATCGCCGTGTGGACGACGAGGAACGTGCCGCCCCAGATGATCGTGATCCCGACGAGGGCCCACTCCTGCACGGACAGTCCCAGGAGGCGACGGGAGACGGGGTGGTTCACGGTAATACGTTACGGGGTCGGGCGGTGCCGCATGCGCGAGCGCGTGCGCTCAGCCGGCGGTGAACTCCGCGGTGGCGATCCAGAGCCGGCCGGATCCGGTCACCTGCACGTGCGCCGCCCGGCTCACGAACACGGAGGCGGCGCGGGGCACGTCCGCTGTCTCGTCGCCGGCGGACAGGGTGAACGATCCGTCCGTGGCGATCGCGATCGAGGGGCCGGCCAGCGCGATCGCGGCGGCGCCGGTGACCGCGATCAGCTCGAACGGCACGCCAGCGCCGGAGGCATGGATGCGTGGCCGGTAACTGCGCACGTTCTCGGCGATCTCGACGGGGACGAGGTGGTCGTCGTCCGACGCGGTGAAGGTCAGCACGCGCTCGAGCTCGGCGGTGTCGACGTGCTTGGGGGTGAGCCCGCCGCGCAGCACGTTGTCACTCGGGCCCATGAGCTCGACGCCGGCTCCGCGCAGATAGGCATGGATGTTGCCGGCGGGCAGCCAGAGCGACTTCCCCGCGGCGAGCGTGATGTGGTGCAGCATCAGGGCGACCGCGATGCCGGGGTCGCCGGGGTAGGCCTCGGCGAGGCGCGTGATCAGCTCGAAGCGGCGGTCACCCGACGCCGCGGCCACGAGCGCGGCGACGGCGAGGTCCACGGCCGCACCGCCGGCCAGCAGCCAGGAGAACCCGGCGCGCAGCCCGTCGGGGCCGGCCAGCTCCTCGCGCCAGGGCGCCAGCGAGTCGGATCCGGAACGCGCCGCGAGGGCGTCCACATCGGCGAGGATCTCGGCAACGGGACGGAAGCCGCACAGCGCCTCGAAGCCGTCCTCGAGGGCGACGATCAGCTCGGGCTTGGCATAGGGATCCTTGTAGTTGCGGTGCGCGGCGGTGAGAGGGATGCCACGGGCGTTCTCATCGGCGAATCCGGCCTCGGCCTGGGCCGGGGTGGGATGCGCCTGGAGCGACAGGGGCGCGCCCGACACGAGGATCTTGAGCAGGAACGGCAGGCGGGAGCCGCTCTCGTTCTCCCAGTCCAGCAGCGTCGCCCAGGGTTCGCCGGCGACGGTGCGCGCCGGGGATCCGGGGTGCGCGCCGAGCCACAGCTCCGCCTCCGGGCCGCCGGTGCCCGCGGTCCCGAGCACGTCCGCGACGCCGTCCACCCGGCCCCAGGCGTAGTCGCGCGGCTCATTGCCGATGGGGACGAACAGCGGGCTCGAGGGGGCACTCATGGGTCTCCGTTCAGCGGATGCAGAGGGTCCCTGCCAGCGTATCGAGCGTCGCCGCGGCGGGCCGCCCCGTTTCGAAGCGCGCGAATTGCCGTGACCCGAGGCCGGGAAGGGTCATTCGCGCGCTTCGAAACGGCGATCAAGGCGCGCGGATCCGCGGGATCCGGACGAAGATGGCTCCATGAGCCAGCCCCGCCCCGCCACCGCCGCGACCGCCGCGATCCGCTCCGCCCGCGACCTGCTGCTCGCGCACGCCTCCGATTACGCGGGCGCCCGCGCGGTCTTCCACTGGCCCGCGCTGCCCGAGTTCAACTTCGCCCTGGAGTGGTTCGACGTGGTGGCCGGCGAGGCGCCGAACCGGCCTGCGGTGCAGATCGTCTCGGCCGATCTGACGAGCAGAAGCTGGACCTACGGCGAGCTCGCGCGCCGCTCGAACCAGGTCGCTAACTGGCTGCAGGGCCTCGGGATCCGCCGCGGTGACCACGTGATCGTGATGCTCGGCAACACGATCGATCTGTGGGAGACGATGCTCGGCCTCACCAAGGTCGGGGCGGTCGCGATCCCCACTTCGACGCTGCTCTCCCCCGCGGATCTGGCCTACCGCGCGGAGAAGGGCGAGGCACGCGCGATCGTGACGCTCGGATCCCTCGCCGACCGCGTCTCCGAGCTGCCCGAAGACATCGAGCGCATCGCCGTGCCCGACACGTCTGGCGCGGCGGCGCCCGCCGGCTGGCACGACTTCGCCGGCTCGAACGACGCCGAGAACGACTACGAACCCGACGGTCCCACCCCGGCCGGTGACACGAGCCTGCTGTACTTCACCTCGGGCACGACCAGCCGGCCGAAGCTCGTGCAGCACACGCACGTGTCGTATCCGGTCGGGCACCTGTCGACCATGTGGTGGCTGGGCGTGCGCGAGGACGATGTGCACCTGAACATCTCCTCGCCCGGCTGGGCCAAGCACGCCTGGTCGAGCTTCTACTCGCCGTTCCTCGCCGAGGCCACCGTGTTCGTCTACAACTACGACCGCTTCGACGCGAACACGCTCATGGAGGTCATGGAGCAGCACCGCGTCACGACGTTCTGCGCCCCGCCGACGGTGTGGCGCATGCTGATCCAGGCCGATCTCGGACGACTCCCGCACCCGCCGCGTGAACTCGTCGGCGCCGGCGAACCGCTGAACCCCGAGGTCATCGGTCGCGTGCGTCAGGCCTGGGGCGGCACGATCCGCGACGGCTTCGGGCAGACCGAGATGACGGCCTGCGTGGGCAACTCGCCGGGTCAGGTCGTGAAGGACGGATCCATGGGTCGCCCGCTGCCCGGATACCCGGTGGTGCTGGTGGATCCGGTCACCGGGGCGCGCGTGGACGGCGACGCGGATGGCGTGGCCGAGGGCGAGATCTGCCTCGACCTCGCGGAGCGCCCGCTCGGGCTCATGGCCGGGTACTACGCGGATCCCGATGCCACCGCGCGCTCACGCGAGGGCGGCTTCCACCACACGGGCGACATCGCGACCCGCGACGCCGAGGGGTACCTGACGTACGTCGGGCGCGCGGACGACGTGTTCAAGGCGTCCGACTACAAGATCTCGCCCTTCGAGCTCGAGTCGGTGCTGCTCGAGCACCCGGACGTCATGGAGGCGGCGGTCGTGCCGAGCCCGGATCCGACCCGCCTCGCGGTGCCGAAGGCGTATGTGCTGCTGACCGCGTCGGCGCACGACGACCTCACCGCGACCGCCGGCTCGATCTTCGCCTACGCCCGAGGCCAGCTCTCCCCGCACCTCTGGGTGCGGATCATCGAGTTCGTGCCGGAGCTGCCGAAGACGATCTCCGGCAAGATCCGCCGTGTGGATCTGCGCGCTCGCGAGGCCGAGCGCATCGCGAGCGGCGACGAGTCCGGTCAGCACCACGACCGCGACCACCGCTGACCGGGCCGCTCCCCTGTCGTTTCAGAGCGCGCACTTTGCTGTGGATCCGGCCCGGATCCAGCCATTTGCGCGCTTCGAAACCCTGAGGGGCTGCGAGCGGACGTCAGCGCGCGTCGTAGTCGGCGCGGGACTGCTCGATCGTGGCGTGGTTGGCGATCGCCCACTGTGCGATCGTGTGCGCGATCTCGACGAAGGTGCTGCCGAGAGCCGTGAGCCGATACTCCACCCGTGGCGGGACTTCTGCGTAGGCGGTGCGGATCACGAGCCCGTCGCGCTCGAGCTGGCGCAGCGTCAGGGTGAGCATGCGCTGGGAGATCCCGGGGATGTGCCGCAGCAGGTCGCTGAACCGCATCACGTCGTCGCCGAGGGTGGCGACGACCAGCAGCGACCACTTGTCCCCTACCCGGTCGAGAACGTCGCGGATCATGCGCCCCACCTCGGGACCGCCTGGCTGCCCCTCGCACGAGCGCTCGTACTCGGAGAGATCCGCAGGCGCGGCGGGCGCCGGCTCGCTCACGGTTCTGCCCCTGTGCGCCGGTGACACCGATGTGCCTTTTGTACGCGTCCCCACGATGCCCCATTCTTTACTTACTGATCGTAACAAGGTGACGATCGATAACAAGAAGGAACCTCATGCTGATCGCCCTGTGGATCGTCAACGCGCTGCTCACCCTCGCCATGCTGGGCGGCGGCGGCATGAAGCTGATCACCCCGAAGCCGGTGCTCGCCGAGCGCGGGATGGCCTGGACCGAGGACTTCTCCGCAGGCTCGATCAAGGCGATCGCCGCCCTCGAGGTCGTGGGCGCGATCGGGCTCATCCTGCCGCTCGCGACCGGGATCGCCCCGATCCTCACCCCGCTCGCCGGCACCGGTCTCGCAGTCATCATGCTCGGCGCCGTCGTCGTGCACCTGCGCCGCAAGGAGACGGCGACCCCGGCGATCGTCCTCGCCGTGCTGGCCGTGGCGAGCGCGGTGCTGGGCTTCCTCGCCATCCGCTGAACCCGCTCGCCGCGCTCCCGGATCCGGCTCAGGTCGCGATCCTCGAGTTCAGATCGCAATATCTGCTGTTCCCAGCCGCCGGAAACAGCAGATATTGCGACCTGAACGAAGTCATCGCGACCCGAACGAGGGGATCCGGCGCCGGCAGAGCGGCCGGGGTCCGGGCGGCTCAGAGGTCGGCGATGACGATCCGTCCCATACGCATCAAGTGCTCGTACGCGTTCGGCCGTTGCATCAGCTCGCCGAGATTCGCGGGCACGACCTGCCAGCTCACGCCGAACCGGTCCACGAGCCAGCCGCACTGCTCGGCCTGCGGCACGGCGCTGAGCGCCTCCCAGATCCGGTCGATCTCCTCCTGTCCGTCGCAGTCGATCTGCAATGAGAACCCGGGAGTGAACGTGAAGTCCCTGTCGACGGGAGAATCGAAAGCCGCGAAGCGCTGCCCGGCGAGCAGGAACTCGGAGTAGATGATCGGCTCGTCGACGTGCGGAGGCTCGGTCACCGGATACTCGACCTGACGGGTGATCCCCGACGGCGGCAGCAGCTCGCCGTACAGCCCGATCGCCTCCTGCGACYTGTTCCGCACGGGCCCGCCGAACACGAGCATCGGGGTGATCAGCGGCGCGGGCTCGGCATCGCGGTCCATCAGCTTCAGCTGCCAGCTGACCCCGTAACGATCCTCGACCCAGCCGTACAGACCGCTGAAGAAGTACTCCCCGATGTCCATCAGCACGAGGCCGTCTTCGCCGAGTCTGGTCCAGGTGCGGTTGATCCAGGCCCGCGCGGCATTCTCATCGTCGAAGCGGCGCGGATCCACACTCAACAGAAACGAGATCGCCGGGTTCGGCGCGAATTCGGATCCGGCGTTGATCAAGGTGATCCGGTAGCCGTCGATCTCCACGTCCACGGTGAGCGGCTTCCCGGCGAACGAGCGCTGGAACTCCGGCAGTCCGTCGACGGGGTAGCGCGCGACGACCCGCGAAGTGGTGCGGTCGAACACCGACGCGTAGAAGGCCCCGGCCTCCTCGGCAGCATGGTCGCACCAGATGTTGGGGGTGATCCGCTGGGTCATATGGGGGAGCTCCTCGCACGCCGACGGTCCCCCCAAGAACTCCAGAGTGCTCGACCGCACGCTCTCACCGCAAGCGCCCGGCGGAGATCGGAGCATGGTGCGGGGTTCGCGGTCAGCCCCGGTCCGCCCTCAGCGCCGTCCGACTTTGAGCCGAGGCTTCGCCCTCACCACCGGAACGGAGGCCGTGATGACGGCGTCGACGACCATGGAACCGTCGGTCGGGCCGATGACCGGGATCGCCGTGGTCGGGGTGACCTCGATCGGATCCACGGGCATCCGCGCCAGTTCGCGATGCGCCTTCACGTACGCGGGGATGAGCAGCGCCGCCGCGCCCAGCCAGGCGAGCGGGTTGCTCAGCGCGACGCCGGGGTAGCCGATGAGGGCACCGAGCACGACGGCGGCCCCGACGCGCATCACGAGCTCGATCACGCCGGTGACGGTCGGGATGAGCGTGTGCCCGAGGCCCTGCAGGACGCCGCGCAGCACGAACAGCACTCCGAGCGCGGTGTAGCTGACACCGTTGATCAGCAGCATGAGGGCGGCGAGGCGCACGACCTCGTCGGATCCGTCGCCGATGAACACGCGCACCATCGAGGATCCGAACAGCACCAGCAGCGCTCCGAGCACGACGGCCGTGATGACGGCCATCCAGATCGCCTGCGTCACGCCGCGGCGAATGCGGTCGGGCCGACGTCCGCCGAGGTTCTGCGCCGCGTACATCGAGGCGGCGAGTCCGATCGAGGCGAGGAACGCGACTGCGATGCTGTCCACGCGGGAGGCGGTCGTGTATGCGGCGACGGCGACGGGGCCGAGCATGTTCAGCGCGACCTGCACGGTGATCGTGCCGATCGCGATGATCGAGGCCTGGAAGCCCATCGGGAGGCCGAGGCGCAGGTGCTGGACGATGTCGTCGCGGGTGACCCGCCAGTCGGCGCGGTGCGCATGCAGCACCGGGAGCTTGCGCCACACGTACACGAGGCACAGCACGACCGAGACGCCCTGCGCGACGACGGTGGCCCAGGCGGCGCCCGCGACGCCCCATTCGAACGTGCCGACCATGAGGATCACGAGCACGATGTTCAGCGCGCASGAGACGGTGAGGAACACGAGYGGGGTGCGSGAGTCGCCGATCGCKCGGATCACCGCGGAGAGGTAGTTGAAGAACATSATCGTGCTGCCGCCGATGAAGGTGACCTGMGTGAACACGGTCGCCTCGGGCATCAGCACCTCGGGCGTCTGCAGCAGGGCGAGCAGCGGCGCGGTCACGAGCGGGGCGCCGACCGAGATGATGATGCTCGTCGCGGCGGTCAGCAGCGTGCCCGTGGCGACCGACCGTCGCACCGCGGCGTGATCGCCCGCGCCGTATGCCTGCGCGGTCGGGATCGCGAAGCCGCTGCTGAGTCCCCATGCGAAGCCGATCAGCAGGAAGATCAGGCTGCCGGTCGCGCCCACGGCGGCGAGCGAGTCGACGCCGAGATGGCGGCCGACGACGATCGCGTCGGCGAACTGGTAGAGCTGCTGCACGACATTACCGATCAGCAGGGGGACGGCGAAGGCCAGGATGACGCGCCAGGGGCGGCCGGTGGTGAGGGACGTGGACATGCGGAACTCTTCGGGCGGGGATCGGCGGGGGACGAAGCAAGGCCCGCCGTGATCGGTCACGGCAGGCCGTTTCCCATGGTATCGAATCGATTCGGTGAATCGGTAGGGGGTGCGGGAACTTTCTGCCGGGTCGGGTCAGTCGGTGCGACCTCCGCCGCCGTATCCGCGATGCACCTCGGGATCGAGTCCGTGCGCGGCGGCGAGGCGGGTCACGAGGGCGGCGAACGCCTCGCGCTCGGCCGGATCCAGAGGGCTCAGGACGTCGGCGTTCTGCTGCTCCGCCGCCGCGCGGAGGGTCCGCAGAGTGGCACGGCCATCCTCGGTGAGATCGAGGCGGTGGTGGCGGCGATCGTCGGGATCGCGTGTCCGCGACACCAGGCCGGCCGCCTCGAGAGTGTCGACGAGCACGACCACCCGACTGGGCACGGCGCCGAGCCGGTCCGCCAGCGCCCGCTGACTGAGCCCGGGGTTCTGCATCAGGATCCGTAGCACCCCGGCCGTCGCCGGCGTGAGGCCGGCCGGCTTCACGAGTTCGGCGAATCGCGCGGAGGCGAATGCGCCGAGCTGGGACAGCAGGAACCCCGTGCGTGCGGGTCGGCGAGCGGCATCCATGGGTCCAGCATAGTCCTCTTGACAGAATGATTCATGCCATGCATCATTTCAGTCATGACCGATTCTTCGCCTGCTTCCCGTCGCCCCGGCGGGCCCCCGCTGGGCCCGCTCGCGATCGTCACCTTCGCCCTGACCATCGCCGGCGTCGTGGTGCTGCTCGTGGGCACCGGGTCGGTTCCTGCGCCGTTCGCCTCCGCCGCCGACGTCGCGAGCTGGTACACCGCCCACGCCCTGCCGATCCGCATCGCGGCGACTCTGCAACTCGGCGCCGCCGTGCCGCTGGGGATCCTCGCCGCCTCGATCTATGCCCGCCAGCTGCGCCTCGGCGTGCGCGTGCCCGGCCCGGTCATCGGCCTGTACGGCGGGATCGGCGCCTCACTGCTGCTGCTCGTCTCGGCCCTCGTGACCTGGGCRCTCGCCTCCGGTCCCGATGCCGCCGATCCCGGCAGCGCCGCGACCCTCGGGCGACTCGCCTTCGGGCTCGGCGGTGTCGGCTACGCCGTGGGCATGGGACTGCTGATCGCCGGCATCGCCGTGCCGGCGTTCATCCTGCGGCTGATCCCGCGCTGGCTCGCGCTGGCCGGGCTCGTGCTCGCGGCCGTGGGCGAGCTGTCGTTCCTCTCGCTCGTGATCGACCCGCTGCAGGCGCTGCTGCCGATCGTGCGCTTCGGGGGCGGAGCCTGGCTGATCGCAGCAACGTTCCTGCTGCCCCGGGACCGGCCGCGGCGGAGTCCGCGTGCCGTGGGTGCGGAGCACGCATCATGAGCACCGCACTCATCGTCGGCGCGAACGGCGCCATCGGCGAGGCCGTCGCACGCCGGCTCGCTGCGGAAGGGCATCGGATCCTCCTGGTATCGCGCCGACCGCATCCACTGGCCGCACTCGCGGACGCGCTGCGCGGCGACGGTCACGACGCGGAAGCGGTCGCGTTCGACGCCGCCGAGGCGGGCGCGCTAGCGGAGTTCCTGGCCGTGCACGCCCCGGAGGGGATCGACGTCGCAGTGAACAACCTCGGCATCGCGCACCTGCCTCGTCCGCTCACCGAGATCGACGACGTGGAGTTCGCCCAGGTGCTCGCGGTCGACCTGCTGGGCCTGTCCCGGTGCCTGCGCGCGGAGCTCGCTGCGATCCGCGACGGTGGGGCCGTCGTGAACGTCGCTTCCACCGCAGGCATCGGCGGTGCCCCCGGCATGTCGGCCTATGCCGCCGCCAAGCACGGCGTCGTCGGCCTCACCCGCACCACGGCGCTCGACGAGGCCGCCCGGGGCGTGCGCGTGAACGCCGTCGCGCCGGGGCCGATCGCGTCGGGCTCGGTGCTCGACCAGCCCGCGGAGGTGCGCGAACGCATCGGCCGGTTCATCCCGATGCAGCGGATGGGGCGCCCCGAGGAGGTCGCCGAGGCGATCGCCTGGCTGGCCTCACCCGCCGCATCCTTCGTGACCGGCGTGGTCCTGCCCGTCGACGGCGGCAAGACCGCCGCGCTCTGACCGATCCGAACGGAGACCTCTTGGACCTGTTGACCCTGCTGCGCGAGTTCCTCGTGCTCGTGCACCTCGTCGGCTTCGCTCTGCTGCTCGGCGGCTGGGCCGCACAGGCGGTGCGACGACGCTACGTCACCACGACGCTGTTCCGCACGGGGCTGGGGGTGATGATCGCGTCCGGACTGCTGCTCGCGATCCCCTTCCCCGCCGGCGTGCACCTCGACTACCTCAAGCTCGGGGTGAAGCTGGTGGTCGCCCTCGCCATCGGCGGCGCCTTCGGCGTCGTCATCACGCGGGAGCGCGCCGGCCGGCCGACCGCCACGGCCTTCTGGACGATCGGCGCCCTCGCCGTGCTGAACGCCGGGATCGCGATCTTCTGGCACGGCGCCTGACCGGTCGCCCGGCGCCCCCCATTTACGAGTCGTCCCCCTGAGCACGGTCTATAGGAGCGTGCGCCGGGAGAGCCGGATCGCGTCGGCCGCGGCCCGCAGGTCGCCCCGCACCAGCGTGATGTCGCTCGCCTCGATCGCGACGTCGGTTCCCGTGCCCATCGCCATGCCGAGGTCGGCCGTGGCGAGCGCAGGAGCATCGTTCACCCCGTCCCCGACCATCGCCACCACGCGCCCCTCGGCCCGCAGCCGGGTCACCACGTCGACCTTGCCCTCGGGCAGCACCTCGGCGATCACCTCGTCGATGCCGACCTCCGCGGCGATCCGCCGAGCGACCGCCTCGTTGTCGCCGGTGAGCAGGATCGGCGTGAGGCCGAGGCGCTTGAGCTGGGCGACCGCGTCGGCGCTCGTGGGCTTCACGGTGTCGGCGATCACGACGATGCCGCGGGCGAATCCGTCCCACCCGACCGCGATGACGGTCTTGCCTCCCGCTTCGGCCTCGGCCTTCGCGGCCGCGACCCGGGGGCTCAGGTGCTGCGCCCAGTCCGCGAGCAGCGCCTCCCGGCCGACGAGCACGGCGTGCCCGTCGACGATGCCCTGCACACCGCGGCCCTCGAGATTCTGGAAGGAGTCGACCTCGGGAAGCGGATCCGCGGTCGTCCCGTCGAGTGCCCGAGTGGCCGAAGCCGCCGTCGCAGCACGGGCGACGGCCTGCGCGATGGGGTGCTCCGACGCGTTCTCCAGCGCACCAGCGAGACGCAGCAGCTCGGCCGGATCCGTTCCCTCCTCCGCGATGACGCCCGTGACCTCCATGCGCCCGCTCGTCACGGTGCCGGTCTTGTCGAGCACGATCGTGTCCACGCGGCGGGTGGATTCCAGCACTTCCGGTCCCTTGATCAGGATCCCCATCTGGGCACCCCGCCCTGTGCCCACCAGCAGCGCGGTCGGCGTGGCGAGGCCCAGGGCGCACGGGCAGGCGATCACGAGCACGGCGACCGCAGCGGTGAACGCCGCCGTGGCGGGGAAGCCGGCGCCGAGCCAGGCTCCGAGCGTCGCCACGGCGATGACGATCACGATCGGCACGAACACGCCGCTGATCCGATCCGCGAGACGCTGCACCTCCGCCTTGCCGGTCTGGGCGTCTTCGACGAGACGCGCCATCTGGGCGAGCTGCGTGTCGGATCCGATCCGCGTCGCGCGGACGACCACGCGTCCGCCGGCGTTGACGGTCGCTCCGGCGACCGCGTCGCCCGCACCGACCTCGACCGGCACGGATTCGCCGGTGAGCATCGAGGCGTCCACCGCGGACGATCCGGAGACGACGACGCCGTCCGTGGCGATCTTCTCCCCCGGGCGCACGACGAACTCGTCACCGGCTGCGAGCTGCGCGATCGGGATCCGGACCTCTTCTGTCCCGGAGCCCGCCCCGGTCCCGGAGCCCGCCGAAGGCCGCAGCACCGCCACATCCTTCGCGCCGAGCTCGAGCAGTGCGCGCAGCGCGGCGCCCGCCCGCCGCTTGGAGCGCTTCTCGAAGTACCGTCCGGCCAGGATGAAGACGGTCACCCCCGCACCCACCTCGAGGTAGATGTTGCTGCTGCCGTCACCGGCTTGCAGGGTGAATGAGAACTCGTGCCGCATGCCCGGCATGCCCGCGGCGCCGAGGAACAGGGCGTACAGCGACCACCCGAACGCGGCGAGCGTGCCCATCGAGATGAGCGTGTCCATGGTCGCGGCCCCGTGACGCAGATTCAGCCACGCGGCACGGTGGAACGGCCACGCGCCCCACACGATCACGGGTGCGGCGAGCGCCAGCGACGCCCACTGCCAGTACGTGAACTGCAGCGCGGGGATCATCGCCATCGCGATGACGGGCACCGTGAGGATCGTGCTGACCAGCAGCCGGGTGCGCAGAGAGCGCAGCTCCGGGTCATCGGTCTCCGGATCCGGCCCCTCGGCCGTCTCGGGGAGCGCGGGCTTCGGGAGCACGGCGGAATAGCCGATGTCCTCGACCTGGGCGATGAGCGTGGACGGGTCGAACCCGTCCGGCAGCGACACCTTCGCCTTCTCGGTCGCGTAGTTCACCACAGCGGTGACCCCGTCGAGCTTGTTCAGGGTCTTCTCGATGCGGTTCGCGCAGGAGGCGCAGGTCATCCCGCCGATCTCGAGCTCCACGCTGTTCGCGTTCATGGGTGCGTCTCCTTTCGTTGCAGGTCGGTCGCGCCGGGTCAGTGGGCGCGCGTCGTCGTGTCGAGGACGAAGGCGGCCGTGTGCACGGCTCCCTCCACCTGGAAGTCGAAGTAGAGCAGGTAGCGGCCCTCAGTGCCCACGTGGGCGGAGAAACGGACGTCGGGTCCCGACGTCGCGCCGGGCGTCGGAGCCGCGCCTTCCGGATGCACGTGCAGGTAGGCGAGGTCGCCCTCGCGCAGCGCGACGAGGTGCCCGTAGGCGCCGAGGTAGGGCTGCAACGTGGTGACGGGAGCGCCGTCGCGACGGACCGTCACGGTCAGCACGGAGGCGGATCCGGGCTCGAGAGAGCCGTCGATGCTGACGTCGAAGCCGTCGGCGTTCGCTCGGGTGCTCGTCGCGGGGACGACGGGTGCGAACAGGCCGGCGACATCGATCGTGCGGGTGAGGGTGACCGGATCCGCACCCGCGGCCGCGAAGTCCGCGAAGACCCGGTACGTCCCGGCGGCGTCCCACGCCCAGGGAATGCTCCAGGTGCCGGTGGCGGTGTCGAGCACGGGGTGCACGTGCCGGAACCCGGTGCCGTCGCTGCGCACGACTATCAGGTGCAGATCCTTCTCGTGCTGCGGCGTGTAGGCCGTGACCGGGGCGCCTGCGGCGTCGAGGATCCGGAAGCTCAGCGCCCCCAGCTCCCCCACAGCGCCAGGCGCGGAGACCGGAGGGAGCGTGTACCCGCCGGCGGAGAGGGACACGCCCGCGAGGCTCTCCCCCGCCGCCGCGTGCGCGCTGTGGTCCATGGATCCCTGTGCGCCGGATCCGTGCGCGTCGTGCTGGCCCATCTCGGTCTCCTCCTCGTGCATGGTGTTCTGCGGTGCGGCGTCGCGCGGGGCGACGAGTGCCGCGGCGCCGAACGCCACGGCGAACGCCGCCGCGAGCCCGGCGCCGTAGAGGCCCAGTCGTCCCACGGCGTTCATCAGGCGTGAACCGCCCGGTAGCCGGCCTCGTCGACCGCGGCGAAGACACTCGCGTCATCGAGACCCGTCGTGGACGTCACCACGAGGCGGCCGGTCGACGCGCTCACCTCGATGCCTTCGACGCCGGCGATCTTGCCGACCTCCCGGCGCACGGACATCTCGCAATGCCCGCAGGTCATCCCGGTCACCTGGTACTCGGTGGTGGTCATGTCATCTCCTCCGTTCGATACCCCGTTCGGGTATCCGACGGTCACAACCATATACCCCCCAGGGGTATTCCGCGCCCCACGAGGAATCACGTTCCCGCCGATCGGAAGGCCGCACCGACGCGTCTCGCGCCGGCAACGGATCAGTGCAGCGAGCCGTCGGCCTCGACCACACGCCAGGCGTGCAGTCGCACGGCAAGACCGGCCCGCGTCGGCGCGCACACGAACGGGCCCGCCTCCGCGACGAGCGACGACGCGAACGGCAGCACGCGCACGAGCTGGAGCGGCTCGCCGACGATTCCGGCGCGCACCGTGAGCGCGTCCGTACCACGGCTCACCCGCACGAGGATGCGACGATCGGCCCACTCCGGTACCGGGGCGAGTGACCAATCCGACATCCCGTCGGTGACCACGGCGCCCACTTGCGGCCGCCCGTCGGCGAATTCGACGCCCGCCTTGACCCAGCGCTCGTCCGAGACGCGCACGAACGCTCCCGCCTGGTCGAACTGGGCGGAGAACGCCGCCGTGAACTCCACCTCCACGGCCGTGTCCACGGCGAACGGCACCACGAGCGCGTGCTCGCTGTCGTGCACGAACCCGTACGACGTGATCCGCCACGCATCGCTGCCTTCGACGGCGGTGACGACGAGGTCGCCCTGATCCTCGGCGAGCGCTGCGGGCTCGTGGGTCCAGCGTCCGTCCGACCAGGCGATGTCCGTCATCTCCTCAGGCTACGGCCCCGGCGGCATCCCACCTGCAGCCCCGCGCCCCGCGGCCGCTGCAACCCCCGCGGTGACTGCAGCGGCCCCTGCGGCAGCCCGCAGCGGCCCTTGCAGCACCTGCGGATCCGTAGACTCCGGACATGCGCATCGTCGTCTCCGGCACGCACGCCACCGGCAAGAGCACCTTGATCTCCGACTTCTCCCTCGCACATCCCGAGTTCGTCGTCCTCCCGGATCCGTTCGAGTTCGTGGACGAGGGAAGCGGATCCGGATCTCTCGTCGCGCAGCTGCGGATCAGTGCGGAGCGGCTCTTCGACCCGGAGCTCGCCGGATCCGTGATCGCCGAGCGCGGGCCGCTCGACTTCCTCGCCTATCTCGCCGCGCTCGACGACCTGGGCCGGTCCTCGCGAGCCGCGGAGCTGTTCCGGCGCGAGGCCCCGCTCGCTGCGGAAGCGATGGCGGAGGTCGACCTGCTCGTGCTCCTCGGGCTCGACGACGGCATCACCGTGCCCGAGGAGGAAGACCCTGAGCTGCGCGAGGCCATGGATGAGGCGCTGCGCGCGCCGACCGACGACGAGGAGCTCACCGGCGCGGCGCGGATCCTGGAGCTCGCAGGCGATCCGGCCACCCGGCTGGCGGCGCTGGCGGCCGCCGTCCTGGGGTGATCCGGACCCCTGGTCCGTGGCGCGGGCCGCTCAGCCGGCCAGGGCCTGCTCCAGGTCGGCGAGCAGGTCGGCGACGTCCTCCAGGCCGACCGAGAGGCGCACGACCTCCACGGGCACGGCCGCCTCGGTCCCGCGCACCGAGGCGTGCGTCATCGCGTCGGGGTAGTTGACGAGCGACTCCACGCCGCCGAGCGACTCCGCCAGCTGGAACACGCGCGTCGACTCGGCGAAGCGACGGGCGGCCTCGCCCGACTCCAGCGCGACCGAGACGATGCCGCCGAAGCCCGACATCTGCCGCGCGGCGAGCTCGTGGCCGGGGTGCTCGGGCAGGCCGGGGTAGTAGACGCCGGTGACGCGGGGATGCGCGGCGAGGAACTCGGCCACGGCCTGCGCGTTCTCGTTGTGCTGGCGCATCCGCACCGGCAGGGTCTTGATGCCGCGCGTGGTGAGCCAGGCGTCGAACGGCCCGGACACCGCTCCCACCGCGAACTGCAGGAAGCCGACCTTCTCGGCGAGCTCGGCGTCGCGCAGCACGACCGCGCCGCCGACCACGTCGGAGTGCCCGCCGAGGTACTTCGTCGTCGAGTGCACGACCACGTCGGCTCCGAGTGCGAGCGGGCGCTGCAGCGCGGGGGTGGCGAAGGTGTTGTCGACCACGACGACCGATCCGGCCTCGTGTCCGATCTCCGCGAGCGCGGCGATGTCCGAGATGCGCAGCAGCGGGTTCGACGGGGTCTCGACCCACAGCACGCGCGGGGCCTTCGCGGCGACGGCCGCGCGCACCGCCTCGGTGTCGCTCATGTCGACGACCTGCACCGTGATCCCCCAGCCGCCGAGCACCCGGGAGATGAGCCGGAACGTGCCGCCGTAGACGTCGTTGCCGAGCAGCACATGGTCGCCCGGCTGCAGGATCGCACGCAGCAGGGTGTCCTCCGCGGCGAGGCCCGAGGCGAACGAGTAGGCGTGCGTGCCGCCCTCGAGCGCGGCGAGCTGCGCCTGCAGCGCGTCCCGCGTCGGGTTGCCGCTGCGGCCGTACTCGTAGCCCTGGCGGAGGCCGCCGATCCCGTCCTGCACGAACGTCGTCGAGAGGTGCAGCGGCGGGATCACCGCGCCGGTGTAGGGGTCGGCGGCCTGGCCCGCGTGGATGGCGGCGGTGGCGGTCTTGTCGGTCTCGATGGTCATGGTGGGATCCTCTCGGGTTCAGTCGTGCGCTACGGCCGTGCGGTCTCGGTCGGCGCGGGGAGGCGGTCGGCGTGCGGCGCGTGCGCGTCGACAGAATGTGCTCCCGGCGAGTGCACATCCTGTTGGCGCGAAGAGGATGTGGGCTCGGCGAGTGCGTGTGCACTCGCCGGGGCGGACGGCACGGCGAACCCGTGCCCGGTCATCCAGTCGTCGTCGTAGAGCTTGTCGAGATAGCCGCGGCCGTGGTCGGGCAGCAGCACGACGACCACGTCGTCCTCCCCGAGGCCCTCGGCGACGCGCAGCGCGGCGACCACGGCCATGCCGCTGGAGCCGCCGACGAGCAGGCCCTCCTCGCGCGCGAGCCGACGGGTCATCGCGAACGACTCCGCATCGGAGATCCGCTCGTAGCCGTCGACCACGGCGGGATCGAACGTGGCGGGCAGGAAGTCCTCCCCGACGCCCTCGACGAGATAGGAGTGGATCTCATCGCCGGAGTAGATGGAGCCCTCGGGATCCGCGCCGATCACCTGCACGCGTCCGGCGCTCACCTCCTTGAGGTAGCGGCCGGTGCCGCTGATCGTGCCGCCGGTGCCGATGCCCGCGACGAAGTGCGTGACCCGGCCGTCCGTGTCAGACCAGATCTCCGGGCCGGTGGATTCGTAGTGCCCGCGAGGGCCGTTCTGGTTCGCGAACTGGTTCGGGTTGAACGCACCGGGGATCTCGCGGGCCAGCCGCGCGGCGACCGAGTGGTACGACTCTGGATGCTCAGGCGGCACCGACGTGGGTGTGACGACGACCTCGGCGCCATAGGCGCGGAGCGTGGCGACCTTGGGCCCGTCGAACTTGTCCGGCACCACGAACACCATCCGATAGCCGCGCTGCAGCGCGACCAGCGCGAGGCCCACCCCGGTGTTGCCGCTCGTGGCCTCGACGATCGTGCCGCCCGGTTGGAGCAGGCCCTCGCGCTCTGCGGCATCGACGATCGACCGTGCGATGCGATCCTTCGCGGATCCGCCGGGGTTGAAGTACTCGACCTTGGCGAGCACGGTCGCGCGGATCGCGCCGCGGTCGGCGGTCGCACCGGTGACGGACGAGAGACGGACGAGGGGCGTCGCGCCGACGAGGTCGGCGACATGGCTGGCGTAGCGCACGGAAGTTGTCCTGAACGGTGGTCGCGCCGGAAGAGCRCAGGGCTGTCTGTGGTCGTCGGAGAAGCGCGGATCGCGCTCAGAGACAACAACGACAGGTCAGGGCCACAGTGTCAAGGTACAGCACCGGATCCGGATCCGAAGACTCGGCCGCAACAGCCCGAGTAACAGTTCGCCGACTCCCCTCCTGGATTCAAAGAGCGCAAATGGCTCCATCCAGGCCCGGAAAGGGGTCATTTGCGCGCTTCGAAACGGCAGAACCCCGCCTCAGGCCCGGCGCAGCGCATCCTCCAGGGCGACCCAGCCGAGCATCGCGCACTTGACGCGCGCGACGTAGCGGGAGACGCCGGTCAGGGCGGCCGCGTCGCCGTAGACGTCCTCGTCGAGCTCCATCGCGCCCCGAGAGCGCAGCGCCTCGCGGAAGCCGTCGATGAGTCCCGCCGCCTCTTCCCGCGAGTGACCGACCACGAGTTCGGTGAGCATCGACGCGGAGGCCTGCGAGATCGAACAGCCGGATCCCTCCCAGCTCACCTCGGTGATGCGCTCGCCGTCGTCGGAGACGCGGGCGCGCAACGTGATCTCGTCGCCGCAGATCGGGTTGCGCTGGTGCGACTCGGCGGTGTGCGGATCGTCCTCCGCGCCGAGCAGGCCCTTGCCGTGCGGGCGCTTGGAGTGGTCCAGGATCAGCTCCTGGTAGAGGTCCTCGAGGCCGCTCATGCGTGCACCTCCTGCTGGTCGGAGGATCCGGAGACGCCGAAGAACGCGCGCACACCGGACACGGCGTCGAGCATCCGGTCGACCTCGTCGGCCGTGTTGTAGAGCGCCGCAGAGGCGCGCACCGACGCCGTCACGCCGAGGCGGGCGTGCACGGGCTCCGCGCAATGGTGGCCGACGCGCACGGCGACACCGCGGGAGTCGAGGAACTGGCCGACATCGTGCGCGTGCACGCCGTCGACGACGAAGGCCTGCAGCGCCACGCGCTCGGCCCCGTCGGCCGCACCGAGAAGCCGCACGCCGTCGATCGCGCCGAGACCGGTGCGCAGGCGCTGCTCGAGGTCCTTCTCGTGCGCGTGCACCGCATCCATGCCGAGGTCATCGAGGTACCGCACGGCGGCGGCGAGGGCGATCGCCTGCGACACCGGCTGCGTGCCGGCTTCGAACCGCTGCGGGGGCGGCAGGAACTCGGTGCGCTCGAATGCGACGCGCGTGATCATCGAGCCGCCGGTGAGGAACGGGGGCAGCGCGGCGAGCACCTCACGACGTCCGTACAGACCACCGATCCCGTACGGACCCTGCATCTTGTGGCCGGAGAACACGGCCAGATCGACGCCCAGCGCGGGCAGGTCGAGCGGCAGATGCGGTGCCGACTGGCACGCGTCGAGCACGGTGAGCGCGCCGACGGCCTGCGCGAGGGCGACGATCTCCGCCACGGGGTTCACGATGCCGAGCACGTTCGAGACGTGGGTGAAGGCGACGACGCGGGTGCGGGGTCCGATGACCTCGGCGGCGTGATCGAGGTCGAGGGATCCGTCGTCGCGGATCCGGATCACGCGCAGGACGGCGCCTGTGCGGGCCGCCAGCTCCTGCCACGGCACGATGTTCGCGTGGTGCTCCGCCTCGGTCACGACGAGCTCGTCGCCGGGCTGCAGCGCGAAGCGGGCGCTCTCGGGGAGGCCACGGCCGAGGGTCGCGTTGCCGATCGCGTACGCCACGAGGTTCAACCCCTCGGTGGCGCCGTGCGTCCAGACCAGGTCGTCCTGGTGCGCGCCGACGAAGCCGGCAACGGCCGCGCGGGCGTCCTCATAGAGCTCGGTCGCCTCGGCGGCGAGCGTGTGCGCACCGCGATGCACGGCCGCGTTGGACCGCTCCAGGAAGTCGCGCTCGGCATCCAGCACGATGCGGGGCTTCTGGCTCGTCGCAGCGGAGTCGAGGTACGCCAGCGGCACCCCGTTCACGGACTCGGCGAGCAGGGGGAAGTCGGCGCGGACGGCGGCCACATCGAGGGCAGGAGAACTCACGTATCAACGCTACGTCAGCGCCGACCCCCTGGGATCCGTCCGACAGTGCTTGGTCTCGATCCGGTGACGCCGCGGGAAACAACCGCAAGTGGCTCTAGACAGATGCTCTGCGCAGGGAATACCTTGTGCCGTAACGGCGGTATATCGGGGGGTATTCATGCGGGGTCGTACGCGGTCGCTACGGGGATTCGTCCCCGCTGCGGTCGCGGGCGGATTCTTCGCCCTCGGCTGGGTGGCTCTGTCGATCGCTTTCGGATCCGGATCCGCGCAGGCTGCAGAGACCGCACCGCCGCCACCTCCGAGCCTCCTCGGCACGCTGCAGAGCACCGTCGGCGCAGTTCAGGACACGATCGTCGAGGCGCCGGCCACCGTTCAGAGCACGCTCTCGGCCGTGCAGACCACCGTTTCCGAGGTACTTCCGGTACCCGTCGTCGACGCGGTGACGGACGCGGCACCCGCGCCCGCAGAGGCCGCAGTGCCGGTTGCACCGCTGGTCGCGCCGATCGTCGAAGCCGTCCTCCCGGTCGTGGAGGGCGTCGACCAGACCGCCGGCGCCGCGATCGACGTCGTCACGACGACCACGGACTCGGTCGTCCCGGCGCTGAGCCCCGTGCTCGCGCCGGTCAACGCCGTTCTGCACCGCGTGCCCACGACGCTCAGCGCCGTGACCGATGCGCTCCCGCGGATCGCCGTCTCGATCGACGGCACCGTCGGAACCGTGACCGAGACGGTGCGCGGCGCGACCGCGACCGTGCCGCCGGTCTCCCCGGTCGCGGATCCGGCCGGATCTCCCGCCATTCCCGGTCTTCACGGCGCCCTAGACCCGGTCTCCCCCGCTTCACCGCGCCCCGTCACCCTCGCTTCGGCGCGGGACGGGGCGCAGAGTGCGCTTCCCAGCCTCGACGAGCTCGTATCGGCGGCGCTCTCCGCGTCTCCGGCAGCGACCGCGCCCGCAACGCCCGCGCAGCACCCGTCGGGTTCCCCGACCTCTGAGTTCGGGGTGCCGGGCACCGGATCCGCATCCGGTGGCAGCACGAGCGACGTGCGCCTCTTCGGCACCATCTCTTCGTTGTCGGCAGGCGACCGTCTGCTGGCCGTCCGCACCGGATCGGCAGGCGACGACCGCCTGCCGATCTCGCCGGTCGCGGACCACGACTCCTCTCCCGACTGATCGGGGCACGGCCGCCCTTGAGGCGGCACGTGTCATCGCGCATTCGCGCTTCCCCAGATCAGAAGGAAAGAGAACATGAATCGCATCGTCAAGCGTGCTCTCTGGGGCACGCTCATCGCGGGCGGGATCACTCTCGCCGGCGCGACGGCGGCAAATGCCGCAGAGGCGCCACCCAATGGCGCCGACTGCGGCTGCAACGTCGTCAACAGCACACTCACGGCAGTCACGAACCTCGTGGCCGGCGCCTGCGATCCGTCGCAGGGCGGCGGAGCCGGTGGAACCGGCGGCCTTCCCGCGGTCACGCAGGACGTCTCGAACCTCGTCGGCGACACGCTCGGCACGGTCACGGGCACGGTCCCGTCGGGAGGCGGCACGGATCCGGGTCTGCCTTCGGTGCCGTCCGTCCCCGCCGTCACGGACGCCATCGTCCAGACCGCTGAGGCGGCCACGGACGGCGCCGCGGACACGGTCAGCGGCGTCACCGATGCAGCCACGACCGGCGTGACGAACACGGTCGACGACGTCACGCACGCTGCTGCCAGCGGCGCCGCAGACACCGTCAGCTCTGTCGTCACGGCGGCGGGCGACGGAGTCGGCGACACCGTCGACGGGGTCACCGACTCCGTCGCATCCGGCGTCAACGGCACCATCGGCGGGGTCACGGGACACCTCCCGGGCCTGCCTTCCGTTCCGGGCCTCCCGGGCAACGGCGGCACCCCCGGGCTTCCGGGCGTCCCGTCTCTGCCGGGTCTGCCGAACGTCGGCGACACCCTCGGCGGGGTCACCGGCACCATCGGCGGAGTCACCGGACACCTCCCGGGCCTGCCCTCGGTTCCGGGTCTGCCCTCCGTTCCGGGCCTCCCGGGCAACGGCGGCGCCCCCGGGCTTCCGGGGCTTCCTGGCCTTCCGGGGCTCCCGGGCCTTCCGGGGCTTCCGGGTGGTTCGTTGCCCGGCGTTCCGGGACTGCCCGGGAGCGGCGGAGCTCCTGGCGTGATCACGGTTCCCCTCCCGGGGATCGGTTCGGTTCACGCCGGCACGACCCCGAACGGCCTGAATGTCGGTAAGAACCTGAACGTCCTCGGAGTCAAGGACGTTTGGCACCTCACCGCAGGCCCCAACGGAGTATCCACCACGGACCGCATCGGCACGGACGCCACCAACGTCTACGTCGACGCAGCCGTCCCGACGAACGGGACCACGGCCCCGCACGCCGGCGTGACCCTGCCGAGCCTCGGCGGGATCACCGGTGGGCTTCCGGGTCTGCCCGGCAACCCGGGAACCCCGGGCAACGGCGGAACCCCGGGTCTCCCCGGCCTGCCGAACCTCGGTGGCGTCCTGGGCGGTCTGACCGGCAGCCTGCCGGCTCTGCCGTCCGTCCCGGGTCTGCCCTCGGTTCCGGGCTTGCCCGGCAACGGTGGCACGCCTGGCGTTGTCACGGTTCCCATCCCCGGCGTCGGCACGGTTCACGCCGGCACCACCCCGAACGGGCTCAACGTCGGTAAGAACCTCAACGTCCTCGGAATCAAGGACGTCTGGGACCTCACCGCAGGCCCCAACGGAGTGAGCACCACCGACCGCATCGGCACCGACAGCACCAACGTCTACGTCGACGCAGCCGTCCCCACCACCGGAACCACCGCACCGCACGCATCGGTCACGCTGCCGAACCTTGGCGGCATCACCGGCGGGCTCCCCACCGTCCCGGGTCTTCCCGGTGGCGGATCCCTGCCTGGGCTTCCGGGCACCGGCGGCACCCCCGGAGGTAATGGAGGAGGAACCATTCCGGGGCTGCCCTCGATCCCCGCTCTGCCGAACCTCGGTGGAGTCCTCGGCGGAATCACCGGCGCCCTCCCCGGGCTGCCGGCTGTCCCCGGCCTCCCTTCGGTTCCGGGCCTGCCCGGCACCGGTGGTACGCCTGGCGTGATCACGGTTCCCATCCCCGGCGTTGGCAGCGTCCACGCCGGCACCACCCCGAACGGGCTCAACGTCGGTAAGAACCTCAACGTCCTTGGAATCAAGGACGTCTGGGACCTCACCGCTGGCCCCAACGGCGTGTCCACCACCGACCGCATCGGCACCGACAGCACCAACGTCTACGTCGACGCAGCCGTCCCGACGAACGGGACCACGGCCCCGCACGCCGGCGTGAGTCTGCCGAACCTCGGCGGGATCACCGGCGGCCTCCCCACCGTCCCGGGTCTTCCCGGTGGCGGCTCCCTGCCCGGGCTTCCGGGCACCGGCGGCACCCCCGGAGGTAATGGAGGAGGAACCATTCCGGGGCTGCCCTCGATCCCGGCTCTGCCGAACCTCGGCGGAGTCCTCAGCGGAATCACCGGCACGCTCCCCGGGCTGCCGGCCGTCCCCGGCCTCCCTTCGGTTCCGGGCCTGCCCGGCACCGGCGGCACTCCTGGCGTGGTCACGATTCCGGTTCCCGGCGTCGGTTCGGTTCACGCTGGCACCACCCCGAACGGCCTGAATGTCGGTAAGAACCTGAACGTCCTCGGAGTCAAGGACGTCTGGGACCTCACCGCCGGCCCCAACGGAGTATCCACCACGGACCGCATCGGCACAGACGCCACCAACGTCTACGTCGACGCAGCCGTCCCGACGAACGGGACCACGGCCCCGCACGCCGGCGTGACCCTTCCGAACCTCGGCGGGATCACCGGCGGCCTGCCCACCGTCCCGGGCCTCCCGGGAACCGGTACCCCCGGCAACGGGGGAACCCTCCCGGGCCTGCCCACCCTGCCCATCGGTGACCTCACCGGTGTGCTGGGCGGTCTGACCGGATCCCTCCCGGGCCTGCCCACTGTTCCGGGCCTGCCTTCGGTTCCGGGTCTCCCCGGCACCGGCAGCACGCCTGGCGTGATCACGGTTCCCATCCCCGGCGTCGGCAGCGTCCACGCCGGCACCACCCCCGGCGGGCTGAACGTCGGTAAGAACCTGAACGTCCTCGGAGTCAAGGACGTCTGGGACCTYACCGCAGGCCCTAGCGGCGTGTCCACCACGGACCGCATCGGCACGGACGCCACCAACGTCTACGTCGACGCAGCCCTCCCCACCACCGGCACCACGCCGGGACACGCTGGCGTCACCCTGCCGARCCTCGGCGGGATCACTGGCGGCCTCCCGGGTCTGCCCTCCGTTCCGGGTCTCCCCGGCACCGGGGGCACCCCCGGTGGCAGCCTTCCGGGCCTTCCATCCCTGCCTATCGGTGCCATCACCGGTGCGCTGGGCGGTCTGACCGGATCCCTCCCGGGTCTGCCCTCTGTTCCGGGTCTCCCGGGCAACGGCGGCACGCCTGGCGTGGTCACGGTTCCCCTCCCGGGGATCGGTTCGGTTCACGCCGGCACGACCCCGAACGGCCTGAACGTCGGTAAGAACCTCAACGTCCTCGGAATCAAGGACGTCTGGGACCCCACCGCAGGCCCCAACGGAGTGAGCACCACCGACCGCATCGGCACCGACAGCACCAACGTCTACGTCGACGCAGCCCTGCCCACCACCGGCACCACCGCACCGCACGCCTCCGTCACCCTGCCGAACCTCGGCAACCTGACCGGCGGCCTGCCCACCGTCCCGGGACTCCCGGGAACCGGAACCCCCGGTAACGGGGGAACTCTCCCGGGCCTGCCCAACCTCGGCGGCGTCCTCGGCGGAATCACGGGCAGCCTTCCGGGGCTGCCCACCGTCCCCGGACTGCCCACGATCCCGGGTCTCCCGGGAACCGGCAACCCGGGAACCCCCGGTAACGGCGGAACCCTCCCGGGCCTGCCCAACCTCGGCGGAATCCTCAGCGGAATCACGGGCAGCCTTCCGGGGCTGCCCACCGTCCCCGGACTGCCCACGATCCCGGGTCTCCCGGGAACCGGCAACCCGGGAACCCCCGGTAACGGGGGAACCCTCCCGGGGC